>NZ_JBFTKP010000028.1:0-81286 GCF_056396005.1 Allobosea sp. 05T439 | reverse complement strand
AAGGAAGCGACCGTCAAGCGCTTCCACTATGACGATCATCGCCAGTTCGAGGCGCACCTCACAGACTTCGTTGCCGCCTACAATTTCGGCCGCCGGCTGAAGACCCTTAGGGGGCTCACACCCTACGAGTTCATCTGCAAATGCTGGACTTCAGAGCCAGAACGATTCAGGCTCGATCCAATCCATCAAATGCCGGGACTGAACATCTAGATCATCGGACCGGATATCATATCCAGTCCGACGGTCTAACCACCTGTGTTTGCATCGGCTTTCCCGAAAACCGCACTCCACTTTTCGGAGCGATGCCAAGCAAGGTCAGGACGTGGCCACGCCGCGTTCGAGCTGCGGGAGGAGATCCCAGATCCGCCGGTTCAGAGCATAGAGTTCCTGCGTCGCCGCCGCGATCTCGTCGAGCCGAGCCTGGTCGACGGGGCGGCGGGTGCCGAAACGCAGCCTGCCCCGGGCCTCCTCCAGTTTCATGCTCTGTGTGTGTGTGATCGCCCCGCTCGCGTCGACGACGAAGGTGGCGTGGTTGAGATCGTTGCGCAGCCGCGTTGCCGCAGAAAAGGCCTCGACAACCGCGTCAAGCTCGGCGCGCAGCCCCTTGTCCGTGATCCGGACCTTGGCGAGGCGCTGCGCCAGGTCGAGGCGCGCCCGCGTCGTGTTGAGCGTGGAAAAGACGATCGCTGCAGCCGCCTCGTCGGTGTCCAGCAGCAGCATCAGCACATAGATGAACATGCTCTCATTGTTGGACCAGGCGAAATTGAGATCGCCTATCAACGACAGAAAGGCTACCCTTTGCTCGGCCGAGCGTTGCGCGGCCAGCTCCAGCGCGATGAAATCAGGACGGGGCGGCAGCGTAGATGGCCCGTTCCGGTTGTGCCTAAGCATGTCGTCCACCGTTCCTGAAGGCTCCGATACGGCAGAGCCAGCATGTTCGATCTTCTGAGAGCCCGACCAGCGCGCAAGGCTGCCTTCTCCGTCCTCGAGCCGTTCGTTCTGAAGACTTCCGCGAATGGCGCCGGCCTGCAAGCGGGCGACTGGCTCCAGCCGCAGATTCTCGGTTTCCTTGCGACCCTGGTCACGCTGATCGTCGAACGCAAATGCGGCGAGCTGCGAACGCACGCGCTCGCCTCGGCCCAGTCATCGGTGCTGAATGCTCTCACCGGGATCGGCCCGGAACTTGTGGGCGAGGAAATCTGTCTTCTGAGCAGCCGCCGAGACCCGGCCTTCACCGCAGGGTCGATGGGAGCGCTCGCCTTTCTGGAAGCCTTGGACGCCACCCGGCCATCGGCGGGCGAACTGGTAGGAATGGAGCCGCTCGGCACAGCTTCCAGCGAAGCCGGAAGCAGAACGCTGGACGAGCTCTGGCACGACCATGTCGAACGTCATATGCGCAGAGGTCAGTTCTTGGCCTGAGAGACCGGCATGCCGAAACCGCTGAAGCTCGCAGCTCGGACCCGCGGCTGCGCCGGCTCGTCGTCAAGCAAGCCGAGTTCAAGTTGAACTTCCGTCAACGCCTCGCCGGCCTCTTCCAGCCGCTCCGGCCGGGTTGCAAGGAGCCGCCGCAACGCCTGAATGAACAAGGTGTCCGTTTCCGCGGTTGCGATGCCTTCCAGCGCTGCCATGAAGCGTTCAAAACGCGCGACGCAACTCGCGCTGCCTGGGCCGCCATCGACCTGGCAGTCCAGGAACTCGCAGCGCATGACCATGTCGCCATGCTGCCATGGTGCGTAGCAGGCCACCTCCAGCGGAGAAACCGCGAGGCCGCCGGCAATCTTCTGCTTCAGATGCCAGGCCGTTCGGACGGAAACTCCCAGCGTTTGCGCCAGCCTTTGCGACCCCATCTTCTGCCGGGTCGCCGTCAGCAGGTAGAGGGCCTGGAGCCAGACATGCAGAGGCACATGGCTGTTGTGAAAGATCGTGCCGTTCCTGATCGTGAACGGCTTCCGGCAGGAATAGCATTTCCACGCGCCAATCGGGGTGCTCAGGCCGTTGAGCCGCCCCAGCCGGGCAGCCTCGCCGCAATGCGGGCAAACCGGTCCGGAAGGCCAGACCATTCGTTCGAGCGACAAATGGACGACGCGCTCGTTCTGCAAGCGGATGGCGTTCGGCATGGCGCAACCTCCAACCCGAAAACATGGTCCCAGATGGGTAATTGAAAGTCAATAAAGTCTGAAAATGGGTAATAATTCGATACATTGACGCCGCAAGGGCATAGTTGGATGTTTGCTGATCGGGAATAATGCACACAACCCCCAAATTGTCACATTATTTCTGAGACATTTATCAATTTAGGCAACAAAAAGAAATTGTTCGCCAATAATGAATATTACATTCAATAATTTTAAATAATATTCAGAATTTATACCTATCTGCTAGTATATGACTCATAAAATTATATGTCTCAGATTTCATTTCGCACACTCTGGCCCAATATCGAACCAGACTAATAGTTCAGAAAAATTATTACTTATATCAACTAATTAATATCGGGAGACGCAAACAATGACTTAGTCAATTAAGGGGTTTCTGCTGTCTCCAGTACGAAATCTTGAAGAACGTTCCTTGCGTAGATAGGCGGGACATTCATTCGACATAAATTATCAATATTCCGCACTAATGGCATCCAACGCAAGTGGATCGGCGCAGCGCAGAAGGGACGCGGCGATCAACGAGCGGAAGGGTGCCTTTCCTTTTTTGACGGGAAAGCACCATGCCGAACAACAACGATTATCACCCGCAGGATCCAAGCCAGGATCAGGCGCAGGCTGAGATTCAAGCCCAATTGCAGGGACAAGGTCAGGGGCAAGGACAAGGCCAGGGGCAGGGACAAGGCCAGGCGCAGTACTCCGCGCAGGCCGTCGACACCTCCGTCTGGAATGACAACGGCAACCTGAATCTCAACGGCAACGGCAATCTGAACGCCAATGGCAACCTGAACGGCAACCTCAACTACAACGAGAACATCAACCACGTTCAGACCGCCGTCGACACCACTGTCAATGTAAAGGTCGACCTCGACCTCAGTGGCGCCCTCGTGCCACCCGTCGATAACCGGGTGATGGATATCGACTCGATTCACGACATCCACGACTCGATCGTGATGCCGTCCGTCGTCACCCAGACGACGGATGACGGCAACAACTTCAATATCGCGCAGGTCAACAACCTCACCGACAATGACAGCCTGTCCAATCCGTCGGTGAACTTCAACTCTGGTGGGCTCGACCCGTCCTGCTATGGTCCAGGCCATATCCCGGAAGCGGTTGGCGATTTCTCCATGACCGCCACGGCCACGGGTGGCTCAGCATCGTCGAGCTTCGGCGACATCCATGGCGGAAGTGACGGCTACTCGGGCATCGGCGCGGCTGCTGCCAACGTGGCCCTGACCCAGGAGGCCTTCACACAGCACATCGCCATGGGCGCAAATGTCCAGTTCAACTCCGTCGATCACCTGACCGTCGCAGGTCACGACATCGGCACACTTTGAGCGTCCCAACGCTCGGAAGGCAAGCTATGCTCGGACGCGCGGGGTCGCCTCCCCGCGCGCTCCCTGCTCGGGGCCGGTGAGCCCCTGAGCCCACGCAATGCCTGGTGCCCTCGCGACCGGCCTTGCCAGGCAATAGTGCAGAGTGTGCCATGAACATTGGCGGCTTTACCGAAACGATATGGCATTTTGCCGGCTATCTTCGCGTCTTCATTGATGAAATGCGGGCGCGCGAAACTTATGACGGCGAAGCGTCCCGGGTCGTGTCGGACGAGGGGGGCGATCGCTTCTACGATCGCGTTGCGCCCATCACACCGGATGAAACGGCTTCGCAACCCGTGTTCTTTCGGGCGCCGAACGTCTCCGACGACAGTCCCGCCCTCCACAGCCTGACGCCCACACCCTTCACTCCGCCGGCCAGAATCCTCCCATCGAGTCATCCGCCTCCACATCGCCTCGATGCGCCCGACAGCGTCGATAACGACTATGGCTATATGGTCACCAGCCACAAGATCGTCACTGTGGGGTATCAGAACGGCGGCACCGAGACATTGCTCTCGATCCACCAGGTCAATCAGGCGGACGACCGGGATCTGCTGACATCCGACGCGATCCGTTATCCTGACGGCACTCTCGTCGTGCCCCCCGAACTTCATCTCGACGGCGTCCTGAGCGACATGCTGCACCAGGCGCAGAGCGCTGTGCCCGGCGAGGTCGCGGCGCTTCAGGGCGGCACGACCCAGAGCGTGATAGCGGCTATCGAAAGTCGCGATATGCGCTGGACCGAAACGGGGAGCCCCTATTCCGACGGCAGCCCTGTCTCACATGCCATGGAAGGCAGAATTGTCGACGGCGCGCTCAACGCGAACGATCCACCGGTGCCGAGCCTTGCCGAGGTCGCGCCTTGGCGCCTGGCCGACGCGCCCGCCGACAGCATCACCAAATCCATTACAGCCGCCGAACCCACAGGCGGGGTCGCCGTCGTCTCGGAGACCGGGCTGAACATGCTGGCAAATGCTGCGGTCATCGTCGACGCCAACGAAGCAACAGGCTCGATGATCGTGGGCGGCAATTATTTCTTCAGCCGCGGCATCGCGCAGGTAAATGTCCTCGTGGACAACGACCATGTCGACGTCGCCGTCGATGGCACGCTGGCCCCCTTGGTTCAGAGCCATGGCAACGAAGTCCACAACATCGCGGAATTCGCGACGCATACGATGACGATCGCGCCAAACGGCGCCGCAGCGACCCCCTTCTGGTCGGTCGATGTCATGCCGGGAAGCTTCTATGATGTGAAATCCGTCATTCAGTTCAATGGACTGAACGATAGCGACAGGATCGTTCAGGCGGAGAACGGAACCTATTTCGACGTGAAGAGCGGCGAGAACGCCCAGCTCAATCTCGCTCAGATCACCGGCCTGGACAGCTACGACATCATCATCATTGGCGGCAACTATCACCGCGCCGACTGGATCTACCAGTACAACATCGTTCTGGACTCAGACAGCGCCAAGCTGTTTGCAACAGGCCACGGCAGCGATATTACCGTTGTCACCACAGGCTTCAACAACCTTACCAATCTCGCAGATATCACGACCTATGACAGCGTCGCATTCAAGCCGATGCAGCAGGCGCATTACGATCTTCTCGGCGCTCTTGATCAGAACTCTACAATTCTGACGCCCGACGCCAACTGGCAACTCAACGGCAACAGGTTCGGAACGCTGCACGTCCTCTACGTGCCCGGCGACTATTACGACGTGAACGTCATCACCCAGATCAATGTTCTGAACGACGCCGACCAGGTCATCCAGGCCAATGCTCAGCCCGGGACGACCCAAGGTGTCGCCGCCGGCGGGAACACGGTGCTCAATGAGGCGCATATCATTGATCCGGGCACGCTCTCGACCTCGAAATACCTGGGCGGCGACGCCTACGAGGAGAGCGTGCTGATCCAGACCAACATGATCACCGACACCGACAAGGTCACCATCCACGACACCCAGACATTGGTGCCCGAGCTCGTCGCCTTCGCGCATGACGTCGATACACATTCCGGATCGGACTCCTCCATCTCGCGCCCGGTCGTACCCGACCCGTCCCAGCACGATCACCTCACCTCCAACATCATGTCTTGAGGCCAGTACGCATCGAGGGCTCTCCATGACCGACGAAGCCGTTCCCGCCGCGCCACCGAACCGTCCAGATGCCGCCAGGTTGCCCGGAGCCACGCCGCTCGGGACAACCATTGGCAGGCCCCCGCCCCCGCTCACGCTGGTCGCCAATTCAAACGACCGCATGGCCGGCGAGGCCCGTCAGGCCTCACCAGGGCAAGCCCCGCTGCGCGCCGAGGCGAAGCATGGCGCTCCTCCCGCCGACAGCGTCCCCAATCTGCGACCGGTCGGAGGCGCCGGCAGCCCGCAAGGCACGACGACATCGAACGGTCCTGGGGGCGGCAAGGGCGGAACAGGTGGTGGCGGAGGGGGCGGTGGCAGCGGCGGCCGATCACCGCTCGAACAACGCCTCGGGGATCGCGATTTCCAGCAGGTCCTCGGCAAAGGGCTCGCGGAGGCGCGCCACAACCTGGTGATCGTCGCGATCTTTTCGATCGTCGTGAACACGCTGGTGCTGGCTGTCCCGATCTATCTGTTCCAGATGTCGGACAGGGTGCTGACCAGCCGCAGCCTCGACACGCTGATGATGCTCTCGATCATCGTGATGGTCGCGATCCTGGCCCATGTCCTGCTCGACATGATGCGCCGCTTCATCCTGATGCGGGTTGCCGTGGATGTCGAAAGCCGGCTCGGCGGCCCCGTTCTCAGCGCGGCAGCCAAGGCGGCCCAGAGCGGTTCGAATCGGGAGTTCCAGATACTCGCCGATCTTCAGCAGATCCGGAGCTTCCTGACCGGGCCGGTCATCCTGACGATGCTCGATGCACCGACCGCACCGATCTACCTGCTGGCAGTCTATCTGATTCATCCGCATCTCGGCTACATCGTCACGGTCGCCGCCATCGTCCTGTTCGTGGTCGCCTATTTCAACCAGAAGCTGACGGCCGTCCCCTTCGCAAGGTCGAGCGCGTTTGCGACGCGCGCCAATCTTCAATCGGAAGCGATGTCGCGCAACTCGCAGGTCATCAACGCCATGGGCATGATCCCGGAGGGCGTGCTGATCTGGGGCCGCGAGACCGCGGAATCCCTGAAGGCGCAGGTCAGCGCCCAGGACCGCAACATCATGATGACCGGGTTGTCGAAGTTCTTCCGGCTCGGCACGCAGATCGCCATGCTGGGCTGGGGTGCCTGGCTGTCCCTGGAAGGATCCCTCACCGGCGGCATGGTCATCGCGTCATCAGTGGTCGCGGGCCGCGCGCTGGCCCCGCTTGAAGGCACGATCGAAGGCTGGCGCAGCTTTATCCACGCGCGTGCCGCCTATTCCCGGGTTCAGGCCCTGTTGCAGGCCTCGCCGCTCAATCTCGATCGGCTGAAGCTGCCGAACCCCAAGGGCCGCCTCGATGTCGAGCGCATCCTCTATGTGCCGCCACCGAACAAGAAGGTCATCCTGAACGGCATCAGCTTCAGCCTCGAACCCGGCGACTCGCTTGCCATCGTCGGCGCCTCGGGCAGCGGCAAGTCGACGCTCGCGCGCATGCTGGTCGGCTCGATCACGCCAACGGCCGGCACGGTGCGGCTCGACCGGATGGAGCAGCGCAACTGGGACCCGCGGCAGTTCGGCGAGAATGTCGGCTATCTCCCCCAGGATACGCAACTCTTCCCAGCCTCGATCAAGGCCAATATCGCCAGGATGCGGGACGACGCGAGCGACGAGGATGTGTACGAGGCTGCCGAGATCGCCGACATCCACGAAATGGTCGCGCAGTTCGTACATGGCTACGAGACGCAGATCGGCATCGATGGCAGCCCGCTCTCCGGCGGCCAGAAGCAGCGGCTCGGGCTCGCCCGTGCCTTCTTCGGCAATCCGAGACTGGTCGTTCTCGACGAGCCCAACTCCAATCTCGACACGATCGGCGAGGCCGCGCTGGCGCGAGCCTTCGAGCGTGCCAAGGCGCGAGGCATGACGGTCGTGGCGGTGACACAGCGACCGGCCCTGCTGCGCAGCGTCGACAAGATCATGATGATCAAGGATGGCGCGGTCCAGGCGATCGGCGCACGCGACGAGATCCTGCCCCTGATCGTCGGGCAGCGGAGCATCGACAACACGCCAAGGCCGAACTGAGATTCTGTGCCGCCACGCCCCTGCCGGGGCGGGCAGTCGGGCGTTTTGCAAGGGTGGAGAGACGCACGATGACCGCAATGATCGCAGCCCAGCCCTGGTATGGCGACGTCCCGCGCAACACCCGCTGGGCGAAACTCAGCGGCATCGGCATCATGCTGATGACGGTCATGGGCTTCGGCGTCTGGGGCAATACCGCACCGATCTCAGGCGCCGTGATCGCGCCGGGGGTCTTCGTGACCACGGGACAGAACAAGACGATCCAGCATCTCGAAGGCGGCGTGATCCGCGAGATCATGGTGCGAGAGGGCGACGTCGTCCTGCCCGGCCAGTTGCTCGTGCAGCTCGACGACACCTCTTCCCGGGCGGAACTCCGCCGGCACCTGCTCAAGCAGATGCGGCTGGAGGCGGTCGAAGCGCGGCTGAACACCGAGGCGGCCGGTCGGTCCCAACTGGTATTCCCCCCCCACCTGATCGCAAGCAGCACCGACCGCGACGTCGCCGCGATGCTCCAGGCGCAGACGGCCACTTTCATTGCCCGCCAGAACAACATCTCCAATGACATTTCGGCTCAGCAAAAGGGCATCGACGGGCTGGAGGAAAGAATCGCAGGCAGCAAGGCCCAACTTGCCGCCGTCGCCCAGCAGAGCGAACTCCTCAAGGAAGAGCTCGCTGGCAAACAGGCCCTGCTGGACCGTGGCTATATCCGCAAGCCCGACGTCCTCGCGCTTCAACGCAACGCCGCCAATCTACGCGGCGAGGCCGGCCGGATCACCGGGGACATCGGCGACGCGCGGGAGCGCATCGCTCGCGCAGTCGAGCAGATCGATGGTGTCAGAAAGAACGCGATCAAGGCCGCATCGGAGCAGTTGCAGGACGTCAGTGCCGATCTGAACGATGTCCGTGAACGCATACACACGGTAAAGGGGGTTCTCGACCGCGCCAGGATCGTCACTCCGGTCAAGGGAACCGTGGTCAAGCTGCGCTACCACTCAGCCGGCGGTGTCATCGAGGCGGGCAAGAGCATCATGGAGATCGTCTCGCTGCAGGAAGAGCTCGTCATAGAGACGCATGTCCGTCCTCAGGATATCGACAAGATCAAGCACAGTCAGGTCGCGACCATCCGCCTCAGCGCCCTCAATCAGCGCACGACGCCGATGATCAAGGGCAAGGTGATCTATATTTCGGCCGACGCCCTGCCGGATGAAAGGCAGCGCGGCTACCCCAATACGTCCGATCTCTATGTCGTACGGGTCCGCCTCGACAGCAACAGCGCCGCCGCGATCCACGATTTCCAGCCGACGGCCGGCATGCCGGCAGAGGTCTATATCCAGACGAAGGAACGCACGTTCTTCGAATATCTGATGCAGCCGCTGAAGGACAGCATGGCGCGCGCTTTCCGGGAAACCTAAGCCGTCGATGTGGGGCGGGCGCCTTGCGGGGCGCCCGCCCTGTCCGGCTTCAGGCGTGATGCCGTACCCTGCCGCGAGAGCCTGCCGGAACCGCGGCTTGCCGGACGGGAGCATCGGCGAGGTCCTCGAGAATCGGGCAATCGGGGCGACCGTCGCCGTGGCAATGATGCGCCAAATGGCCGAGCGTCTTCACCATCGCCTGAAGCTCGCCGATCCGCGCCTCGAGCTCGCCGATGTGGCGCAGGGCAAACGCCTTCACATCGGCACTGGCCCGGCTCTTGTCGCGCCAGAGCGCCAGGAGTTCACGCGTTTCCTCAATCGAGAAACCGAGATTCCGGGCGCGCTTGACGAAGCGCAACGTGTGGACGTCGTCACCGGCATAGACACGATAACCCGCCTCGGTGCGCACCGGAGCCTCGATCAGCCCGATGCTCTCGTAGTAGCGGATCATCTTTGCGCTGACGCCAGAGGCTGTTGCCGCTTGTCCGATGTTCATCTCTCATGCTCCTCCTACAGTCTCACCCCGCCAACGCGAGCCTGGCGGCGCGCTGGTCCTGCAACGGGGCCGGCGTGCGAGCGCGGAAGCGCTTCAGGCGCAGCGCATTGGTCAGGACGCTGACGCTCGACAGCGCCATGGCCAGTCCGGCGAACATCGGCGACATCAGGATGCCGAAGCTCGGATAGAGCGCGCCGGCAGCCACCGGGATCAGCAGGGCGTTGTAACCGAAGGCCCAGATCAGGTTCTGGCGGATATTGGCGATCGTCGCCTGTGACAGCGCAATGGCATTGGCGACACCATTCAGATCGCCCGACATCAGCACGACATCGGCGCTCTCGATGGCGATGTCCGTGCCGGTGCCGATGGCAATGCCGACATCAGCCTTGGCCAGGGCGGGCGCGTCGTTGATGCCATCCCCGACGAAGGCGACCTTGGCGCCACCGGCCTGGAGCCCGGCCACCACCTCGGCCTTGCCGGTCGGCAGAACCTCGGCCACGACCTCGTCGATGCCAAGCCTCGCGGCAATCGCCTCGGCCGTACGCCGGTTGTCGCCGGTAATCATCACGACGCGCAGGCCGAGCCGATGCAGCGATGCGATAGCCTCGGGGGTCGTGGCCTTGACCGGATCGGCAACCGCGATGATGGCCGCGAGCCTGCCGTCGATCGCCGCATAGAGCGGCGTCTTGCCGGCATCGCCCAGGCGGCCTGCCGCCTCCGTGAAGGGCGAGAGGTCGAGCCCGAGACGCCGCATCAGCCGGTCGGCACCGATCTCGATCGTCCGGCCTTCGACGACGGCCTTGACGCCGAAGCCGGGTTCACCCGCGAACTCCGACACCTCTGCGAGGGCGAGGCCGCGCTGGCGGGCAGCGACAACGATCGCTTCCGCAATCGGATGCTCCGAGCGAGCCTCGACCGAGGCGACCAGCCGCAGCACCTGGGCCTCCTCGAAGCCCTCGGCGGTGACGAGATCGGTCAGCTCCGGCTTGCCCTTGGTCAGGGTTCCGGTCTTGTCGAGCGCCACGATCTTCGCATCCTTCAGACCCTGGAGCGCATCGCCCTGGCGGAACAGGATGCCGAGCTCGGCGCCCTTGCCGGTGCCGACCATGATCGAAGTCGGAGTCGCCAATCCCATCGCGCAGGGGCAGGCGATGATCAGCACGGCGACCGCGTTGACGAGAGCATAGGACAAGGCGGGGCTGGGGCCGAAGGCGAACCAGGCCGCGAAGGTCACAAGCGCGAGCGCCATCACGGCCGGGACGAACCACATCGTCACCTTGTCGACCATGGCCTGGATCGGCAGCTTCGAGCCCTGCGCCGCCTCGACGGTGCGGACGATCTGCGAAAGCAGCGTATCGGCACCGACCTTGGTGGCGGTGAAACGGAAGGCACCCGTGCCGTTAATCGTGCCACCGGTCACAGCCGCCCCCGCTTCCTTGCGGGCGGGCACCGGCTCACCGGTGATCATCGCCTCGTCGACATAGGACACGCCGTCGAGAACCTCACCATCGACCGGGATGCGCTCCCCCGGACGCACAATGACGACATCGCCCGGAACAACGCTCTCGATCCCGACATCGGCCTCGACGCCGTCGCGTAGGACACGCGCCGACTTCGCCTGCAGCGACATCAGTCGCCGGATCGCTTCGCTGGTCCGGCCCTTGGCTCTGGCCTCGAACCAGCGTCCGGTCAGGACGAGCGTGACGATGACCGCACCGGCCTCGAAATAGGTGTAGTCCGTGCCGTCAGGCGGGAACTCCGGCGCGAAGGTCGCCACCGTCGAGTACAGATAGGCCGCGCTGGTACCGAGCATGACCAGCGAATTCATGTCCGGCGCGCCACGCAGCAAGGCCGGCCACCCCTTCTTCAGGAAGCGCAGGCCCGGCCCGAACTGGACGAATGTCGCGAGCAGGAAGGACAGGAGCTTGATGTTGAACTCGCCGACACGCCCGGCGAGAAAATGGTGCAGCGGCTCGTACATATGCGAGCCCATCTCGAAGACGAGCAGCGGGATTGTCGCGACTGCGGCGATGATGACCGCGCGCTTCAAACCCGCCTGCTCCGCCTCGCGCGCCTGCTGCTCGCGATCCGAGGCTCCGGCATCGATGCTCGCCGCTTCGGCGGAATAGCCCGCCCCTGCAACGGCCGCGACGAGCTGCTGCATCTGGCCCGCACCGCCGAGAGTCCGCACGGTGGCACGCTCGGTCGTGAGATTCACGGTCGCGTCGAGCACGCCCGGCACCGCCTTGAGCGCCCGCTCGACCCGGCCGACGCACGACGCGCAGGTCATGCCGGAGATCTTCAGCTCGACGGTGCGCTCGGTGGGCTCGTAGCCGGCGCCGCGGATCGCGTCCGCGATCGCGCCGGCATCGCTACCGCCGGAAGACAGGGTCACACGCGCTCGTTCGGCCGCGAGGTTGACCGCGACTGAGCCGACGCCGTCGACGGCCTTCACGGCGCGTTCGACGCGCCCGACACAGGAAGCACAAGTCATCCCGCCGATCTCGATCTCAAATTCTCTAACGGGGCTTCCCGCTGTCCGTGCCATCGCCATGGCTTGATCTCCGCATGTTGATGGCGAGGGGTATGATCCTTCCCATGATGGGAAGGTCAAGGCCAATTTTCAACACTCCGCGAGAGGGCCGGATCCTCCCCATGATGTGCGCCGGCATCCCGCAGAGGGCGCTTGACCTTCCCATCATGGGAAGCTTTAGGCTCCCTTCATACCCCTCAGAAAGGATGCAGAACGATGTGCGGATGCCAGAGTCATAGCGAGAAGACGACACCTGGGACTCAGGCACAGCCTCAGGGCGCGGGAACACTCAGCTTCCGCGTCGAGGACATGACCTGCGGGCATTGCGCCGGTACGATCATCAAGGCGATCGAAATTGGCCTTCCCGGAACCCGCGTCCAGGCCGACCCGGCCTCGAAACTGGTCAGCGTCCTGGGCACCAGTGACCGCGCCGCCATCGCGGCGATCGTCACGGCGGCCGGCTACACGCCGCAGCCCGTCACCGCCTGATCCAACATCCTGCGCCTGGTCAGCTATAGGCCAGGCGCAGCCCCGCCTCGTGGCAGCAGGCCTTCAGGCTGGTGAGGATCGCCTTCTCATTGGTCTGCACGCCATGGCGCTGCAGGCATGGCACCAGGATCGCCGCCTGCGCATAGCCCGCCGGTCCGATGACCGGGCAGGCGATATCGGTAACCGCCAGAATGTCGCGGCTTGGTGCGATCTGGTGTCCCTGCTCCCTGATCATCGCGAAGATGGCTGCAACGCCGGAGCTCTCTAGCCGCGTCCGCGCCTCATTATCGGCATCCTTCATCAGGGTCAGACGCCGTGCCCGTGTCTGGAACGCCAGGATGAGCAATCCGGAATTGGCCTCCAGCGCCGGCCTGCCATAGCCCGGCCGCACGGTAACCGTCGCGTCGAGATGTCCGGAGGTCGTCGCGAGCACCACGGTCTGCGCACGGCTCAGCACGACGAGATGAGCCGCCTGCCCGCTCTCCTCGCTGAAGCGCTCCATCAGAGGCAGTACGACCGAGGTCAACTGCCGCCCGCTGGGCGTCCTGATGCCGAGATCGAACAATCGTCGCGACAGTGCGAGCCTGTCCGTTCCCGCCTCCCGCACCAGATATCCGCGCTGCTGCAGCACGAAGACCATGCGGAAGATCTCGCTCTTCGAACGCTCCAGTCGCTCGGCAATGGTGCGGGTCGATAGCGGCTCGCCGACATCCGCCAGCAGCTCGAGAATATCCAACCCCTTCTCCAGAGCCGGAGCGGAATAGGAGGCCTTCTCGCCGTCATCTGTTTCCGGAAGGTCAGGCATGCTGCCTCGTTTCATATGTGAAGCTTGACATCAAATAAGAAGCCAACCTAGCCTCTTGTAAAGGGGAGGCTCAATGACACCATCGCTGATCACTCTGTCGGTTTGTTGTGGGCGTGCCGTCACGCCGCCTGCGGCCGTGGCGGTCTGAGCGCGATGAAATACGGCCTGCAGTTTCGGGATGTGTTTGCGGCGTGGGAGTCGATCCTCGGCGGCGTCTGGATCACGCTGCTGCTCTCGGCCTGCGCGATGCTCGGCGGCCTCGTCATCGGCGTCGCCTGTGCTGCGGCGCGGGTCTATGGACCGGGCTGGCTGAAGCGGATCGTCGGTGGCTATGTCGAGGTGATCCGCAACACGCCACTGCTGGTCCAGCTCTTCCTGATCTTCTTCGGCCTGCCCAGCTTCGGCCTCCGGCTCGACGGCCTGACGGCGGCGATCATCGCGCTCGTCATCAATCTCGGCGCCTATACCACCGAGATCGTCCGGGCCGGGCTGGAAGCGGTGCCGAAGGCGCAGACCGAGGCCGGCCACTCGCTCGGCCTCTCCGGCCTGCAGGTCTTCCGCTACATCGTGATGTTCCCGGCGCTGAAATCGATGTTTCCCGCGCTCGCCAGCCAATTTGTGCTGCTGATGCTGGCGACGAGCGTGGTCTCGCAGATTTCGGTCGAGGACCTGTTCCACGCGGCCTCGATCGTGCAGTCGCGCACCTTCCGCGACTTCGAAGTCTACACCGTGATCGGCGTGCTCTATCTCGGCCTCGCGCTGGCCTTCCGCGGCCTCTTTGCCGGCATCTATTACTGGGCGTTCGTCAGGCGATGATCCGTTCCTTCGGCCTGATCGATGTGATGTACCTGGTCGCGGCGGCGCGCTGGACCGTGGCCTTGACCGTCACCGCCTTCACCGGAGCCGCCCTGCTCGGCCTGGTCATCGCCGTCGTCCGCATCCTGCCCTTCGCGCCGCTGCGCTGGCTGGCGGCCGGCTACACCCATATCGTCCAGGGCACGCCGCTGCTGGTCTGGCTGTTCCTGATCTTCTTCGGCCTGCCGCTGATCGGCATCTCGGTCAATCCGTGGTTCGCAGCCGCCGTCGCCTTCTCGGTCTATGGCAGCGCCTTCCTCGGCGAAATCTGGCGCGGCGCGCTGATCTCGATCGCCAAGACGCAATGGGAGGCCGGCGCCTCGCTCGGCCTGTCGCTCTGGGAGCAGTTGCGCCACATCATCGTGCCGCAGTCGATCCGCGTCGCAATCCCGCCCACCGTCGGCTTCCTCGTCCAGCTCATCAAGAACACCTCGCTCGCCGCGACGATCGGGCTCGTCGAATTGACCCGCGAGGGCCAGCTCACTGCCGCCGGCACCTACAAGCCTTTCGCCGTCTACATCACCGTCGCCTGCATCTACTTCCTGATGTGCTTCCCCCTCACGCAATGGAGCCGCTCGCTCGAGCGGAAGCTCGATGTCGCTCGTTGAAATCAAGGGGATCAGCAAGAGCTATGGCGCGGTCCAGGTTCTGAAGAACGTCTCGCTGGACGTCGCGAAGGGGGAGATCATCGCCGTGATCGGGCGCTCGGGCTCCGGCAAGAGCACCATGCTGCGCTGCATCAACGGCCTCGAGCCGATCCAGGGCGGTTCGATCCTCGTCGACGGCGTGCAGGTGAACGATCCCAGGACCAACCTGCGCAAGCTCCGGCAGGAGGTCGGCATCGTCTTCCAGAGCTTCAACCTGTTCCCGCATCTCTCGGTCTGCGACAACATCACACTCGCGCCGCGGGTGGTGAAGAAGCAGGCGCCAGACGCAGCCCGCGAGATCGCCCGCGACGTGCTGCGCCGCGTCGGGCTGGAGGACAAGCTCGACGCCTTCCCGTCCCAGCTTTCCGGCGGCCAGCAGCAGCGCGTCGCCATCGCCCGTTCGCTCGCGATGCAGCCCAAGCTGATGCTGTTCGACGAGGTCACCTCGGCGCTCGATCCCGAACTCACCGGCGAGGTGCTGAAGGTGCTCGAATCGGTGGCGCAGGACGGAATGACGATGATCCTCGTCACGCATGAGATGGGCTTTGCCCGCCGCTTCGGCTCGCGCGTGGTCTTCATGCACGAGGGCCGCATTCACGAAGAAGGCCAGGCCGCGGCGGTGCTCGCCGAGCCGAAGACGCCCGAACTACAGACCTTCCTCAGCGCGGTCCTGCACTGAGGAGGCCGATCGACACCAGTTGCACAACGAGGGGAGACGAAACATGCGTTCGCTATTTGCAGGTTTGGCTGCACTGACTGTTGCCGTCTTTGGCGGAGCCGAAGCCCGGGCCGACAAGCTCCAGGACATCCTGTCCAAGGGCGTGGTACGCATCGGCGTGCCGCTCGACGCCCCGCCCTTCGGCGCTCAGGACGAGAACCGCAAGCCGATCGGCTTCGACATCGAGATGGCCGAGATGGTCGCCAAGGGCCTCGGCGTGAAGCTCGAGATGCAGCAGATCACCGGCGCCAACCGGATTCCGTTCCTGCTCACCGACAAGGTCGATATCGTGATCTCGGTGATGGGGCTGACGCCGGAGCGCGCCAAGCAGATCCAGTTCACCGCGCCCTATGCCAATACCTTCCTGGCCGTCTATGGTGCCAAGGCCTCGCCGGTCAGCAGCCCCGAGACCATCGGCTCCGCCCGCGTCGCCGCCGCCAAGGGCACGACGCAGGAGCTCGCGATCTCGGCAACCGCCCCCAAGGCGAGCCTGATGCGCACCGAGGACGACGCCACGGCCGCGGCAGCCTATATCACCGGCCAGGCCGACCTGCTCGCCACCAACAGCATCGTCGCGCAGGCGTTGGCGAAGCAGAACCCGAACAAGGAATTCGAGCGCAAGTTCGTCATCCGCCGCAGCCCGGCCCATATGGGTGTGCAGATGGATCAGCATAATCTCGTGCGCTGGCTCGACGGCTTCATCTTCTTCAATGCGATGAACGGCGAGCTCGACCGGCTGCATCGCAAGTATTTGGACATGCCGATGGACCCGCTGCCGACGCTCTGAGCGACGCCAGACATCAGCCGGGCGCGGGCCGCGCCCGGCATTTTCCCTTCAGACTGCGCCACCGGGCCGGATTGCCGCCCCAAGAGCCTCGGCGCGCCCGCGAGCCAGCCATGACCAGCGTCAAGCAGAACCCCACGCCCCGTCCGTCCAGCGCCTTCCTGACAGTCGATCCCGCGCGCGACGGCAAGCAAGTCGGCTTCGTCATGATTCCGCATTCGCCGCATGACGACGCCTGGGGCGCGACGCGGATCCCGATCGCGATCATCAAGAACGGCTCCGGCCCGACGGCGATCCTCGAAGGCGRCAACCATGGCGATGAATACGAGGGGCCGATCACGATCTGCGACCTGATCCGCGATCTCGATCCCGGCCGCGTGCAAGGCCGGCTGATCCTGATGCCGGCGAACAATTCGCACGCCGTCATCGCCGGCCAGCGGACGTCGCCGGTCGATGGCCTGAATTTCAACCGGACCTTCCCAGGCGACCCGCGCGGCACCATCACCCAGCAGATCGCCGCCTTTGTCAGCGACCATATCCTGCCGCTCGGCGACGCCTTCCTCGACCTGCATTCAGGCGGCTCCTCGCTCGACATCATCCCGAGCGCGATCGTCGAGCCGACCGACGATCCGGCGCTGCACGCGCGCAATGTCGCCGCAGTGCAGGCGTTCGACGCGCCGATGACGGTGGTGATCAGCAATCTCGGCGAGCCGCGCACCGCAACAGCAACGGCCTGCCGCAACGGGCTCGTCACCGTCGGCACCGAGATGGCGGGCGGCGGCACGGTTTCGCTGGAGGCGCTCAAGGTCTGCCGGCGCGGCGTTGCCAATGTGCTCGACCATCTCGGCATCGTCGCGCGCGACACCCCGGAGCCGAAGCGCGGCGAAGGCCAGATCCTCGAGCTGCCCGGCACCTCGGCCTATGTCTATGCCACCGTCGACGGCGTCTTCGAACCCTTCCACGCCAATGGCGCCAAGGTCAGGGCCGGCCAGCCGGCCGGCCGCATCCATTGCACCTGGGACCCGACCCGCCCGCCCGAGACGCTGCACTATGCCGCCGACGGCATCCTCTACGGCCGCCGCCAGCCCGGCCGCGTCCGGCCCGGCAATTGCTGCCTGATCGTGGCTGCGCCCTATCGCGGCGTGCTGTCGTAGCGGGGCGCGTCAGCTCTCCCGCCAAAACTCGCAATAGCGAGTGCCGGACTGCCAATGGGCGATGGCCTCGCGAACATAGGCAATCGTGTTCTCCGGCAAGCCATCGATGGGGAACCAGGCCAGTTCGGCGCATTTCTCAGGCTCGGCATTGCGAAGCTCGCCCTGCCACCTGCGCGCCTCGAAGAAGAAATCCAGCCGCTCCTCGTCCTGCGATCGGTGGAGCACAGTTGCGAAGGTCAGGCTGGCCGGATCGATCTCGACGCCCGCCTCCTCCTTCGCTTCGCGCGCGGCCGCTGCTCGCAGCGGCTCGCTGCCGTCATGATGCCCGGAGACGAGACCGTAATTGCCGTCCTCGTAACCCGTGTTCGCGCGCCGCAGCAGCAGGAGTTCGCTCCCCCGCCCAAAGATCACATAGACTGACACGACCAGCTTGAACCGCTCCGGCTTGCCGGTGCTCTCTGCCCTGATGGACATCTAACGCACAGGCTCGACGACCTGCCAGGCCGATCCGGTATCGTAGAAGAAGCGCTCCTCGACGATGCGGTCGCCGCGCCAGCGCTGGATCGCGAGTTCTTCCAGCCGCCGCGTCACACCCTGCTTGTCGGTGGCATCGAAGATCCAGTGAATCACGACCCGGTCACCATCGACCAGCACGGCCCGGGCGGGATGTGTGTGCATCCGGTTGAGCCGGACGAGTGCCCTGGCCTCATGCGCCATCAATTCGTCGCGTCCGCGGCGCGGCTCGGCGCCGTTCTCCTGCATCGAAGCATCCTCGCAGTAGAAGTCGCGGATGGCGCCGACATGATCGCCACTCACGACGGCTGCGACAAAAGCCTCGACACGCTGGCGATCAGGCATGGTCAGTCTCCTCCGGATGATCCGTGCCGACATTCATGCACGGCCTCAGGCGATCAACCAGAACTGCGCTGACAGCCTGAGTCAGGAGGACAAACGATCGCCAATCCGCGCAATCATGGCCATCGCGCCGGCCAGTTCCGCATCGGTGATATACTCCTCGGGCTTATGCGCCCTGTTCACGTCACCCGGCCCGCAGACGATTGCAGGGATGCCCGCGGCCTGAAAGAGCCCGGCCTCGGTCCCGAAGCTGACGGCCTGCTGGCGCGGCTTCCCGCAGACGTCCTCGGTCAACCCGACCAACGGATCCTCATCGGGCAGATCGAGCGGCGGATAGTCGCTCATCGTCTCGAAGCCGAAGACGACATTGTGCCCATCCGCGACAGCAGCCGCATGGATCCGCTCCGCCTCGCGCGGCAGGAAGGCAAGCAGTCCGGCCGGCTCCTGTCCAGCGATGGCGCGAGCCTCGACCTCGAAGACGCATTGCGCCGGAACGATGTTGATGCCGGTTCCCCCCCGCACCGTGCCGACCTGGATCGTGGAATAGGGCGGGGCAAAGCTGTCGGCGAAGGGGCCCTCCACCGCATGCCGGCGCGCCTCGGCATGCACGGCAGCCATCAACTCCGCAGCGTAGTGAATGGCATTGTCGCCGAGATCGGTCCGCGACGAGTGCCCGGCCTTGCCCTCGACCGTGACGCGTTGAGCGATCTTGCCCTTGTGACGCAAGACGGGATGGAGATCGGTCGGCTCGCCGACGATGCAACCAGCCGGCCTGGGGCAAAGCTCCGGCAGCCGCGCGATCAGGTGACGAACGCCGACGCAGCCGACCTCCTCGTCATAGGAGAGCGCGATGTGGACCGGCCGCACCAGCCGGCGCGAGGTGAGATCCGGCACGCTCGCCAGCACGCTGGCCACAAACCCCTTCATGTCGACAGCGCCGCGCCCGATCAGGCGGTCGCCATTGCGGCGCAAGGCGAAGGGCTGTCCGACCCAGCCCTCGGGGGCAGCAGGCACGACGTCGAGATGGGCCGAGAGAATGATCCCGCCCGGCTCACGCGGTCCGATGGTGGCGAAGAGATTGGCGCGATCCCCTTCCGGCCCCGGGACGATGACGCTCTCGACACCATGGCTCGCGAGGTATCGGCGGACATGCTCGATGATCGCCGCGTTCGGCGTCCGGCAAACAGAGGGAAAGGCCACAAGATCGGCCAGAACCGTTTCGACAGTCGTCATGACAAGCCACGTGATTGAAGCGGCCGTCGATCGGACCGCACAGGAGGGATAAGCGCAAATCTAGCAGAGGGGCAGCTCGCAATCCGTGCCCGTCTGGCACCCGGAGGCGCCCCATCCTGCCGGGATTGGCCCTGCCGCCGGCAGAATGTTCCGATCTTGTGGTCCAGGGCGAGAGAAGCCTCGCCCCGGACCGCGCATCGACCGCAGCCGTCAGTGCTGGCTGCTTACTTCTTCTCGATGTTCCAGAACAGCATAACCGGTGCGGCGAGCACGCCTGAAATAGTGCTGCGGCGGGCGTAGGGCTGGTCGAACTGACCGAGCACACGGTACGGCTGCACTTCCGTGAGTCGGCGATGCAACGCTTCGATCGCGAGCTTGCCGCTTGCCTCGTCCGGAGCATCGACGACAGCGCCACGCAGCCGTTCGGCCTCGGCATCGCAGGGCCAGCCCGCCCACGCCTTCTCGCAGCCCATATTGGTGCCGATATTGGTCATCGGCGACTGCATGGTCGCGCCCGACGCATAGGTGACGAACAGGTTCCAGCCGCCCTGATCCACGGTGCCGCGATTCTGCTGGCGGGTGGTGACGGTGCCCCAATCGGCAAACTGGACATCGACATTGAAGCCGACCTCCTTGAGCGACTGCGCCGCGACCTCGGCCATGCGACCGATCGGGGCGATGTCGTTCGAAGTGCTCAGCACCAGCTTCTCGCCCTTGTAGCCGCTCTCGGCGAGCAGCTTCTTCGCGGTTGCAAGATCGGGCTTGGCATAGGCTTCGGAGCCGATTTCGGTTCCGTTTGGCCCACCACAGACGAAATAGGCATTGCAGCGCTTCCACCACTCCTCGTCCCCGAACCCGGCGGCGAGGAAATCGGCCTGGTCCGTGGCATAGGCCAGGGCGAGCCTGGCCTTGGGATTGTTGAACGGCGGATAGAGGTGGTTCGGCCGCAGCATCACCTGGTTGGCGAGGTTCKAGTAGCGTTCGACCTTGACGTCGCGGGTCTTGGCGATGGTCGAGATCAGGTCCTGGCTCGGCTGCTCCCAGATATCGATCTCGCCGGTCTGGATCGCAGCGGCCGCCGTCGCGGCGTCCGGCATGATGATCCATTCGACGCGGTCGAGCTTGACGACGCGGCCTCCCGCCAGACCGTCGGCCGGTTCCGAGCGCGGCACATAATCGGGGTTGCGATCGTAGACGACGCGCGCGCCGCTGCGCCATTCCGCCCGGTTGAAGCGGAAAGGGCCGCTGCCGATCGCTTCTGTGACCGGCTTCATCGGATCGCTCTTGGCATCGCTCTCGCGCATGATCACAGGGATCTGGCCGACCGCCGAGCCGAGTGCGAAAGGCACGAGTGCCATCGGCCGCTTCAGCTTTAGCGTGAAGGTCCGGTCGTCGACCGTCTCCAACCCTTCCGTATACTCGCCGAGCTTGCCGCCGATCGTGTCGCGCGCCATCCAGCGCTTAAGCGAAGCGATGACGTCGCGGGTCGTGACCGGCTGGCCGTCATGGAACTTGAGGCCGGGCCGCAGCGTGAAACTCCAGGACAGCTTGTCGGGAGCAGTCGAGAAGCTCTCGACCATTTGCGGGTGCGGCTGCAGCTTTGAATCCCAGGCGAACAGCGTCTCGTAGATCATCAGCCCATGCATGCGGGTGATGACGATCGAAGCGGCAACGGGATCGAGCGTCTTGAGATCCGCATGCGGCGCGACACGCAAGGTGCGGCTCGGAGCCGGCTGGGCCTGTGCCTCGAGACCGAGCGTCAGCGACGCGGCGCAAAGCAACAATCCGGCAAGGCGGGAACGGATCATCGGGTACCTCCAACGTCGTCGACACGATCGAATAGCAGGACACGCGCCCGATGGCTGTCGACGCGCAGGGAGCCGTCCGGCTGCAGCCACAAGCAAGGCCGGTGCCGCCAGGGACCATGAACAAGATCGGCGAGCGCGCGGCCTCCCGGCAAGGGGGTCAGCCGGGTGGTCATGCCGACCGGCTCGGCCCAGGGCCATTGGGCCGTGCCGTCCGCTTCAACCGTGATCTCGACGCCGAAGCTGCGCTCGCGCCAGCGGCCGACAAGGCGCGGGTCGAGCGGCGTGGCGGCCGGAACGCGCAGAAGACGACGCTCGACACCGCCGATCCGCGCCCGAATCTCGTCTTCGCCGAGCGTGCGGAGCTCGATGTCGAGATAGGAAGGCAGGCTTCTCAACCTGCCGTTCTCGCCGACGACGAGACGCTCATGCCCGCCCATGACGCCGATCGAGTCTCCAGCGAGCTCGGCCCAGAAGGACCCTTCCTCTCCGACATAGAGGCCGGTCGGCCCAGCCTTCGGTGCCTCGGGCAGCGCTTCGCCCAGAAGTGCCGCAAGCACACGCAACGCCGGCCAGAGCGCCTCCTCCTCACGATTGCTCAGCACGACGACGCCGACACCATGCTCGGGCGCCATCAGGAAGTGGTTGCGGTAGCCCGTGAGTGATCCGCCATGGCCGATCACCGTGGTACCGAGAAGCGGAGTGCTGACCAGGCCGAGGCGGTAGCCGCTCTCGCGACCATCCGCGAACTGGCGCGGCGCGGTGAGTTTCTCGAACAGGCCGGCGAGCGGCCCGCGCCCGGCCATCAGATCGGACGCCCAGATCGCCAGCGCCGATGCGCTGCCGACAAGCCCGCCTGAGGCAGAGAACTGGAAGCCGTAGCGTCCACGCCGCCAGTTGACGCCATCATGCCAGTAGCCAGTTGCGAGATCCGGCACGATCTCGCTCTCATCCTCCGGGAAGACGAAGGGCAGGGCGAGAGGCCCGAACAGGCGCAGCCGCAGGGCTTCGCGATAGGTGATGCTGCGCTGGGCCGGCAGCACCGACTGCGCCAGGCGCCAGCCGGTATTGGAATAGGCCATCTCCTGGCCKGGCACGGCATTGATGCCCGGCAGGCGCTGAGCGAAACCGTGAATCTCAGGCGCGCTGAGGCTCGTGGTGTAGGGCACGCCGAGCTGCCACAGGGTCTCCATCATGTCCGGCAGGGCGCCGGTCATGTCAAGTGCGCGGCCGAGAGGCACGGCGGCTATGGCGGCAGGCAAACCATCCAGCAGGCTGCCGAGTGGTGCGTCGAGCGATATGCCTTCCAGCAGCAGCGTCGCCGCCATGAAATGCTTGCTGATCGAGGCCAGACGATTGGGCGTATCCGCCGTGAAGGGCGTCTGTTGTTCCAGATTGGCGAAACCGCCGGCACAGGCCTCAAGCCGTCGCTCCGCATCGAAGATGACGACCGCACCACCTGGCCCTGCCTGATCGGCCCAGCTCTTCGTGATAGCGGCTGCTTCCGCCTCGGCCCGTGTCCAGTCCAGCATGATTTCTCCCTCGCTTCCTCGCTAGTGTTAGAGAGGCATCCGCAGACGACATAGGCCCTGCCACTGCATGGCAGGCACGCGGAAACCGTCGGATCGAGACGCGGGGAAGAGCCGGACTGACGACGGCTTGCTACAATACCTTGTCCAGAAACCCCTTCGTGCGCTCTTCGCGTGGATTGCCGAACACATCCGCCGGCGAACCATGTTCCACGATCAGGCCGCCATCGGTGAAATAGATATGATCGGCCACCTCACGCGCGAAGCCCATTTCATGGGTGACGAGGATGCATGTCATCCCTTCTGCGGCGAGGTCCTGGATCGTCACCAGCACCTCCTTCTTGGTTTCGGGATCGAGCGCGGCGGTGACCTCGTCGAACAGCATCACCTTCGGGTTCATCGCCAGCGACCGCGCAATCGCGACCCGCTGCTGCTGACCGCCCGAAAGCTCGCCGGGATAGGTCGCGAGCTTCTGCGAAAGGCCGACCTTGGCGAGAAGCTTGCGCGCCCGCTCCTCGACTTCGACCTTGTCCTGCTTCAGCACATGGATCGGCGCCATCATCACGTTCTGAAGCGCGGTCTTGTGAGGAAAGAGGTTGTATTGCTGGAAGACAATGCCGACGTCGCGACGCAGCGCCAGCTTGTCGAGCTTCGCATCGTTCACCTCGCGACCGGCGAGCCTGATCGAGCCCTTGCTGATCGGCACCAGCCCATTGATACAGCGCAGCAGCGTCGACTTGCCTGAACCGGACGGGCCGATGATGCAGACGGTCTCGCCACGCCGGACAGTCAGGCTGACATCCCTGAGGACGGAAAAGCTGCCGAAGGATTTCTCGACCCCCTCGACTACGACGACGGGCTCGCCCAGTTGATGACGGCTCGCCATGGCTCAAGCTTTCACGTTGAAGCGCCGCTCCAGCGCCAGCGTCGCCCGCGCGATCGGGTAGCAATAGGCGAAGAACATCAGGAGCAGCAGCAGATACATCGGGATCATCAATTCCGGCCGGCTCTCGGCGATCAGCGCCGCGCGGGTGACGGAGAGCGCGTCCTGGATGCCGACCACCGAAATCAATGTCGTCGCCATGGTCAGGATCGCATAGAGGTTCATCCAGGGTGGGAGCATCCGCTTGAAGGCCTGCGGCAGGATGATCATCCACATCGTCTGCGCCCGCGTGAAGGCGAGCGCATCGGCGGATTCCCACTGGCCGGCGGGAATCGACTTGATACCGCCGCGCACGATCTCGGAGACATTGGCCGCGACCGGCAGCGCAAGTCCGATGACCGCCTTCACCCAGGCTGGGAAGGCGATCGTGATGCCGAACAGCTGAAATTCGAAGGGCAACAGGAACATCGCGTAGAACAGCAGCACCAGCCAGGGCGCGTTGCGGAAGAACTGCGTTACGCCCCAGGCGGTCTTGCGGACCGGCGCGACCAGCGAGACCTGCGCGATGCCGACGAGCACACCGACGACGGTGCCGAGCGCCATCGAGAGGAAGCTGATCAGGATATTGAACAGGAATCCCTGGAAGATAAGCGGCGCCCAGCGCAGCAGCACGGTGGCCGCACCTTCGCCAGCCGGACGCGCCGTGACCTGCGCAAGAGCCAGCGAAGCGCCGAACAGGATGACGAAGACAGTCAGCGTGCCGCCGCCCAACATCATCGGCGCGGCGAAACCCGAGGGGGCGATCGGCGCAGGGGCGCGGTACGGCTTGAGCACCGGCAGATCGGTTGAGCCGGACCTCATGTCGAATATCCCGGAATGCGCATCGACCGCTCCCAGCGGCCCATGATCCAGACCAGCACCGCCACCAGCACGACATAGGTGACGAGCAGAACGTTCATCATCTCCCGGACGTTGAACACCTCGGACCAGATCTGCGAGGCCGCATAGAGCAGCTCCGGCACGCCGATGGCATAGGCCAGCGTCGTGGTCTTCACGAGATTGATCAGGTTGTTGTTCAGCGCCGGCAGGCAAATGCGGAAGGCGAGCGGCAGCACGACATGGAGATAGAGCTGCAGACGGGTATAGCCGAGCGACTCGGCCGCTTCGACCGTCGTCGATGGCACGGCCTCGATGCCGGCGCGAAAGATCTCGACGTTGAAGGCGCCGGCGAAGAGCGAGAATGCGATGATCGCCCAGCCGGTCCCGGAGACCAGCGGCGACTGGCCGCCAAAACCATCGCTCACCGTCGGCAACAGGCTCGCCACGGCGAAGTAGAAGAAGGAGAGCTGCACCAGCGGCGGCGTATTGCGGAAGAACTGCACATAGACGCGCACCACGAGTCGACCGGAGCGCGAATTGCCGCCGGCGAGCCAGACACCGATCAGGCCTAGCGCCATCGATGCGATGATCGAGACCACGCAGATATAGGTCGTGGTCCACAACCCGGTCAGGAAGCGTGAACGGTCGAACGCATCGTAGAAGACCGAGAAATTCAGCCCCTGCGTATCGTTCAGCCACTGGAAGAAGGACGCGATCAAGAAAACCTGCTCATGCCGCAGCACCGTTTCAGCCGAAGGCCTATCGTCATCCGAGATGCCAGGACGCGGAATGCCGGGATCCCTCGCACCGCGCGGCGATGGATCCCGGGTCAAACCCGGGATGACGTGTCTGAGGCTGCATCAACGCAGCCGATCGAGCGCGACCGCGTTACGAAGCTGACTTCAGCTTCTTGTTGGTCTCGATCAGATAGGGGCTCTGCTTGATGCCCCATTTGGTCTCGAGTTCGAGCAGCTTGCCGCTCTTGTGCCAGTCGACCGACATATCCTTGACCAGCTTGCCGAAGGGACCGTCCATGTCCTCGAGGCGAATGCCGATCGCCCAGAGCTGCGGATCTTCCGAAGCCAGCGGCATTTCGTAATTCGCCCATTTCGGATCGCCCGCGGCCAACGTCGAGACGATCAGCGTGTCGTCGAACAGGAAGGCGACGCAGTTATTGCCCTGCAGAGCATTCAGCGCATCCGGCACCGAGGGGAAAACCACGAGTTCAGGCGCATAGAGCTGCGAGACGCGGCGGTTATAATAAGCTCCCTGGACGCCGCAGACCTTGCGCCCCTTCAGATCTTCCCATTTCTTCAGATTGGCGCTCTTGGGAGCCAGCACATTGGTGGCGCTGGCATAGTAATTCGGCTCGACCATGCCGACGACCTTGCGGCGCTCAGGCGTGTCGCCCATCGTCGCCAGGACCATGTCGATACGGCCCTGCTTGAGGAATTCCATGCGGTTGGCGGCGATGACCGGGAGCATTTCCAGCTTGACACCGATCTTGTCGGCGACCGCCTGTGCGAGATCGATCTCGAGCCCGACGATCTTGCCGGACGGCTCAAGGAAGCCCCATGGCTTGTAGTCGTTCTTCACGCCGACGGTGAGGACACCCTTTTCCTTGATCTTGGCGAGCGAGTCCTGCGCGAATGCCGGCATCGCGGCGAGCATCGCGGCGCAGGCGAGCGCGAGCGTGAAGGTACGTTTCATGGCAACCGGTCCCCGTTGTTCTGTTGGGGCCTAGAGTTTCGACCTATCCCCATTTCGAATTGTCGTCATGCGACGGTTTCTTGACGCTCAGCGTCAAACCGCCGTTCGGTAAGGGACACGTTCGCCGCGCGGCGGGTGATTGAAGCGGGCGCGATAGGCGCGAGAAAAATGGCTCGCGCTCGAAAAGCCGCAAGCGAGTGCGACCTCCAGCACCGACAGGCTGGTCTGGCGCAGGAGATGGCGGGCCCGCTCCAGCCTGAGGCCGAGATAGTGCTCTCCGAGCGAACGCCCGAGATGCAAGCGGAACAGCCGTTCCAACTGGCGCAGCGAGACGCCGGCCGTACGCGCGAGTTCGCCGCGCGAAAGCGGCGTTTCGAGATTCTGCTCCATGCGCCCGACAACCCGTAGAAGCGGCGCATGGCTGACGCCGAGCCGCTCGCGCAGCGGCATGCGCTGCGGMCCCTCGCCTTCGCGTACATGGGTCTGAAGGAACCACTCGCTGACGGCGAGAGCCAGTTCGCTGCCATGCTCGCGTGCGATGACGGCATGCATCATATCGAGCGGGGCTGTGCCGCCGCTCGATGTCAGGCGGTCACGGTCGATCTCGTAGAGCGAACGCCGCAGATCGAGCTCCGGATAGTCCTCGATGAAGGCTGGCGCATGTTCCCAGTGAATGGTGAAGCGGTAGCCCGTCAGCACATTGGCGCGCGCCAGGATATAGGGTCCGCCCGAGATACCTCCGAGCTTCACCCCGCGGCGCGCCAGCTGCCTGAGCCAGGCGAAGGTGGGCTGGTGCTGGAAGGCKGCAGGGTTTCCGCCAGCGCAGACGAAGACGTAGTCGAGACGGGCGTCATCGCMGACAGCGAAATCAGGCTGGATGCGGACGCCATTGGAGGCAGGCGCCGGTGATCCGTCGATCGAGACGTGGCTCCAACGATACAGGTCCCGCCCCGAGAGCCGGTTGGCGGCGCGCAGCGGCTCGATCGCCGTTGCATAGGCCAGCAGCGCAAAATCCGGAATCAGCAGGAAGCCGACATGGGTCGGCGCCTCTTCTTCACGCCTGTCGTTACTGGTCAAGATCGCGTCGCTGATAGTCATGTCCGTCAGACTATGTTCGTCAATCTCAGGATGACAAGCCCGGCGCGAATTCCTGTCCGGCATAGACGTCCCGGGTGCCCCGATGCGCTATTCGATTTTCTCCCTCGCCGCACAGACACTCAAGGGTCACCGTGGCTGGACCCCGGCCTGGCGCGATGCTGCGCCGAAGGCGGAATACGACGTCCTGGTCATCGGCGGCGGCGGCCATGGGCTGGCAACGGCCTATTACCTCGCGAGCCAGCACGGCATCACCAATGTCGCGGTGATCGAGAAGGGCTATATCGGCTCCGGCAATGTMGGGCGGAATACCACGATCATCCGCTCCAACTATCTGCTGCCCGGCAATACCCCGTTCTACGAATGGTCGCTGAAGCTCTGGGAGGGGCTGGAGCAGGACATCAACTACAACGCGATGGTCAGCCAGCGCGGCGTGCTGAACCTCTACCATTCCGACCCCCAGCGCGACGCCTATGCCAGGCGCGGCAATGCCATGCGGCTTGCCGGTGTCGATGCCGAGTTGCTCGACCGCGAGCAGGTCCGTGCCATGGCGCCCTTCCTGAACTACCGGGATGGCCGCTTCCCGATCCAGGGCGGTCTTCTGCAGCGCCGTGGCGGCTCCGTCCGGCATGATGCCGTCGCCTGGGGCTACGCCCGTGCCGCCGACCAGCGCGGTGTCGATATCGTGCAGAATTGCGAAGTCACCGGACTGACGATCGAAGGCGGCCGCATCACCGGCGTCGAGACGACGCGTGGCGCGATCAGGGCCAGGAAGGTCGCACTTGCGGTCGCCGGCAACTCCTCGCGGCTCGCCGGGATGGCCGGGATGCGGTTGCCAATCGAAAGCCACGTGCTGCAGGCCTTCGTCTCCGAGGGCGTGAAACCGCTGATCGACAACGTCGTCACCTATGGCGCCGGGCATTTCTACATCAGCCAATCAGACAAGGGCGGGCTCGTCTTCGGCGGCGATATCGATGGCTACAATTCCTACGCCCAGCGCGGCAACCTGCCGGTGATCGAGGACGTGATGGAATCGGCCATGGCCTTATGGCCGGGCCTTGGCCGCATCCGCATGCTGCGTCACTGGGGCGGCATCATGGACATGTCGATGGACGGCTCGCCGATCATCGACCACACCCCGGTCCAGGGCCTCTATCTCAATGCCGGCTGGTGCTATGGCGGGTTCAAGGCGACGCCGGCCTCCGGCTGGTGTTTCGCCCACCTGATCGCCCGCGACGAGCCCCATGAGGTCGCGACCGCCTATCGGCTCGACCGCTTCGCGACGGGCCGCCTCATCGACGAAAAGGGCGCTGGCGCCCAGCCGAACCTGCACTGAGCCGGCTCAGGAACCTTTCTCCATGCGCATTACCTGTCCCCATTGCGGCGCCCGCGACGTCCAGGAATTCACCTATCTCGGTGACGCCAATCCGCAGCGCCCCGAGGGAATGGCAACGACGGAAGCGGCGATGCACGATTATGTCTATCAGCGCGACAACCCGGCCGGGCGGCATCGCGAGCTCTGGTATCACGGCGCCGGCTGCCATGCCTGGCTGGTCGTGACGCGCGACACGAGGACCCACGCCATCGAGACCGTCGAGACGGCCAGGGCGCGCGCCACGGGAGATAGGGCATGAGCGCGAAGCAGCCCTTCCGCCGCGGCGATGGCGGCCTGATCGACAGGGCGAACGTCGTCAGCTTCCGCTTCGACGGCCGTTCCCATCAGGGCTATGCCGGCGACACCCTTGCTGCCGCCCTTCTGGCCAATGGCGTGCGCCTCGTCGGCCGATCCTTCAAGTACCACCGGCCCCGCGGCATCCTTTCGGCAGGTCCAGAGGAGCCGAATGCACTCGTCGAACTGCGCGCCGGCGCGCGCCGCGAGCCCAATACGCGAGCGACCGTGGCCGAGCTCTATGACGGGCTCGAGGCGCAGAGCCAGAACCGCTGGCCGTCGCTCGATTTCGACATCCTGTCGATCAACTCGCTGCTCGCGCCGGCGCTGACCGCGGGCTTCTACTACAAGACCTTCATGTGGCCGGCGGCCTTCTGGGAAAAACTCTACGAGCCGCTGATCCGCCGCGCCGCCGGCCTTGGCCGCGCCGCCATGGAGGACGATCCCGACCATTACGAGAAAGCGTTCGCCTTTTGCGACGTCCTCGTCATTGGCGGTGGGCCGGCCGGGATCTCTGCCGCGCTGGCGGCCGGCCGCAGCGGCGCCCGCGTCATCCTGTGCGATGAGGATTTTCGACCGGGCGGCCGGCTGATCGCCGACAAGCGCGAGATCGACGCCCGCGCCGGCTCCGAATGGGTCGCCGACGCGCTGGCGGAACTCGCCAGCCTTCCCGATGTCCGGATCATGACACGCACGACAGTGTTTGGCGTCTATGATCACGGCATCTACGGCGCTGTCGAACGCGTCTGCGACCATCTGCCGGTGCCAGCCGCGTATCAGCCACGTCAGCGCTCCTGGCGCATCAGCGCCAAACGCGCGGTGCTGGCGGCTGGCGCGATCGAACGGCCTGTCGTCTTTGCCGGCAACGACACCCCCGGCGTCATGCTGGCAGGTGCGGTGCGGATCTATCTCAATCGCTACGCCGTACTGCCCGGGCGCGAGGCGGTGGTCTTCACGGCCGGCGACGATGGCTGGGCCACGGCCCGTGATCTGGCCGCTGCCGGCGCGAAGGTCGTAGCGATCGTCGATCCGCGTCCGCAGGTGGATTCGGCATTGGTCGCACTCGGAAACGCGATCGGCGCGCGCGCCTTCGCCGGCAGCGCGGTCAGCCGCGCCTCCGGCGGCAAGGCCCTCAAGCAGGTCACGATCCGCGACGCGTCCGGCCGCGAGACAAGCCTTGCCTGCGATCTGCTTGCCGTCTCGAATGGCTGGAACCCGACGCTGCACCTGACCTCGCATCAGAACACGCGGCCGATCTGGGACGAGGCGATCCAAGCCTTCGTGCCGGGCACGATGCCGGCCGGGCTCAGCGCCGCCGGCAGCGCTGCCGGGCATTTCAGCCTGGCGCAGGCACTGGCGGACGGCGCCCGCCTCGGCAGCGAAGCTGCGGCCGATTGCGGTTTCGCGGCGAAGCCGCTGGCCTCCGCAGCGAAGACCGATCCTGAAGCGGTCTCGGTTTCTCCGCTCTGGCGGGTCAAGGGCGGCAAGGGTAAGGCTTTCGTCGATTTCCAGAACGACGTGACCGATACCGATGTCGAGCTGGCGGCGCGCGAGGGGTTCCGACCGGTCGAACACCTGAAGCGTTACACCACGCTCGGGATGGCGACCGACCAGGGCAAGACCTCGAATATCTCCGGCCTCGCGATCATGGCCGAGCAAACGGGCAAGACCATTCCCGAGACGGGGACGACGATCTTCCGGCCGCCCTATACGCCGGTCGCCATCGGTGCGCTTGCCGGACACCATCGCGGCCCGGATTTCCGGCCGATGCGGCTGGCGCCCACCCATCAATGGTCGAAGGACCAGGGCGCCGTCTTCGTCGAGACCGGGCTGTGGCTGCGCGGGCAGTATTATCCGAAAGCAGGTGAGGACCACTGGCTGACCACCGTCAATCGCGAGGTGCTCGCCGTGCGCAATGGCGTCGGCATCTGCGACGTCTCGACCCTCGGCAAGATCGACATCCAGGGCGATGATGCCGCCGAGTTCCTGGAGCGGGTCTATATCAATGGCTGGAAGGCCTTGCCCGTAGGCAAGGCGCGCTATGGACTGATGCTGCGCGAAGACGGTTTCGTCATGGATGACGGCACGACCTCGCGCTTGGCCGAGACGCATTTCCTGATGACGACCACCACGGCGAACGCCGCCAAGGTGATGCAGCATCTCGAATTCTGCCATCAGGTGCTCTGGCCGACGCTCGATGTCCGCATGGTCTCAGTCTCGGAGCAGTGGGCGCAGGCCGCGGTTGCGGGACCGAAGGCCCGCGATGTTCTGCGCGGCGTCGTCGATGCGCAACACGATCTCTCGAACGAAGCTTGCCCCTATCTCGCGGCGCGCAGCGTCACGGTCGGTGGCAGCATCCCGGCGCGGCTGTTCCGGATCTCCTTCTCGGGCGAGCTCGCCTATGAGCTCGCCGTCCCGGCCGATCATGGCGATGCAATGATGCGTGCCCTTATGTCGGCAGGGGCGCCGTACGGTATCACGCCCTATGGCACCGAGGCGCTCGGTGTGATGCGCATCGAGAAGGGCCATGTCGCAGGCAACGAGCTCAACGGCCAGACCACGGCCCGCGATCTTGGCCTGGGCCGGATGATGTCCGCCAAGAAGGACTTTGTCGGTCGCGTCATGGCAAGGCGCGAAGCCCTGATCGAACCGGATCGTCCCGCCCTGGTCGGCTTCAGGCCGGTGGAAATCGGGCAACGACTGCGAGCCGGCGCGCATTTCATCGGCCTCGGCAAGCCTGCGGCGATGGAGCATGACGAGGGCTACATGACCTCGGTCGCCTATTCCCCGGTGCTGAAGCACTGGATCGGCCTCGGCTTCTTGAAGAATGGCCCGAAACGCATCGGCGAACGCATCCGCGCCGTCGACCCGGTGCGCAACGGCGATATCGTCCTCGAAATCTGCAATCCGGTCTTCGTCGATCCCGAAGGAGCGCGCCTCCATGGCTGACGCCGTGACAACTGCCTGGACGCCACGCGGCTCCTGGGCCGGCATTCTGGCCTCGGGCGCCTTTGGTGCCGCCGGGCAGCCCGGCATCACGATCGAGGCGCGCGACGGCCTCGGCATCGCCAGCCTGATTGCTGGGGAGGGTCGGGATGAGGTGCTCACGCAGGCGCTCCAGCGCCGCACCGGGCTCGGCCTGCCGGTGACGCCGCGCATCGTCTCCAGCACGAGCCACAGTCTGGTCTGGGCCGGCCCGGATCAGTGGCATCTGATCGCGACGGATCGGAACGGTTTCGATGAGCTGCTGCGCGATCTCGCGCCGCTCGCGGCCGTCTCCGACCAGTCCGACGGGCGGGCTGCGCTGCGGCTTTCCGGACCGAAGCTGCGCGAGACGTTGGCGAAGGGCTGCATGCTCGATCTGCACCCTTCCGTCTTCCCCGCCGGTGCCGCCGCCTTGACAAGCATCGCTTATATGGGTGTGCATCTCTGGCGGATCACTGACGATCCGGAATCCGGTGACGCCGTTTTCGAGATCATGGTCGCACGCAGCATGGCAGGCAGTTTCTGGTCCTGGCTTTCCGCCTCCGCGGCGGAGTTCGGCTGCAGGGTGACGGCAACGGGACGAGGTTGAGCGCAGCGCGTCGCGCGCCCTCCAACCCGAAACCCGTCCCATTGTCCCAGCGAAGGGCCGCCCCTCGAAGGGCGGCATCAGCCATGTCCGACCGCATTTCGATCCTCACCCTTTCCTGCCCCGACCGTCCCGGCATCGTCGCCGCCGTCTCGACGCTGCTGTTCGAGGCCGGCTGCAACATCCGAGACGCACAGCAGTTCGACGACACCGAAACGGGCCGCTTCTTCATGCGCGTCGTCTTCGAGCGCCTCGCCGAGAGCAGGTCGCACGCCGAGATCACGGAAGCCTTCGGGAAACTGTCCCGGCGCTTCGCCATGGATTTCACGCTGCGCGAGCAGCATGTGCGGAAGCGCGTGATGCTGCTGGTCTCAAAATTCGACCACTGCCTCGCCGACCTGCTCTATCGCTGGCGCATCGGCGAGCTGCCGATGGAGATCGCCGGCATCATCTCTAACCACGGTCGCGACAGCATCGCCTCGACCGATATCGGTGACCTGCCCTTCCATCATTTGCCGATCACCCGACAGACCAAGATGGAGCAGGAGGCCCAGATCTGGCAGCTCGTACAGGAGGCCCGGACCGATCTCGTCGTGCTTGCGCGCTATATGCAGGTCCTGTCGGACGGGCTCTCGGCCAAGCTGCTTGGTCGCTGCATCAATATCCATCATTCCTTCCTGCCCGGTTTCAAGGGCGCCAAGCCCTACCATCAGGCGCATGAGCGCGGCGTGAAGCTGATCGGCGCGACCGCCCATTACGTGACGCCCGATCTCGATGAGGGTCCGATCATCGAGCAGGATGTCGAGCGCATCTCGCATCGCGATACGCCCGACGCGCTGGTGCGCAAGGGCCGCGATATCGAGCGGCGGGTGCTGGCGCGCGCCGTGCTGCATCATCTCGAGGACCGCGTCGTTCTGAACGGCAAGAAGACGGTCGTCTTCACCGACTGAGGTCGCCGCGATCGGGGCGATCAACGCCCGGGTCGTCTCAATCGTTGCGACATCCCTGGCGACGGAACCGACGCCAGGGATGATGACAGCGGGTTTCCAGCCATCCGCGGCTGGGAGGCGCGGCATTTCTGCTTGCTGTTGCATCACGCGGGCGGCAAGGAAGGATCGATGGCATCGTCACCTCTCCATCGTCTGGCAGCCGCCATCGGCCGCGTTGCTGCGCTGCCGCTACGAGGCCTGATCTCGTTCCTGATCCTGTTCGACGAGCTCGCGCGCCCGCTCTACCGCCCGGCCATTCGCTGGCTGTCGGAACGGCGGTTCGTGGCACGCGCCGAGGCGGCGATCGCCCGCATGCCGCGCTTTGCGATCCTGGCGCTGCTGGCAGCGCCGTTCGCGGTCGTCGAGCCTCTCAAGCTCGTCAGCCTCATCGTGATCGCGCGCGGCCATGTGATCAGCGGCCTGATCATGCTCGGGCTGGCGTATCTGGCGAGCTTCGTGATCGTCGAGCGCATCTACAATGCCGGCCGAAAGAAGCTCCTCACCATCAGCTGGTTCGCGCGCGGAATGGCTGTCATCACCGATTTGCGTGCGCGCACGCTGGACTGGGTGAGGCGCAGTCCGATCCATGCCTTCATGCTGCGCACGCGCGACGCCGTCCGTTCATGGTGGCGCGCACGACGGATCTGATCCCTTCAGGTCAGGAGACCTTGCGCGCGAGCACGAACAAGGCCCCGGTGGCAAGCAAGGACAGCAACACCATGAGCCCCGCCGTTGGCATCAGGCCAGCCCGCTCGATCAAGACCGCACAGACAAGCGGCGCCGCCGCCTTGACCACCAGCCCCGGCGCCGAGAGCTTGCCAAGCATCGCGCCGTATCCCGCCGGGCCGAAAAGCTGGAGCGGCACGGTTCCACGCACGATCGAACTCAGTCCGACGCTGATCCCGTAGGCGATCGCAAAGAGACCGGCGAGCACTGCGGTCGTCTGGCCCGTCATCAGCAGGACGAAACCGAGCGGCATCATCGCCGCCGAAACCCATGCCGTGGTCATCGGCGAGAGAGAAGCGCCGAACAGCATCTCCGCCAGCCGCCCGGCGACCTGGGCAGGGCCGACCATGGCACCGATGCCGACCGCGACTGCAGCGCTCAGGCCTAGCCCCTGCAATATGCTCAGCAGATGCACCGACATGGCTGAAACGACGAAGCCCTGCAGCGAGAAGGCGAGAGCGAGCAGTACAAAGGCGAGCCGGCGCGCCTCGCCTTCGAGATAATCGGCATGGAGCAACGCCGGAACGCTCGCGGCATGCCCGCGCTCTGCGGCCCGTTTGACACGCCCTGGCAGCCCAAGGAGATGCAAGGGCACGCAGAGCCCCAGCTGTAGCAGGCCGTAGAACCGGTAGATCTCGCGCCAGTCGAACTGCGCGAGCAGCGCCGTCGTCAGGGGCCAGAAGATCGTCAAGGCAAAGCCACCGATCAGAGTGAGCTGGCTGATCGAGCGCCGCGCACCGGCACCGCGCGACTGCGTCAGTGCCGCAAAGGCGGCGTCGTAGAAGACCATGGTCGAAATCATGCCAAGGGCAATCATCGCCGCGAAATAGCTCGGGCCGCCGCGTGCCTCGGCGAGCGCCAGCAGTGCCAACCCGGCAAGGGCCGAACCGATCGTCATCACCAGCCGTGCTCCTCGACGGTCCACCTGCCGGCCGACGGCGGGAGCAACGACACCGCCGGCAAGAAGGCTCGCGGCGAACCCGGCATAGGTCCATTCAGGAGCCCATCCGAAGCTTGCGGTCATATTCCGGGCCAGCACCGCGAAGGTATAGTAGAGGCAGCCATAGCCGGCGACCTGTGTCACGCCGAGGGTGAGGATGAGGCCGAGTCCGCGCCCCGTCGAGGGCACCGGCAAGGGCGAAGGCAGGCTCGGCATCGAGATCAGGTCATCCGGCAGACGGCATCACGGGGTGCGACCGGATGACCATTCTTCGACTCGCGGCCGGAGACAACGCCATCCTGCGAATACCTGAGCAGACATCATCGGCATGGGCGAACGAACGACCGGTCGGCAGCGGCGACGCGATAAAGTGTTACGCCGGGCTGCGGCGCCCCTGACCGCGAACCGCCCAAACAATCGTTACAACTCGGCACAACCACAATCTTTATCTTTGACATTCGCGTTGTTAGTGGCCAGTAACGCGCCCATAGAAGTATTCATAGATTAGATTTTTTCTAAATTAATAGTACAACTATTGCCTACCCTCTTGAAATGAACCGCCCACCATTCTGACAGCAGAGAGCCAACCGGTATGAGTGCCCAGGACGAGCCCCGCCGCAGTACAGCCACGACCACCCTCGCTGGTCGGGCAAAACGCAGCGCAGCGGGCAGCCTGCTGTTGGCACTGTCCCTCACAATTGGCCCCGCAATCGGAACAAGCTTCGCGCAGGCGCCAGCAAGCGCGCCGACCACCCAGCAGCCGGCGCCCCCCCCAGCCGCGACGACCGCGCCTGCGACGCCGGCGCCGAACATGGCCGCAAGCCCGAGCGGCGCCCATGAACAGACGGCTGTTTCCCAGCAACTGCCGGCACCGCAAGCTCCCGCCCCGGTCGCCGCTGCTGCGCTTCCTCATGACCTTTCGCCCTGGGGCATGTTCATGGCGGCGGACATCGTCGTTAAGGCGGTGATGCTCGGGCTTGCCTTCGCATCGCTGGTGACCTGGACGATCTGGCTCGCCAAGAGCCTGGAGCTGATGGCTGCCAAGACCAGGGCGCGGCTGGCCGCACGCCGGCTGGACGAGGCGGACAGCCTCGAGATCGCCGCCGAGAGGATCTCTGCCGGCCATGCACGACGCAGCGTCGTCGCCGAGCTGGTTCAGGCCGCTCGCGATGAAGTCCGCCGTTCGGCTGATCTCTCGGATGACGGCATCAAGGAGCGCGTTGCGATCGCGTTGTCACGGCGCGAGGCGCGTGCCGGCCGGGATATGGCGAAGGGCACCGGCCTGCTCGCGACGATTGGTTCGACCGCCCCCTTTGTCGGCCTGTTCGGCACTGTCTGGGGCATCATGAACTCCTTCATCGGCATCTCGCAGTCGAAGACCACCAATCTCGCCGTGGTCGCGCCCGGCATCGCCGAAGCCCTGCTGGCGACTGCGATCGGCCTCGTCGCGGCGATCCCCGCAGTCATCATCTACAATGTCTTCTCGCGCTCGATCGCAGGCTACCGCGCCGTGCTGTCGGACGCCTCGGGCGACGTCCTGCGCCACCTCTCGCGCGACCTTGAGCGTGCGCGGCGTGCGGCGCAGCGTCCCGGCCGCTCGCTGCATGCGGTGCCGCCGCTGATGTCGGCGGAGTGAACGATGGCCGTTTCGCTCAAGGATCCGCAGGACGGCGATCTGGCTGAGGTCTCCGAGATCAACGTCACACCCTTCATCGACGTGATTCTCGTGCTGCTGATCATCTTCATGGTCGCAGCCCCGCTCTCCACCGTCGATGTCGCCGTCGATCTGCCCGTCTCCAACGCGCAGCCGCAGCCGCGGCCCGAGAAGCCCGTCTTCCTTACCGTGAAGGGCGATCTCTCGCTCGCGCTCGGCAACGACCCCGTCCCGCGCGAAGCGCTGCAGAGTGTCCTCGACCGGCAAACCAGCAGCGACCGTGAGCAGAGAGTCTTCCTGCGCGCCGACGGGACTGTCGCCTATCGCGAGCTGATGGATGTGATGAACCTCCTGCGCAATGCCGGCTATCTGAAGATCGCGCTGGTCGGGCTCGAGGATACGGGCCAGGCGGCCGCGCCGGTCGCGGGTGTGAAGCCATGAAGACCGGGTCTCTCGATGGCAGCGCATCACGACGCCTCTGGCCGGCGCTATTGCGCTGGAGTTCGGCTGGGCTCGTCGTGGTGGCGGCGCATGGCGGTATTGCCTGGCTGGCCTTGAGCTGGCGGCCGGGAGAGGCTGCGGCCGGCGCGCCCGAGCCTGCCGTGATGATCGAGCTTGCGGCGGTTTCCGTTGCGCCCGAGGCCCCCGCTGCCGACCTGCCCCTTGCCCCCCAGGCGACCGAGGCCGAGCCGCCCCCACCAACCCCGGAGCCTGTTCCCGAGCCGGTCAAGGAGCCAGAGCCGCCTCCGGAACCCGAGGTGATACCCGAGCCGGTCCATCTGCCCGAGCCTGAGATCAAGCTGCCCGAACTGCCGCAGCTGCCCGATGCTGCAGCCGTGCTCGCTCCCCCGCCTCCGCCTGCCCCCGAGAAGCCGAAGGTCGTCGAACGCAAGCCGACGCCGCCCAAGCCACGCATCGTGGAGCGCCGCAAGCCGGTCGAGCGCGAGAAGCCACGGGCCAAGGAAGCCGCCGCGCCCCCCGCCTCGGCCGCGCCCGCCGCTGCTCCTTCCTCCGCGCCAACCGGTTCCGCTGCATCGCCCTCCGCCTCGACGGCGTCATGGCGCGGCATGCTGATCGCCCATCTCAATCGCTACAAGCGCTTCCCGGGCGGCGCGCGTCCCGGCACGGTGCAGATTGCCTTCTCGATCGATCGGGGCGGGCGTGTCCTGTCCGCGCGACTCGCCGGTAGCTCCGGCGATGCCACGCTCGATGAGGAGGCCGTCAGCATGATCCGCAGGGCAAGCCCCGTCCCGGCGCCTCCTGCCGGCGTCGGCGGGGGCGGCACGATCTCGCTCGCGGTGCCGGTGCGTTACAATCGCTGACGTGGCCCATCTGGAGTGCGGCGGAGCTCCGGGCCCCGGCTTGGCGATGAGTGATCAGTGCCCGGCCATGCATCGCCGGCATTCCGCTCCGGCACGCCAGAGCCTATAGAAGGGGCCGGCCCCGTTCCGGCCTCTGGACCCGCGGATAATCGTGCGCGATCCGGATTTGAAAAGACATCGTCATCATGCTTCGCCGTTTCTTCGCCTATTACGCACCGCATCGCGGCCTCTTCCTGCTGGATTTTTCCTGCGCAGTGCTGTCGGGCCTGCTGGAGCTCGCCTTCCCGATCGCGGTGAAGTTCTTCATCGACTGGCTGCTGCCCGGCCAGAACTGGGGATTGATCCTCGCCTGCGCCGCCGCACTGCTGGTGATCTACCTGCTCAATAGCGGGCTGATGGCGATCGTGACCTATTGGGGCCACATGCTCGGCATCAATATCGAGACCGAGATGCGGCGGAAGGCGTTCGACCATCTGCAGAAGCTCTCCTTCAGCTTTTTCGACAACCAGAAGACCGGCCATCTCGTGGCCCGCCTCACCAAGGACCTCGAGGAGATCGGAGAGGTCGCGCATCACGGGCCCGAAGACCTGTTCATCGCGATGATGACCCTGTTCGGCGCCTTCGTGCTGATGTTCATGGTCAGCCCCGAGCTTGCGCTCGTCACTGCCGCGATCGTGCCGCTGACCGGCTGGCTGACCGGCCGCTATGGCGGGCGCATGACGCATAACTGGCAGCAGCTCTTCGGGCGGGTCGGCAGCTTCAACGCGCGAATCGAGGAGAATGTCGGCGGCATCCGCGTCGTCCAGGCCTTCGCCAACGAGGAGCACGAGCGGCGGCTCTTCGCCCGTGACAACCAGAACTACCGCCAGACCAAGCTCGATGCCTACCGCATCATGGCGGCTACCATCTCGCTGAGCTATCTCAGCATGCGGCTGACCCAGATGGTGGTGATGGTCGCCGGCAGCTATCTCGTCATCACCGGCAGCCTGAGCCAGGGCGGTTTCGTCGGATTCCTGCTGCTCATCGCCGTGTTCTTCCGACCGATCGAGAAGATCAATTCGGTGATCGAGACCTATCCGAAGGGCATTGCCGGCTTCCGGCGCTATACCGAGTTCCTCGACACCGAGCCTGATATCGCCGACCGACCGAATGCGGTGACTGCGCCGAGACTCTCGGGCGAAATCCGCTATGCGGGCGTTTCGTTCGCATATCAGACCGGCCGCCCCGTGCTCAGCGGCATCGACCTGCATATCAAGCCGGGCGAAACGATCGCGTTCGTCGGCCCGTCCGGGGCCGGCAAGACGACGATCTGCTCCCTGCTGCCGCGCTTCTACGAAGTCAGCGGCGGAAGCATCACCATCGACGGCATCGATATCCGCGACATGACGCTGGCCTCGCTGCGCGGGCAGATCGGCATCGTGCAGCAGGATGTCTTCCTCTTCGCCGGCACGATGCGCGAGAACATCGCCTATGGCCGGCTCGAGGCGAGCGAGGCCGAGATCGTCGAGGCCGCGCGGCGCGCGCGGCTCGACGAGGTCATCGCGGCGATGCCCGACGGGCTCGACACCATCATCGGCGAACGCGGGGTCAAGCTTTCGGGCGGGCAGAAGCAGCGCCTCGCCATCGCTCGCATCTTCCTGAGGAATCCGCCGATCCTGATCCTGGACGAGGCGACCTCGGCGCTGGACACGCAAACCGAGCGCGCCATTCAGCAATCGCTTGCGGATCTGTCGCAGGGCCGCACCACGCTGATGATCGCGCATCGTCTCGCGACCATCCGCGATGCCGACCGGATCGTGGTGGTGGATTCGACCGGGATCGCCGAGCAGGGCAGCCATGCCGACCTGGTCAAGGCCGACGGCATCTACCGCCGGCTGCACGAGGCGTAAGCGACCGCCCGGTCAGGTATCGGCCCGAAACCGGGAAGACCGATGCGATCACAGTCAGATCATGGGACCGGACTTCGTTCCGGTTCCATGATCTAAACGATCTGGTTGTGCAACTCCGCGTCGCCACGCGCCAGCCGGTCGAGATTGTCGAGGAGGATGTCGACGACGTTCGTCTCATAGGCGCGCGTCTCGCCGGCGCTGTGCGGGGTGACGATGACGTTCGGCTGCCCCCAGAAGGGCGAGGCCGGTGGGAGCGGCTCGTCATGGAAGCAGTCGAGTCCGGCGCCAGCCAGGCGCCCCGAACCCAGCGCCGCCAGCAGCGCCGCCTCGTCGACGACACGGCCACGCGCAACATTGATCAGGAGAGAGCCCGGACGCATGGCGGCCAGCGCCTCGCTGCCGATCAGTCCTTCGGTCTCGGGCGTCAGCGGGCAGGTCAACGCCACGATATCGGCCTCAGCCAGAACCGTGCCCAGCTTGTCCGTCGCCACAATCGCATCGATGCCTGATACGGGCCGCTCGCTGCGGCGCACACCAATGATGCGCAGACCGAAAGCCGCAGCCAACCTCGCCAAACGCAGGCCGATCCGTCCAAGGCCGACGATGACAAGCGTCTTGCCGCCGAGCTCGTCCTCGCGTCGGGCGCGATCACCGATCATCGGCCGCCAATGCTTTGCCATCTGGTTGTCGCGAGCGAGGTGGATCTGACGGGTAAGGCCCAGGATGAGCGCCATCGCGTGTTCGGCAACGGCGCGCTCATTGCCCCCCTGCGCACTGGTGAGGCGAATGCCGGCCGCGGCGAAGGCGGCCTTGTCGAACTGATCCGTGCCGGCGCTGATCGACTGGACGAAGCGCAGGCGCGGGCAGGCGGCGATCAGCTCGTTGCGCCAGAGTCCGGAGACGACGAGGACATCGGCTTCGGGCGCGCGCGCCTTGAGTTCATCGAGGCTGCGAACCTCAAAGCTCCTCGCGGCGCGCGCCCGCGCGGAGAACTCCGCTCCCAACTGGTAGGCGGCATGCGCGAAGCCGATCGTGAGTTCTCTTTCCTGCGGCCAAGGCTTCATTGCATTCCCCCGTGATGACAAAACCCAGCTTAATCATGCGAAACGGCTCCGTCCCGCCCTTCCATGCATGCGCCCCCTAGGCGGCATCAGGAGGCAGAAAGGATGCCAGAGCAGCGGCGAGCCTCTGCCAGGACGGCTCGTCGCCGGGCAAGCCAAGCCGTAGCCAGCTCGCATTGTTCTGAAAGCGGCGGACATAGATGCCGTCGCGGCCGAGATGGGCGAAGAGTGCCGGTGCGTCCGGCGTCGCCAACAGCCTGAACAGGGAGGTGCCGCCAACGATCACGCCTCGCGACGCCAGCAAGGCATCGAGGCGGGCGGCATCGCTGGCCCGGGCACCGGCGGCCGCCGCGAGCCAGTCCGTGTCACTGAGCGCCTGCGCCCCGATATGAAGCGCCGGCCCCGCGACGGCCCAGGGACCGAGCGCGGCACGCAAGGCCTCCGTCAGGCGCGCCTCGCCGATCGCGAAACCCAGACGCAAGCCGGCAAGCCCGTAAGTCTTGCCAAAGGAGCGCAGGATCAGCGTCGCCGGTGGCAGCTCGGGGATCAGGCTCGCCTCGGGCATGAAATCGATGAAGGCCTCGTCGATGACGAGCAACCCGCCTCGTCCGGCCAGGTCACGCGCAACCGCCGTGAGTTGCGCGCGCTCAATCACCCGCCCATCGGGATTGTTCGGGTTGACCAGCACGACCACGCCCGCATCGCCCGCCTCCGCGGGCGTTGCGCTCTCCCGCACGTCCATCCCCGCCTTGCGCCAGGCCACCGCATGTTCGGCATAGGTCGGGCCGATCACGACGACTGGCCCGGTGTTCGCAAGACACGGCAGCAGTTCGATCAGGATCTGAGTGCCGGGCGCCGCGACGATGCCGGCCGTCTCGGGCACCCGGTACGTCTCGCGTGCCGCAGCGAGCAATGCCGCCTCGTCCCGCACTCCCGGCAGGCGCTGCCAGAGGCTTAACGGCAGCGCAGGAACCGGATAGGGGATGGGATTGATCCCGGTCGAAAGATCGATCCATGGCTCGGGCGCCTCCGGGAACAGCGCCTTCGCCTGTGCCAGATCGCCGCCATGCCAGACCTTGCCTGCCGCCTCAGCCATTCCCGCCCCGCATGAGCCTGTCCGATTCCCTACCGCTCCTCGCCGCCGCCCTGATCATCGAGGCGGGATTCGGCTACCCCCAGGGCTTGTATGCGCTGATCGGCCATCCCGTCACCTGGATCGGTGCGCTGATCTCCCGGCTCGACCGGATGCTCAATCGCGAGCGCGCCTCCTTCATCGTGCGCAAGGCGGCCGGCGGCCTCGCCCTCGCGCTGCTGCTTGCCGCCACATTCGCCATCTCATGGGGGCTGACCCTGCTCTGCCGCGGCCTCGGCCCGCTGGGCTGGCTGCCCCTCGCGCTCGTCGCCTCCAGCCTCATCGCACAGCGCAGCCTGCACGAGCATGTCGCACGGGTCGCCGAAGGACTGGAGCGGGACGGGCTCAAAGGCGGACGCATCGCCGTTTCGATGATTGTCGGCCGCAACCCCGAAACCCTCGACGAAGCCGGAGTTTCCCGCGCCGCAATCGAAAGCCTTGCCGAGAATTTCTCGGACGGGATCGTCGCTCCGGCTTTCTGGCTCGGCGTCGGCGGCCTGCCGGGCGGCGCGCTCTACAAGGCGATCAATACCGCCGATTCGATGATCGGCCACAAGACACCGCGCCACCTCGCCTTCGGCTGGGCGGCGGCGCGTCTCGACGACCTCGTCAACCTTCCCGCCTCTCGCCTCACCGCGCTGCTGCTGACCGCAGCCGCCGCACTCGACAAAACGTCAGACCCCGCCAATGCGTGGCGAGCTGTCCGACGCGATGCCCGCCATCATCGTTCGCCCAATGCCGGTTGGCCGGAAGCCGCGATGGCAGGTGCGCTCGGCCTCCGGCTGGCGGGCCCGCGCGTCTATGGCGATGTCAGGGTCGACGACGGGTGGATGGGGGACGGCCGGGCCGAAGCGGAAGCGGCGGATATCCGGCGGGCGCTCGCTCTCTATCGGAGGGCGTGTCTGCTGCTGTGGGGGCTCGCCGTTGCGGGGGCCGTCACCGCGCTCGCCCTCTAGTTCATCGGACCGGGCATCGCATCGGGAACGACGATCTCACCTTCTGTGTTTGCTTCGACTTTCCCGAAAGCTGCGATCCACGTTTCGGGTCGATGCCCTGGCCTCAGAACTCGATCCCGGCCTGTGCCTTCACGCCCGCCGCGAAGTGATGCTTGACCACCGTCATCTCGGTGACGAGGTCTGCGACGGCGATCAACTCGGGCTTGGCATTGCGGCCGGTGACGACGATGTGCAGATCAGGGCGCCGGCTCGCCAATGTCTCGACCACCTCCGCCAGCGGCAGATAGTCGTAGCGCAGCGCGATATTGAGTTCGTCGAGCACGAGCAGGCGTATCTCCGGATCGTCCATCAACGCCTTGGCCTTGGCGAAGGCGCGCCCGGCGGCAGCGATGTCGCGGGCCTTGTCCTGCGTTTCCCAGGTGAAGCCTTCGCCCATCGTGTGCCAGACGATGCGATCGCCGAAGGCGTCGAGCGCCTTGCGTTCACCTGTCGCCCAGGCGCCCTTGATGAACTGCACCACCCCGACGCGCCAGTCATGGCCGAGAGCCCGCAGGATCAATCCGAAGGCGGCGGTCGACTTGCCCTTGCCTGGCCCCGTATTGACGATCAGGAGTCCCTTTTCGATCGTCTTGGCGGCGACCTCGGCATCCTGCACCGCCTTGCGCTTTTCCATCTTGGCCTTGTGGCGGGCGGCCTCGTCAGCATCGATCGTCATCGGAACCTCCTGCTCATTTCACCTGCATCGGCAGACCGGCGACCATGAAGATCACCCGGTCGGCCCGCGCCGCAAGCATCTGGTGCAACCGCCCCGCCTCGTCGCGGAACCGTCGGGCGAGCGCATTCTCGGGCACGATACCGAGCCCGACCTCGTTGGAAACCAGGACCACCGGGCCACGTGCCGAAACGCAGGCCTCGACCAGTTCCCGGCTTGCAGCCGCCACATCCTGCTCTGCCAGTATCACGTTGGTCAGCCAGAGCGTCAGGCAGTCCACCAGGGCAGGTTGCCCCGCGGGAACCGCGCGGATCGACTGCGCCAGGGCCAGCGGCGCATCGATGGTCATCCAATCCTGCGACCGGCGGGCGCGGTGCTCGGCAATCCGGGCGCGCATCTCATCGTCATAGGCCTGCGCCGTGGCGAGATAGATCCAGGGCGCCGGCACCATCTCGATCAGGGCCTCGGCATGGCGGCTCTTGCCGGAGCGGGCGCCGCCCAGAACGAGGGTAAGAGGGGAAAGGATCGCTGCCACTGCCAAAATCTCAACCCAGGGAAGATCAGCCTAAGGAACGGACCTGGCGAGCGAAGCGAAACAAGCCGGGACAGGCCATCAGAGATCACATCGCTTCACTGCGCTCGCAATCACGATCGCTGCATTGCACAGCACCGTGCAGATGGCTAATGATCATCCCCGACGGTGCCTCTGCAAGGAGGTGAAAAGGGAACGCGGTGCGATACCGCGGCTGCCCCCGCAACTGTAAGCGGCGAGTTTCGCGCCATCGGCCACTGGGATTGTCCCGGGAAGGCGGCGAGAGATCCGGACCCGCGAGCCAGGAGACCTGCCGTCGATGAGTGATGCAATCCAGCGGGCTGCCGGCGGGGTGGCCAAGGAGACCGAGATGACGACGAATACGGCTTCGATCACCACCCAGGCCAGCGCATCCGAGCGCGTCAAGGCTGTCGCAGCTGCCCTGGCACTCGGCGCAGCCCTGATCTTCACCGTCGGCTTCGCCCATTCGACCAGCGTTCACAACGCAGCCCACGACACGCGCCACACCCTCGCCTTTCCCTGCCACTGAGGGAAAGGCAACATGGTCAATCGTGTTCTCACGGTCAGTCTTCTGGCCGGGCTTCTTGCTGGGCTCCTGGTCGCAGCACTCCAGCATGTCACCACCACGCCGCTGATCCTCAAGGCGGAAACCTTTGAGACGGCGTTGCGCGCAGCCGAGCTTCAGCACGCCAGCTTCACCGGCGATGCCAGGATCGTCCTTGCCCATGGCGGCGCCGACGCAGCCGACCACGCCGAGTGGAAGCCACAGGACGGCTTGCAGCGCACGGCCTTCACCACCATCGTCACCATTGCGACCGCGATCGGCTTTGCCGCCCTGCTGCTCGGCGGCATGATCGCAGCGGGCGATGCCATCACTGAACGGACCGCACTGATCTGGGCGGCTTGCGGCTTCCTGGCCTTCGGCCTCGTGCCGGCGACCGGGCTCGCACCGGAATTGCCCGGCAGCGCGTCAGCCGAACTGCTCCACCGCCAGACCTGGTGGATCGCCACCGCGCTCGTCACCGCCGGCGGCCTCTGGGTCTTCCTGCGGACGGAGGCGAGCTGGCTGCGGGCACTTGCCGTGCTTGCCATGCTCGTCCCGCATCTGATCGGCGCACCACATCCCGCCGCCCCGGAGAGCAAGGTCCCGGCCGAAATCGCAGCGCATTTCGCCGCGCTCTCGCTCGCGCTCCAGGCTGCCCTCTGGCTCGCTACCGGCTTTGCCGTCGGCGTGCTCTGGCCCTGGGCGACGCGCCGTGCCGCAGCCCCGGCCAAGGCCTGACGCTGAGCGCGATCCCCCGGGATCGCGCCGGAAGCAAAGGAACCGGCCTATGCCCGAAGGCGATGTCACCATTTTCGTCTGCGTCGCCTGCCGGCGCGCGCGGGCGGACCTGCCGGAGGGTTACGACCAGCCCGGACTGGGTTTTGCCGAGGCGCTGCGCGAACGCATCGCGCGCGACGGCGGGACGCTTCCGGTCGAACCCGTCGACTGCCTCGCGGTCTGCAATCGCCCCTGCACCGTCGCCTTGGCGGCCGACGGCAAATGGACCTATCTGATCGGCGATCTCGACGCAGACACCCATATCGCCGAAATCGTTGACGCAGCTGCAAGCTTTGCAGCCAGCGCAAACGGTATCGTTCCCTGGAAAGAAAGACCCGCTTCGTTCCGCAAGGGCGTGGTCGCGCGCGTACCGCCTCTCCCGGCGCGCCAACAAGGATGAGATCATGAACGCTCCCCAAGCCCGCTCGCTGGGCAAGATCCCCTGCACGATCATCACCGGCTTCCTCGGGGCCGGAAAGACCACACTGGTGCGGCACCTGCTGGAGAATGCAGGGGGCAAGCGCATCGCCGTGCTGGTCAATGAGTTCGGCGATCTCGGCTTCGACGGTTCCTTCATCGACGGCTGCGGCATTTCCGGCTGCACCGCGGAGGACATCGTCGAGCTGCCGAATGGCTGCATCTGCTGCACCGTCGCCGACGACTTCGTGCCAGCGCTGGAAAAGCTGCTCGACCGGCCGAACCCGCCGGAACACATCCTGATCGAGACCTCGGGGCTTGCCCTGCCGAAGCCGCTGGTCAACGCGTTCAATTGGCCGGCCATTCGGTCACGTGTCACGGTCGATGGTGTCATCGCCGTGGTCGATGGTCCGGCCGTGGCGGATGGCCAGTTCGCGGATGATCCCGCCGCTCTCGCTGCGCAGGCGGCGCAGGATGCCGCGGTCGGGCACGACAACCCGCTCGAAGAAGTGTTCGAGGACCAGATCCTCTGCGCCGACCTGATCCTGCTCAACAAGAGCGACCTCGTCGATGCGGCCGGCCGCGAACGCGTCAAGGCCGAGATCGCCGCGCATCTGCCGAAGGCGATCAAGATCGTCGAGACGGCCCATGGCAAGGTCGAGCCCGCCCTGATTATTGGCCTCAACGCGGCTGCCGAGGCCGATCTCGCTGGACGCCCCTCGCACCATGAGAGCGCCGAGGACCACGACCACGACGATTTCGAAAGCCTCGATTTCGCTCTCGCCGCGGCGACATCGCCCGAGGAGCTGGCGGCCCGCGTTGCCAGGGCCGCGGAGGCCGAGGGCGTGCTGCGCCTGAAGGGTTTTTCGGCGATTCCCGGTAAGCCGATGCGGCTCGTCGTCCAGGGTGTCGGGCGTCGGGTCAGCCATCATTACGACCGCGCCTGGGCGGCCGGCGAAGCCAAGGATGGTCGCCTCGTGGTGATTGGCCTGAAGGGCTTTGATCGCAAGTCCGTGGAGGCCGCCCTCGCGGGCTGAGCCATGCACCTCCTCCCCTCAAGCGAGATCAGGCTTGACGACGGCGAAGACGCCGTCGATCTCGCCCTGCCGCCAGGGGATGTGCTGGTGCTCTCCTTCGCCGACAGCGACCTTTCGGCGCTGACGGCCGCGGCCGGCGCAAGCGAGCTCGCCGTCAGGCTCGCCTCGCTGCGCCGGCTGAAACACCCGCTCTCCGTCGATTTTCTCGTCGAGAAGACGGTGGCGCATTCGCGCTTCGTGCTGATCCGCTGTCTCGGCGGGCTGGACTACTGGCGTTACGGCATCGAGCAGCTTGCGGAAATCTGCCGACGGGGCGGGATACCGCTCGTCGTGCTGCCCGGCGACGACCGGCCTGATGAGCGGCTGGCCGAGTACGGCACCGTCGAACCGCATTTCGCGGCGGAGCTTCTCGCCTATTTCCGCGCCGGCGGCGGTGCGGAGAATATGCACCGGCTGCTTGGACGGGTGGATGCGTTCCTTCGCCGCGAAAGCGATGCTTCGGACCTCGCGCCCACTCCCTTGCCCGCGCTCTTCGCCCTTGGTGCGGGCGGTGCTCCGCTCGCATGGCGTGAAGCGCTCTCACAGCGCCCCGTCGCGAACGCGCTAGTCCCGATCCTGGTCTATCGCTCCAGCGTCGCCGCCGGAGACACCGCCATGGCGGAGGCGATCGCAGAGGCGCTGAGTGCGCGCGGCCATGCCCCGTTGATTCTGGCCCTTACGAGCTTGAAGGACCCGGCCGTCACCGGCGAACTTGCGGCCCTKATCGCCGCGCGCAAGCCCGCCGCCATCATCACCACCACCGCGTTCTCGGCCCGCAACAGCGCCGATTTCGTGCTGGACACCGCCGATTGCCCGATCCTGCAGGCCGTGCCGGTCGGCAGCCCGCGCGACGCCTGGGAGGCCTCGCCGCGCGGGCTTTCCGGGGCCGACCTCGCCATGCAGGTGGCGCTGCCTGAATTCGACGGACGGTTGGGGGCGCTGCCCGTCGCCTTCAAGGCCGAGATGACGGACAGCAGGACCGGCCTGACGAGCCGCCGGTTGGTTCCTGATCGCGATGGTGTCGCCGCCCTTGCCGATCTCGCCTCAGGCTGGATCGCGCTGGCCGGCAAGCCGGCTGCCGAGCGCAACCTCGCCCTGGTCATGTCCGACTACCCGGCGCGCGGAGGACGGGCCGGCTTTGCAGTCGGGCTCGATACCCCAGCCAGCGTCGGGGCCATTTGCGAACTGCTGGCGCAGACCGGATACGATGTCGGCCCCTCCGCGCAGAGTGTCATCCCGGACGAGCCAAGGCAGAGCCGGGACGGTCACCTTGCTCATGGTGACGACACGCGTTTGATGCAGGCGCTGACTGAAGGGCCAGCAGAGTTTGCAGTCCCGCTCGCCGATTATCACGCCTGGCTCGGCGCCATTCCCGGCGCGGCAGGCGCGGCACTCATCGCGGCCCATGGCGAACCTGAGGCGGATCGTGACTGCGATGGCTCGGCCTTCCGTTTCCGTGTGGTCCGCAATGGCCGTCTCACCATCGCGCTGCAGCCCGCTCGCGACACGACGCCCGACCGCAAGCTGCGCTATCACGATCCCGATGCGCCGCCGGGCCATGCCTATCTCGCCTTCTATCTCGGCCTCCGGCGGATTGCCGATGCCGACGCACTGATCCATCTCGGTACGCATGGCACGACCGAGTGGCTGCCGGGCAAGGCGGTGGCTCTTTCAGCGAGCTGCTGGCCTCGGCTTGCGGTTGGCGGCCTGCCGGTGATCTACCCCTATGTCGTCGATGACCCCGGTGAGGCGGCCCCTGCCAAGCGCCGGCTTTCGGCCGTGACGCTCGGCCATCTCCCACCCGAACTGGTGCATGTGGATGCAGCCGGCGAAGTGGCTCTGCTGCGTGATCTCGTCGAGGAGTTTTCGCAAGCGCAGGTCCTCGATCCGCGCCGCGCCGAGATCGTCGCCCGTGAAATCCGCGGGCGAGCCGAAGCAAGCGGGCTGGCGGAAGCCTGCGGTGTCACGCCCGATCTCGACATGGCGAGCGCACTGAGCCAGCTCGACGCGCATCTCTGCGACATCGCCGAACTGCCCTTCCGGGATGGGCTGCATGTCTTCGGGCGGGCTGCGCACGATCCCGCGTCATCCCGCAACGAGCGCGACAACTTGCTGCGCGCTCTGGCCGGGCGGTTCGTTCCGCCCGGCCCTGCCGGCTCGCCGCATCGCGGGCAAAGCGATGTGCTGCCGACCGGCCGCAACCTCTCGACGCTCGATCCGCGCGCGATCCCGACCCGGGCCGCCGCGCGCCTCGGCTCGCGCGCCGCGGCGTCGCTGATCGCACGCCATCTCCAGGACCACGGCGATTATCCACGCCGGATCGTGATGGATCTCTGGGCCTCGCCCACTCTGCGTTCCGGTGGCGAGGACATCGCACATGCGCTTGCCCTGATGGGCGTCGCGCCGCTCTGGGATCACGCCTCGACGCGAGTGACCGGATTTTCCGTCATTCCCCTGGCCAAGCTCGATCACCCGCGCATCGACGTCACCATCCGTATCTCCGGCGCCTTCCGCGACACATTCCCAGGTCAGATCGCACTGCTCGACGCCGCTGCGCGCGCCGTAGCAGTGCTGGACGAAGCCGATGAATGGAACGAGCCTGCTGCAGCCCGCCGGCGCGGCGAAGACGCCGCACGCATCTTCGGCCCGGCACCCGGCCGCTTCGGCGCGGCCATGGCCGACCGCGCGCTCGACGGGCAATGGGAGAGCCGCGGCGAGCTTGGCGCCGCCTATCTCGCGGCCAGCGATCATGCCTTCGGTGGTACGGAGGGCCTTGCCAGCGCCGATCCCGGCTTCGCGCGTCGCGTCGCCTCGGCAAGCGCCTTCGTTCATGTCAGCGACACGGCGGGGCGCGACATTCTCGAAGCGACCAGCGCGGCCGATGTGATCGGCGGTTTTGCCGCGGCAGCGCAGGCGCTCGGCAGCGAGGCCGCACTCTACAGTCTCGACAGCTCCAACCCGGAAGCGCCGAAAACGCGCACCCTGGCCGAGGACATTGCGCGCATCGTCCATGGCCGGCTCTGCCACCCGCGCTGGATTGCGGGCCAGCTTGCCCATGGCTGGCGCGGCGCGGCCGAACTTGCCGAGACCGTCGACACACTCTTCGTCTATGCGGCCAGCACAGACGCGGCCTCGGACGGACTGTTCGACGCCGTATTCCAGGCCTATTGCGCGGATCCGGCCATCTGGAGCGCGCTGGAACAGGCCAATGCGCCCGCGGCTGCCTCGATCCGCGCGCGGCTGACGGAAGCCGAGCGGCGCGGCCTCTGGCAGACCCGGCGCAATTCCGTGGCCGCCTTCCTCGCCAGCAAGGACGCGGCGGAATGACCGCCCCGACGCAAGAAGCGCTCCGGCGCGGCTGGTGCCCGAGCACGCTCCGGCCGATGGAAACCGGGGACGGCTGGCTCGTGCGGCTGCACCCGCCGGGCGGGCAGATGCAGCCCGCACAATTGCGACGCGTGGCGGATCTGGCCGAAGAGACGGGCAATGGCCTCGTCGAGATTTCCAGCCGCGGCAATCTCCAGATCAGGGGTGTGCGGCAGGAGGCCCATCCCGCCCTTGTCGAGGCCTTGCTCGCGGAGCGGCTCGTCGACGAAGCCGGCGGGCCCGGGCCGCAGCGCCTGGTGCTCACCTCACCGCTCGCCGGGCAGGATCCGAGCGACCTGATCGATGCCGCCATTCTGGCCGCATCCCTGGAACGTCAGGGGCGCGCCATCTCAGGGTTGCCGCCCAAGACCAGCGTCATCGTCGATGGCGGCGGCGAGCTCGCACTCGATGGCTTTGCCGGCGATCTGCGCGTGGTTGCGATTGACCAGGGTTCCGTCGTGATCGGCCTGCCGCAAGGCGGCTGGTTTGGCCCGGTCGCATCCGGTGATGCAGGCGCCGTGACGGCAGGGCTGTTGCAGGGCTTTGCGGCATACCGGCGGGCCGAGGCTGACAGGATCCATCGCCTGCGTGATCTCGACCACGACCAGATTAGCGCGCTGACCGAGGCCCGCTCGATAGCGCCGGCCGGTGCGCCGGCGGCTCGCTCCGCGCCGAGGCGGGTCGGGCTCTTCGCGTTGCGCGCCTCCCGTTTTGCCCTGATCGCTGGGCTGCCGTTCGGCCGCTCGGACACTCGGACATTGTCGCGGCTATGCGAGGCCGCCGGCGCGCATGGCGTCAGCGAAATCCGCTTTTCGCCCTGGCGCGGGCTGGCTTTCCTGGGCCTCGAGCACGATGCCGCCGCGAGCCTCGCCGCACGATGCGAGGCACTGGGGCTGATCACCCGCGACGCCGATCCACGGCTTGCAGTGCAGGCATGCTCCGGCAAGCCGGCCTGCCTGCGCGGCGAGACGCAGACGATGGGCGATGCCGCAGTCCTGGCCGAAGCGGCAGCCTCGCTCCTTGCTGCTGGCCTCAGCCTGCATCTATCGGCCTGCGTCAAATCCTGCGCGCAATCAGGCCCCGCCGACCTCACGCTGGTCGGGCATGACGGCCGCTATGACGTCGTCATCGGCGGAACGACGCGGGACAAGCCGATGGCGAGGCTTGACCTTTCGCAGATTGTGCAGCGTCTGCAGCCGGGACAGGACATTCACACCCGCCTGACCGCAGGCCGGTTTTCAGGACCACAGGTTTGAACACGCGCTACGACTATATCCGCGAGGGTGATGCGATCTATGAGCGCTCCTTCGCCATCATCCGGGCCGAGGCCGACCTCTCCCGCTTCTCAGGCGCGGCCGCCCGCGTGGTGGTACGCATGATCCATGCCTGCGGCATGACCGACCTGCCGCGCGATGTCGAGATGTCAGCCGATTTCACGGATGCGGCGGAGGCTGCGCTGCGCGCCGGCGCTCCGATCCTGTGCGACGCCAAGATGGTCGCGAACGGCGTGACCCGCGCCCGTTTGCAGGCCAGCAACGCAGTGATTTGCACGCTGGACCAGGCTGAGGTGCCGGCACTGGCCAAACAGGCCGGCACAACGCGCTCGGCCGCGGCCATGGAGCTGTGGCGGCCGCATCTCGCGGGAGCCTTGGTCGTCGTCGGCAATGCCCCGACCTCGCTTTTCCGGCTGCTCGAAATGTTCGATGCCGGTGCGCCAAAACCGGCAGCCGTGATCGGCATCCCGGTCGGTTTCGTCGGTGCAGCCGAATCGAAGCAGGCGCTGGCACAGGACGGCCGCGTGCCCTTCCTTGTCGTGCATGGGCGCCGCGGCGGCTCTGCGATGGCGGCCGCTGCCGTCAACGCCCTGGCGCAAGAGAAGGAGTGAGCCGGTGAGCATGGACCGGTCCTTGCCCCAGAACGCAGGCACCCTGCTCTTCGGCGTCGGCCTGGGGCCCGGCGACCCCGACTACATGACGGTCCGGGCCCGCGACATCATCACGACCGCCGACCGGCTGGTGCATTTCTGCAAGAAGGGCAGCCGTGGCAATGCCCGCGTGACAGCCGACGCGGTGATCCCGCCGGATCCAGCGCGCGAGATCGTGCTCGCCTTTCCGGTGACGACCGAGGTTCCTGTCAGCGAGGACGGCTATACCGGGCCGATCGCCACCTTCTACGATGAATCCGCCGAATTGCTCGCAGCCGAGATGGCGGCGGGCCGGACCGTCGCGGTGCTCTGCGACGGCGATCCGTTCTTCTACGGTTCCTTCATGCATCTATGGCGGCGCCTCGCCCACCGTTTCCCGACCGAGGTTGTACCGGGCGTCACCGGCATGGCCGGCGCCTGGGTTCGTGCAGGTGCCCCGATCACCTGGGGTGACGACGTCATGACCGTGCTGCCCGGCACCTTGCCCGAGGCGGAACTGCGTCGTCGCCTGGTCGACACCGATGCGGCCGTGATCATGAAGCTTGGTCGCAACCTGCCGAAAGTACGCCGCGCGCTGAAGGCAGCCGGGCTGATCCATCGCGCGATCTATGTCGAGCGGGCAACGATGGCGGGGCAGGTCGTGACCCGGCTCGATGAGAAGACCGATGACGTTGCCCCCTATTTCTCGATGATCCTCGTTCCAGGCGAGGGCCGGCGGCTATGAGCGGCTCGCTCACCATCGTCGGCCTCGGCCCTGGAGAGCCGCACTGGCTGACGCCGGCTGCACAAGCCGCGCTCGAAGCGGCTACCGACCTCGTCGGGTATGGTCCCTATCTGGACCGACTGGCGGTGCGCGGGGGGCAGACGAAGCACGCATCCGACAACCGGGTCGAGATCGCACGCGCTCGCTATGCGTTGCAGCTTGCAGCCGAGGGTCGCGCAGTCGCGGTGGTATCAGGCGGCGATCCCGGCGTCTTCGCGATGGCAGCGGCGGTGTTCGAGGCACTCGAGGCCGGCGAAACCGGCTGGCTTGCGCTGCCGATCAGCGTCGAGCCCGGGATTACCGCGATGCTCGCCGCAGCGGCGCGGGCCGGCGCGCCGCTTGGCGGCGATTTCTGCGCAATCTCGCTCTCTGACAACCTCAAGCCCTGGGACGTGATCACCGCGCGGCTGGAAGCGGCGCTGAGCGCCGATTTCGTGATCTCGCTCTATAACCCGATCTCGAAGGCTCGGCCCTGGCAGCTCGGCGAGGCCCTAACGCTGGCTGCCCGGCATCGCGCGCCTGAAACACCCGTGATCTTCGCGCGCGCTGTCGGACGACCGGACGAAGTCCTGCGCGTATTGCCGATGAGCGAGGCTGTGGGGGCGGCAGGCTCGGCCGACATGGCAACGCTCGTGATGATCGGTGCCTCGAGCACGCGATCGATCGCCCGCCCGGGCCAGGCGCCGATCGTCTATACGCCGCGTTCGGTGACGAAGATCCCCTGCGCCACCAGCCAGGGCAGGACCTGATCGATATGGTCGACGGTTGCGACATCGGGTTTGGGCGGCCGCTCGACCATGATCACGGGAAGGCCGAGCCGGCGCGCCGCCGTCAGCTTGCCGACTGTCGCCGGACCGCCGGAATTCTTCGAGACGAGAATCTCGATGCCCTCCCGGCGCATCAGATCCTCCTCTTCATCGGCCTCGAACGGGCCGCGCTGCTGGATGACCTTGATGCCGTTGAGCGGCAGCCGGTCGCCGATCGGCTCGATCACCCTGACGAGATAATGGTGCTGCGGCGCGTCGGCGAAGGCCGGCAGCTCGAGCCGTCCGACCGTCAGGAAGACGCGACGCGGCTGCGTGCCCAGCGTCTCGACTGCAGCTTGAATGTCCGGCACCGAGCGCCAGCGATCACCCGGCCGCGGCTTCCAGGATTCACGGCGGATCGCGATGATCGGCACGTTCTCGGCCTTGCAGGCCGCCTCCGCATGGAACGGCATGATAGCTGCGAAGGGATGCGTGGCATCGACCACGGCAACGACCCGGTTTTCTATGAGATAATGCCGCAGGCCTTCGATGCCGCCGAAACCACCGACACGCACCGGCAGATTGAGGGGTTTGGGATCGGAGGTATGTCCGGCCAGCGAGACAACCGCGCGGATTTCCGGCGCCTGGTCAGCAAGAAGCTGATCAAGCGCGACAGCTTCGCTGGTGCCGCCGAGGATCAGGACCGTCATGACATTGTTTTCGCCTGAATCCGACGAACTGTCGAGGGCATCCGCCTCGGCCACCGAGCCTTGGCTCTCCCTCGTCGGGCTTGGAGAAGACGGCCGCGCCGGGCTTTCGCCGGACGCGCTTGCCGCGCTTGAAGGCGCCGAGCTCGTCTATGGCGGCGCCCGGCATATCGCCCTGATCGGGCCGGTTGCGGGCGAGGCTGCGCCCTGGCCGCAGCCCTTCCGCAATGCGCTGCCGCTGATCCTCTCGCAGAGAGGCCGCAAGGTCTGCGTGCTCGCCACGGGCGACCCGTTCCATTACGGAATCGGTGCCGGCCTGGCGAAGGCACTCGGCCCGGACGAGATGCGGATCTATCCGCAGCTCTCTTCCTTTGCGCTCGCCTGCAACCGGCTGCGCTGGCCGCAAGAGGAATGCGGCCGCGTCTCGCTGCATGGTCGTGCGCTGGAACGCATCATCCCCTTTCTGCAGCCGGGCCGGCGCGTGCTCGCTCTGTCCTGGGATGGTTCGACCCCGGGAAAGCTGGCTGAATTGATGAGCGCACGCGGCTTTGGTGCCTCGCGCCTCGTGGTGATGGAGGCGCTCGGCGGTCCACGCGAACGTATCCGCGAGTGCAAGGCGCAGGCCTTCGATCTCGGCACAGTCGACCCGCTCAACCTGATCGCGCTGGATCTGGTCGCAGAGCGTGAAGCGCGTATCCTCCCACTCGCCTCCGGACTGGATGACGACTGGTTCGAGCATGACGGCCAGATCACCAAGGCCGATATCCGTGCGATCACGTTGTCCGCCCTGCGACCCCGTGCTGGAGAACTGCTCTGGGATGTCGGCGCCGGTTCGGGCTCGATCGGGCTCGAATGGTGCCTGCGCAATCCCGGCAACCAGACCATCGCCTTCGAGGCCAGGCCCGAGCGGGCTGCGCGGATCACCCGCAACGGCTCAGCCCTCGGTGCGCTCCGAATCGAGGTCGCCATCGGCGCGGCACCTGCGAGCTTTCCCGGCCGCCCGGTCCCGGATGCGGTCTTCATCGGCGGCGGCATGACCGAGCCCGGAGTTTTCGAGGCTGCATGGGGTGCGCTGAAGTCGGGCGGTCGCCTCGTCGCCAATGTGGTGACGCTGGAGGGCGAGGCACGGCTTGCGGCGCTTTACGCCGCGCATGGCGGCACCTTGCGCCGGATCGGCGTCAGCCATCTCGACGCGGTCGGCAGCATGCATGGCTGGCGCGCCGCGATGCCGGTGACACAATGGCGGGTGGTGAAGCCGTGATCGTGGCGGGGATCGGATTACGCCCGGGCACCAGCGAGGTGGATATCCTCGCCTGCCTCGACCAGGCGCTCAGGCAAGCCGGCGTGGCGCCGACCGCGTTGCGCCTCGCCACCATCTCCAGCCGTTCGCGCGAGGCGGGTCTCCTTGCCACGGCGCGGAGCCGCAACGCCGAACTCGTCGCGATTCCAGACGAAGCGCTCAAGGGCTACGAGGCCGCCTGCGCAACCCGCTCGACCCGCATCGCCTCTCTCTATGGCGTCGGCTCCGTCGCGGAGGCGGCTGCGCTTGCGGCCGCCGGCCCGGGATCGGTGCTGATCCAGCCACGGATCGCCACTGCCCGCGTCACCTGCGCGCTGGCGCGGAGCGCCACGTCATGACCATCCATTTCATTGGCGCCGGCCCAGGTGCCGCCGATCTCATCACCCTTCGCGGGCGCGACCTGATCGCCGCCTGCCCGGTCTGCCTTTATGCCGGCTCGCTGATCCCGCGCACGATGCTCGACTGGTGTCCACCGGGCGCGCGCATCGTCGACACCGCCCCGCTCGATCTCGATGCGCTCATTGGCGAGATGCAGACCGCCCATGAAGCGGGGCAGGACGTGGCTCGACTGCATTCGGGCGATCTCTCGATCTGGAGCGCCTGCGGCGAACAGATGCGTCGGCTCGATGCGCTCGGCATCCCCTTTACGGTCACGCCCGGCGTGCCGGCCTTCGCCGCGGCGGCAGCGACGCTGAAGCGCGAATTGACGCTGCCCGGCGTCGCGCAATCGCTGGTCCTGACACGCACCTCGGGCCGCGCCTCGGCTATGCCMGAGCGCGAAAAGCTCGCGACCTTCGCGGCCTCGGGCACGACGCTCGCCATCCATCTCTCGATCCACGTGATCGGACAGGTCGCCGCCGAGCTGACACCGTTCTACGGAGCAGATTGCCCCGTCGCCGTCGTCTTCCGGGCGTCCTGGCCAGATGAGCGCGTGCTGTGCGGAACGCTGAGCACGATCGTGGCCGAGGTCCAGGCCTCGGGGTTGGAACGGACCGCGCTGATCCTCGTCGGCCCCGCGCTCGGCTCGCAGGATTTTGGCGAGAGCGCCTTGTATTCCACAGGCTACGACCGGCGTTTCCGGCCGAGCGGTGGTGGCGTGTGACACGCTCGGGCTCACCCCACCTTGCGGAATGGCGTACGCGCCAGAAGGCCACCGGTGCGATCGAAAATCGCGATCTCCAGCTCACTGTCCGGCACGCCGAGGGAATGCGCGGCGTTCACCCAGGCATGCCGGCCGACGGTTTCGGCCAATGGCAACCCCTCGGCCTGGGCACGTTGCAACACCTCGAGCGCCGTATTGGCCCCGGGCACCCAGGCAGCCAGGTGCTCACTGCCGCCCGCCTCCAGAATCCGCGCCGCCAGCCAGGCGAAATCGACCGGACCCGCGCGCGAGTGCAGGTCGAGCATGCCCTGCCCGAGCTTGACCATCTTTGCGAAGCCGCCGGCGACCGTGACGCGGTGGACCGGGTGGCGCCGCAGATATTTCAGCATGCCACCGGCGAAATCCCCCATGTCGATCAGAGCCTGCTCCGACAGGCCATGGAGACGCCGGATAGCGGCTTCGGAGGTCGAGCCGGTGGCGCCTGCGACATGGGTGAGACCAGTCGCGCGCGCAACATCGATGCCGCGATGGATCGAGTGAATCCAGGCCGCGCACGAAAAGGGTATGACGATTCCGGTCGTACCGAGAATCGAGAGCCCACCGACGATGCCGAGGCGCGGATTCATGGTCTTTCCGGCGAGGGCCTCCCCACCGGGGATCGCGATGGTGACGGAGACGTCGCGCGGACCGCCCGTCGCCGCAATGACCTCCGTCAAAGCCTGCCGGATCATCTCGCGCGGCATCGGGTTGATGGCGGGTTCGCCGACCGGCAATGGCAAGCCGGGCAAGGTGACTGTGCCGACACCCTCGCCGGCGCGAAAAACAATGCCTGCGCCAGGCGCGGCCGGGCCGACCCGCGCAACCACCAGCGCGCCATGCGTAACGTCGGGATCGTCGCCCGCATCCTTGATGATGCCGGCCTCGGCGCCCTCCGCAAGCGCGGACTGCCGGGCCAGGGCAAAGGCCGGCCGCTGGCCGCCCGGCAGCGTGATCTCGACGGGATCGAGAAACGAGCCGGCCGCCCAGCCGCAATAGGCGGACTTGGCGGCGGCGGCAGCGCAAGCGCCCGTCGTCCAGCCGCGTCGCAATTCGCCTTGGGGCGGCAAGTCTTCCATGAGCGCCTGCATAGCGCAGCAAGAGGGCTCCGTCAGGAGCCCGCGGAGATCATCGCATGAGCGGAAAAGGCCTCCTCATCGCCGCGCCGCGCTCCGGCTCGGGCAAGACGACGATCACGCTCGGTTTGCAACGGGCGCTGGTGAAGCGAGGGCTGACCGTACGCGGGCTGAAATGCGGGCCGGACTATATCGACCCGGCATTCCACGCGGCCGCAACCGGCGCACCGAGCGCCAATCTCGACAGTTTTGCGATGCCGGACACCTTGCTCGGCCAGATCGCAGGCGAGGCTGCAGAGGCGGCCGATATCGTCGTCGCAGAGGGCTCGATGGGCCTGTTCGACGGCGTGCCGGGCGAGATGGGGCATACGGGCGCGAGCGCCGATATCGCGGCCTTCTGCGGCTGGCCGGTCGTGCTGGTCGTCGATGTCTCCGGTCAGGCGCAGTCGGCCGGCGCGGTGGCTCTCGGCTGCGTGCGTTATGACGAGCGCATCCGTGTCGTGGGCGTGATCCTCAACAAGGTGGCAAGCGAACGCCATCGCCGGCTTGCCTGCGCCGGCATGGAGCGGATCCGCTTGCCCGTGCTCGGAGCCCTGTCGCGCGAGGCAAGCCTGATCCTGCCCGAGCGCCATCTCGGCCTTGTGCAAGCCGGCGAGACAGAGGATCTGCATGGCCGGCTCGATGCGCTCGCAGACGCGATCTCTGCCGCGGTCGACCTCGATGCGATCCTTGCCGTGGCCGAACCGACGGACCTCCCGGTAACCCGGCATGGCGCTCCCGCCCTGCCCGCCCCGGGACGCTGCATCGCCATTGCCCGCGATGCCGCCTTCAGCTTCGTCTATCCGCATGTCGAAACCGGCTGGCGTGCGACCGGCGCAACGCTCCTTCCCTTTTCGCCGCTCGCCGACGAATCGCCGCCGGAGACTTGCGACAGCTGCTGGCTGCCGGGCGGCTACCCGGAGCTTCATGCCGGCCGGATCGCCGGCGCCAGCCGCTTCCTGGCCGGCTTGCGCCGCTTCGCGGAGACCCGGCCAGTCCATGGCGAGTGCGGCGGCTACATGGTGCTTGGCCGAACGCTGATCGATGCCGACGGCACCGCCCATGCCATGGCGAACCTGCTCTCGGTCGAGACCAGCTTCGCGAAGCGCAAGATGAATCTGGGTTACCGCCGCGCCGTGCTCCAGGCGAATGGTCCGCTGGGTTCGGCCGGGCAGGCACTGACCGGGCATGAATTCCACTACGCGACGATCATTTCGGTTGGCGATGACGCGCCCTTCGCGATGGTGACCGATCCGCATGGCTCGGCTCCGGTTCCCGCCGGCGGCCGGCGGGCGCTGGTAACCGGCTCCTTCTTCCACGCTATCGCCCGCTTCACCGGGCAGCCATGAGCGGGCCTCCGGTCTTCGACGAGGCCTTTGCGGCGCAATTCGAGACGCTGCTCGCCTGGCGGCGCGATGTGCGCCGCTTCCGGTCGGAGCCGGTGCCCGAAGCGTTATTGGCGCATCTCTTGAAGCTGACCGAACTCTCTCCCTCGGTCGGCCATTCGCAGCCCTGGCGCTGGTTGCGCGTCACGGACGCAGAGCAGCGTGCGGCGGCGCAGACCAGTTTTACGCATTGCAACGCCGAGGCGCTCGGTGACTACGCCGGCGAGCGAGCCCGGCTCTATGCCAACCTGAAGCTCGAAGGCCTGCGCGAAGCCCCCGAGCAGTTTGCGGTGTTCTGCGACCACGGCACGGAGCAAGGTCATGGGCTCGGCCGGCGCACCATGCCGGAGATGCTCGATTATTCCGTGGTCGCCGCGATCACTCAGTTCTGGCTGGCAGCGCGCATGCACGGCATCGGCGTCGGCTGGGTCTCCATCCTCGAACCCGAGGCGATCGCGGCTGCGCTTGGCGTGCCGCCGCAATGGAAGCTGATCGCCTGGCTCTGCGTCGGCTATCCGCAGGAGGAGCATGCCGATCCGGAGCTGATCCGGCATGGCTGGGAGATCGGGACAGGCCGCGACTGAGATCTCATCGCGCGTGTTCAGCGCGGCGATCCCGGGGCCGCATGCGCCGCCCCGGGATGATCTAGCCCTTTGTGTTTGCATCGGCTTTCCCGAAAACCGCAATCCACTCTTCGGGCCGATACTTTAGACCGCGACCTTGAACTTGGCCTGGGTCTTGGCCTTGATCTCATCCAGCGAAACGCCGTCCGCCAGCTCGATCAGGGTCATGCCGCCGCCATTCGCCTTGTCCACGGCGAAGACACCGAGATCGGTGATCACCATGTCGACGACGCCGGCGCCTGTTAGCGGCAGGTCGCAGGCCTCGAGCAGCTTTGCCGATTCGGAGCCGTCCTTGTTCTTGGCGACATGCTCCATCACCACGACGACCTTCTTGACACCGGCAACGAGATCCATCGCGCCGCCCATGCCCTTCACCATCTTGCCGGGGATCATCCAATTGGCGAGATCGCCGTTCTCGGCCACCTGCATCGCGCCGAGGATCGACAGATCGATATGACCGCCACGGATCATGCCGAAGGAATCCGCCGAGGAGAAATAGCTCGTCGTCGGCAGTTCGGTGATGGTCTGCTTTCCCGCATTGATCAGGTCGGGATCTTCTTCGCCCTCAAAGGGGAACGGCCCCATGCCGAGCATGCCGTTCTCCGACTGGAGCTGCACGCTCATGCCGGCGGGAATGTAGTTCGAGACCAGCGTCGGGATGCCGATACCGAGATTGACGTAGAAACCGTCCTGCAGCTCCCTGGCGGCGCGGGCGGCCATCTGCTCACGTGTCCAAGCCATGGTCCTTGTCTCCTCAAGCCGTCGGACGGGGACGGGTGGTGCGCTGTTCGATGCGCTTGACCGGGTTCGGCACATGCACGATGCGCTTCACGAAAATGCCGGGCGTGTGCATGTGATCGGGATCGATCTCGCCGGCCGGCACGAGGTGCTCGACCTCTGCGACCGTGAAGCGCGAGGCGCTCGCCATCATCGGATTGAAGTTCCGCGCCGTCTTCCGATAGACGAGGTTGCCCTCGGTATCGCCCTTCCAGGCATGAACGATCGAGATATCGGCGAAGAGGCCGCGCTCCATGATGTAGCGCTCGCCATTGAACTCGCGTTCCTCCTTGCCCTCGGCGATCAGCGTACCGACACCGGTCTTGGTGAAGAAGGCGGGAATGCCAGCCCCGCCGGCACGAATCCGCTCGGCAAGAGTGCCCTGCGGCGTGAATTCAAGCTCGAGTTCACCAGCCAGGTATTGCTGGGCGAAAAGCTTGTTCTCGCCGACATAGGAACTGATCATCTTCTTGATCTGGCGGGTTTCCAGCAGCAGACCAAGCCCCGCGCCGTCGACGCCGGCGTTATTGGAGATAAAGGTCAGGTTCTTGGCGCCGGAATCACGGATCGCCTCGATCAGGGTGTCGGGAATGCCGCAGAGGCCGAAGCCGCCGGCCATGATCGTCATGCCGTCCTTGACGATACCGGCGAGCGACGCCTTTGCGTCGGGGTAGACCTTCTTCATCGCGATGCCTTTGCCGCTGGGATCAGGGGGAGAGGAGCGTTCCTCCCAAGGACTAGCCGAGCCCATGGTGCGGTTGCAACATGGACGAGGGCGCGKGTGGGCATGCGTGCCTCCCCTCGTACCCCGAGGGGAGAAGAAGGAGCCGCGTCAGGACGCCGGACAGACGGCTCCCGTATCGACCCAGGCCTGCATAAGCGCACCGAATTGCGCATTGCTGCCTGGTGCCGGAACACGACCGAGTCCCGGGTTCCAGGCCCAGAGCACCAGGGTGTCGCTGGTGACATGCTTGACGATTGCCGCGAGGTCGCGGCTGCCATTGCGGTTCTGGTCCTTGAGCTGCTCGCAGATCTGACCGAGCGACTTACCCTCCCAGGCCATCGAGGCCGGCGCCAGCGCCCAGTGACCATCGCCCGGAATCCGCGCCGGGTCGAAATTCTGCTTTCCGTGGCAGGTCGCGCATTCCAGCCCCGGTGCGCCGTGCCCGTCCTTGCCGCGCACGACGAGCGGCTGATGCAGGCGCCTCGCATCGGCCTGCCGCGGGCGTTCGGTCGCCGGGTGGCAGTTCATGCAGCGCGGATGCTGCAGCACCGTGCCGATCTCGCCGAACAGGGCGACCGAGCGATCGCGCTGGTTGGCGATGGCGCTGAAGCTCTCGGCTGGACGCAGCGAGGCGGGCGGGGCCTGTCGCGTCGTTTGCGCCGAGGTGAGCGCGGTCCCGGCCAGACAGAGTCCCGCACCTGCCAGGACGGCGTGAAGGAGGGGCGCCCGCATCAGACCGTGCCTCCGACCATGGGCAATTGCCGCGGACGCGGTTGCCCGAGCTTTGCCAGTGCATTGGCGACCGCCGGGCCGATCGGCGGCACGCCCGGCTCGCCGACGCCGGTGGGCGCTTCGGTCGAACGGATGATCAGGACCTCGACCTCCGGCATCTCGTGAATGCGCAGCGAGCGATAGGTATCGAAATTGGCCTGGACCGGCCTGCCCTGGTCGAGCGTGATCTCGCCGTAGAGCGCATGGCCAAGACCAAAGCCGATGCCGCCTTCCATCTGCGCCCGGATGATGTCGGGGTTGACCGCGACCCCGCAATCCACCGCGCACCAKACCTTGTGAACCTTCGGCTCACCATCAGTGCCGAGCGAGACCTCCGCGATCTGGGCAACGAAGGAACCGAAGCTCTCGACCACCGCGACGCCGCGGGCGCGGCCGTCGACCGGGCCGGAGCCATTCCACTTCGCCAGTTCGGCGACAGCCTTGAGCACGCCGACGGCACGCGGATGCCGGTTCATCAGGTTAAGCCTGCCGGCAACCGGATCCTGCCCCGCCGCCTGCAGCAGCTCGTCGATGAAGCACTCGACCGCATAGGCCGTGTGCGTATGGCCGACGGAGCGCCACCACAGGGTCGGCACGCCAACCTTGGGGTTGTTCACCTCGCAGTGGAAATCGGCAATCTCGTAGAAGAGTTCGTTGGCGCCTTCGACCGAGGTTGCGTCGATGCCGTTCTTCACCACCATCGCCTCGAAGGGCGTGCCGAGGAAGAAGGACTGGCCGACGATGCTGTCGGCCCAGGCCGTGATCTTGCCGTCGTTCACGGCACCGCGCAGGCGATGCACGAAGAGCGGGCGGTAATAGCCGCCGGAGAGGTCATCCTCGCGGGTCCAGACCAGCTTGACCGGACGGTTGGGGCCGATCGCCTTGGCGACCATGGCGAGTTCCGCTGCCAGATGCTGGCTGACCTGCGCACGCCGGCCAAAGCTGCCGCCTGCCAGCATGGTCTCGAGCCTGACCTTCTCTGGCGGCAGGCCAAGGATGGTTGCGATGGTCATATGCTCGGTGGTCTGGAACTGGCTGCCGAAGCGGGCGAGCGCCTCGCTGCCATCCCATTGCAGATAACCGTCGAGCGGCTCCATCGGCGCGTGCGCCAGATAGGGGAAGACGAACTCGGCTTCGATCACCGTCCCAGCCTTGGCGAGCGCGGCCTCGGCATCGCCATGCGAACCGGCGACCACACCCTTCTGGCGGGCAAGCGCGCGATATTCGGCGATGAGTTCGCGGCTGCCGCGCTTTTCGGCCGCGCTCTCGTCCCAGGTCACTTTCAGGGCTTCGCGGCCCTTCAACGCGGGCCACATGCCATTGGCATAGACGGCGACGCCGGAGCCGATCTGCTTGACGTCGACGACGCCCTTGACCTTGAGCGCCTCGGCCGCGTCGAAGTTTCCGACCGTGCCGCCGAAGCGCGGTGGCCGGGCAACGACGACGGTCAGCATATTGGGAGCGTGGATGTCGATGGTGAACTCGGCCTTGCCGCGCGACTTGTCGGCACTGTCGAGCCGCCTGACCGCGCCCTCCTTGCCGATCAGGCGGTAGGCCGAAGCCGGCTTCAGCGGCACGTTTTCCGGTACGGCAAGCTCCGAGGCCGCCTCGGCGAATTCGCCAAAGCGTCCCTGTTTGCCGGAGGCATGGCTCAGGACGCCGGCCTCGACCTTGATCTCGGAGGCTGGGACCTTCCACGACTGCGCTGCGGCCTGGACCAGCATGGCACGGGCCGTGGCTCCAGCCTTGCGCATCTGTTCCCAGCTATTGGCGATCGCGGTCGAGCCGCCGGTTCCCTGCACGCCGAATGCGAGATTGGCATAGAGCTTGACGTCGGCCGGCGCATGCTCGCTGCGCATCTGGCCCCAGTCTGCGTCCATCTCCTCGGCGACGAGCGTCGCAAGCCCGGTGAATGGCCCCTGGCCGAACTCGATATGCTTGATCAGCACCGTGACGGTGCTGTCAGGCGCGACGCGGACGAAGGCATTGGGTGCGAAGGTGGCGTTTCCGCCCGGGCGAAACGCAGCGCCTGCCCCGGACTGGGCACGGGCCACTTGCGGGAGATGCAGCCCGATGACGAGGGCGCCAGCTCCCTTCAGCAGCGAGCGGCGGGAGAGGTTCTGATCGTGAACGGTCATGGCTCAGCCCTCCAGCGTGCGGGCAGCATCATGGATCGCGGCGCGGATGCGGACATAGGTTGCGCAACGGCAAAGATTGCCGTTCATCGCGAGATCGATGTCGCGATCGCTCGGCTTCTTGTTTTCCGTGAGCAGCGCAACCGCGCTCATCACCTGGCCCGACTGGCAGTAGCCGCATTGCGGTACGTCGCGTGCCGTCCAGGCGGCCTGAACGGCATCGGCTTCCTTGCCCGAAATCGCCTCGATCGTGGTGATCTCGGCATCGCCCACCGCCGAGACCGGCGTGACGCAGGAGCGCAGCGGCTTGCCGTCCATGAAGACCGTGCAGGCGCCGCATTGCGCGACACCACAGCCGAACTTGGTGCCGGTCAGGCCGAGATTGTCGCGGATCGCCCAAAGCAGGGGCGTATCGTCGTCGACATCGACGCTGTGCGTCCTGCCGTTGACTTTGAGTGAGACCATGGCTGCCTCCGGATCGCTGGACATGACACAGCGCGGCACCATGGTGCGGATCKAGAGGCTCGCTCTCGACGGCCCGATCTGACATATCAGAAGCGGGCGGGTGATCCGTCGTCTTGGGTCGCGCGACTAGACGAATTAGACCGTTTGAGTCTAATTGGAATAGTCGCGCTCAGTTTGGATCTTGTCAAGACTGCAATGTCCGACAGAAGCGAGAGTTCCGGCGTGGCCGCCGATGATGCCACCGGTCGCATCGATCAGATCGCCGATGCGGCCCTGCGCCTGTTTGCCCGCTACGGCTACAAACGCACCTCGATGGACGACATCGCCAAGGAAGCCGGGCTGGCCAAGGCGACGCTCTACCTCCATTTCAAGGGCAAGGATGATGTGTTCCGGGCCATGCTCGCGCTGCTCGGCAGGCGTGTCGAAGCACGTTGCCGTGAAGTCCTGATCAGCCAGGCCCCCTTCCCGGAACGCCTCACGGCACTGTTGAGAGCTCATTTCGCCACGGCCTTCGAGAGCCTCGGCACGGGTGAACACCTGGTCGAGTTGAAGGCCGTCATCGCCAGCATTGCCGGGCAGGAGCTGCTTGTCTTCGAAGACATCTTCGCCAGGCATGCGCGCAACCTCATCGAGGAGGCGCAAGCGAAGGGCGAGATCTCGCTGAAACGCACGGGCCTTAGCCCCACGATGCTGATCAACACGCTGATGCAGGCGGCCGCCGGTGCCAAGCTCGGCCCCCTGCCCTCCTGCGCGGACTACCAGCAGCGGCTCGACGCGATCGCATCGGTCACGGCTGCTGCCGTCCTGCCGACCGGCTAGTATGACAGGGCCGGCATCGGCTCTAAGCCTTTCGTCTAAACCGCCATTCCTGGGCAGATGCACATGGATTCATGCGCACGGGCGTGGCGTTGACAGGCGCGCTGCGCGCGGTGCAGCATGACTGCAAGGGGAAACGAACAATCCAAGAATCATTGAGGTGGCGACCATGTGTGCGTGGTATGTCTGAGGATATTATTCTCTCCACCTCGGGGCTAACCAAAGAATTCGCGGGATTCACCGCGGTCAATGGCGTCGACCTCAAGGTCAGGCGCGGCAGCATTCATGCGCTCATCGGCCCAAATGGTGCCGGCAAAACGACATGTTTCAATCTGCTGACCAAGTTTCTTGCGCCAACCAAGGGTTCGATCGTCTATAACGGCCAGGACATCACGCGCCAGAAGCCGGCCGAGATCGCCCGGCTCGGGCTGGTCCGGTCCTTTCAGATTTCGGCGGTTTTCCCGCAACTGAGCGTGATGAAGAACGTCCGGATCGCGCTGCAGCGCAAGCGTGGCGACTCCTTCGATTTCTGGCGGTCCGAGGATGTGCTGAAATCGCTCGATGCCGAGGCGCTGCGCCTCGTCGAGGCCGTCGGCCTCTCGACCTTTGCGGACCTGCCGGCGGGAGAACTCTCCTACGGTCGCAAGCGCGCGCTTGAAATCGCGACCACGCTGGCGCTCGATCCGGAGATGCTGCTGCTCGACGAACCGATGGCCGGAATGGGCCGTGAGGATGTCGAACGCATCGCGGCGCTGATCCGGAAAATCTCGGCCAACCGCACCATCCTGATGGTCGAGCACAACCTCTCGGTCGTCGCCTCACTCTCCGACCGCATCACCGTGCTGGCGCGTGGGCAGGTGCTTGCCGAAGGCGACTACGCCACGGTCTCGAAGGATCCGCGCGTGGTCGAAGCCTATATCGGATCGGGAGTCGGCCATGCTCACTGAGGCGACCGGGGCCGCAGCGCCTGCGAGCGCTGTCAAACCGCTGCTCGCGGTCCGCGGGCTCGAGGCCTGGTATGGCGAGTCGCATGTGCTGCATGGCATCGATTTCGACGTCGCGCCGGGCGAAGTGGTGACCTTGCTCGGCCGTAACGGCGCCGGCAAGACCACGACGTTGAAGTCGATCATCGGCATCATGGGCAAGCGCAAGGGCTCGATTTCGTTCGACGGTACCGAGACGATCAACCTGCCCTCGCGCACCATCGCCCGGCTCGGCATCGGCTTCGTTCCGGAAGAACGCGGCATCTATTCGAGCCTGAATGTCGAGGAGAACCTTCTGCTGCCGCCGCAGGTGAAGCCGGGCGGATTCAGCCTCGACCAGATCTTCGAGCTCTTTCCCAATCTGAAGGAGCGGCTGAAGAGCCAGGGCACCAAGCTGTCGGGCGGAGAGCAGCAGATGCTGGCGATCGGGCGCATCCTGCGCACGGGCGCGAATCTCCTGCTGCTCGACGAGCCGACCGAGGGGCTGGCCCCCGTGATTATCGACCAGATCGGCCGCACCATCGCGAAACTGAAACACGATGGCTTCACCATCATCCTGGTCGAGCAGAATTTCCGCTTCGCCGCAACGGTGGCCGACAGGCACTATGTCGTCGAGCAGGGCAAGGTGGTCGACATGATTCCGAACGAGGCGCTTGAGCGAAACATCGACAAGCTCCACGGTTATCTCGGGGTTTGAACAATCGCGTCGAGAACGACGTCATTTCAGGGAGGGACGGCATGAAACTCAAGACATTGCTGCTGGGCAGCGTATTTGGCGCGCTGCTGGTGAGCCCGGCGCTGGCGCAGCAGATTTCCGTCAAGGCCGGTGTGCTCAACGACCGTTCCGGCCTCTATGCAGACCTCTCCGGCGAAGGCTCGGTGGTTGCGGCCCGCATGGCCGTCGAGGATTTCAAGGCCGCCGAGAAGGGCATCAAGGTCGAGATCATCTCCGCCGACCACCAGAACAAGCCCGATGTCGGCTCGACCATCGCCCGGCAATGGTACGATCAGGACGGCGTCGACATCATCCTTGACGTGCCAACCTCATCGGTGGCGCTGGCCGTCAACCAGATCACCAAGGAAAAGAACAAGATCCATATCAACTCGGGCGCAGCGACCTCAGACCTCACCGGCAAGGCCTGTTCTCCGAACACGATCCACTGGACCTATGACACCTATGCCCTCGCCCAGGGCACGGGCGGCGCCATGGTGAAGGCCGGCGGCGACAGCTGGTTCTTCCTGACCGCCGACTATGCCTTCGGTCACGCTCTGGAGCGCGACACTGCCGCGATCGTCACCAAGAACGGCGGCAAGGTGCTGGGGGCCGTACGCACGCCCTTCCCGGGCACCGATTTCTCGTCGTTCCTGCTCCAGGCTCAGGCTTCCAAAGCCAAGGTCATCGGCCTCGCCAATGCCGGCGGCGACACGATCAACTCGATCAAGCAGGCGGGCGAGTTCGGCATCGTTGCAGGCGGGCAGAAGCTCGCGGGGCTGCTCGTCTTCCTCACCGACGTGCACGCGCTCGGCCTGCAGACGGCGCAAGGCCTGGTCCTGACGGAAGCCTTCTACTGGGACACGAACGACCAGACCCGTGCCTGGTCGGAGCGCTTTGCGAAGGCCCATGGCGGCAAGAAGCCAACCATGGTCCAGGCCGGCGTCTATTCCGGCATGCTCCACTATCTCAAGGCCGTGGAGGCTGCGAAGAGCAAGGATACCGCGGCCGTGATGGCCAAGATGAAGGAATTGCCGACCGACGATCCGCTCTTCGGCAAGGGGTCGGTCCGCGTCGACGGCCGCAAGATGCACGACATGTACCTTTTCGAGGTCAAGAAGCCGTCCGAGTCCAAGGCACCATGGGATTACTACAAGCAGATCGCGGTTCTGCCGGCAGAACAGGCCTTCAAGCCGCTCAGCGAGAGCGAGTGCCCGCTCGTCAAGAAGTGAACGAGGCTTCGTCCGCGCTTGCTTGGTTCCTGCGTCATCCCGGGCGATCCTAGGGAGACCCGGGATCCACATGCTCCGGCACATCTCCCGGGTCGGGTCTTCGGCCGGCCCGGGATGATGGCAGCAGGAGATGGCGTATCCGTACGTCGGTCCTTGGCAGCATTTTCAGGATGAGTTGAGCAAGGCATGTTCGAGCTTCTCGGAATCCCACCACAAGCGCTGTTCGGCCAGGTCCTGCTTGGCCTGATCAACGGCTCGTTCTATGCCATCCTCAGCCTCGGGCTGGCGGTGATCTTCGGGCTGCTCAACATCATCAACTTCACCCATGGCGCGCAGTATATGATGGGCGCCTTCGTGGCCTGGATGTGCCTGAACTATCTCGGCATCAACTACTGGGCCGCATTGCTGCTGGCACCGCTGATCGTCGGGATCGTGGGCGTCCTGATCGAGCGGTTCCTGATCTCGCGGCTGGCCCATCTCGACCATCTCTACGGGCTGCTGCTGACCTTCGGCCTCGCACTGATCATCCAGGGCCTGTTCCGCAACAATTACGGCTCGTCGGGCCTGCCCTATCAGATCCCGCCGCAGCTGGCGGGCGGGCATAATCTCGGCTTCATGTTCCTGCCGAACTACCGCGCCTGGGTCGTCATCGCGTCGCTCGTCATCTGCCTGGCGACCTGGTTCGTGATCGAGAAGACGAGGCTCGGCGCCTATCTTCGCGCCGCCACCGAGAACCCGACGCTGACACAGGCCTTCGGTATCAATGTGCCGCTGCTGGTGACCCTGACCTACGGCTTCGGCGTCGCTCTGGCGGCGTTCGCCGGCGTGCTCGCGGCGCCGATCTACTCGGTCAATCCAAACATGGGGGCCGACCTGATCATCGTCGTCTTCGCCGTCGTCGTGATCGGCGGCATGGGCTCGATCATGGGCGCGATCGTCACCGGGTTCGGCCTCGGCCTGATCGAAGGCGTGACCAAGGTTTTCTATCCCGAAGCGTCCGCGACCGTGATCTTCATCATCATGGTCCTGGTGTTGCTGGTGAAACCAGCCGGGTTGTTCGGGCGGCCCGCGTGATGGCACCGTCCCGCATGATTGGAAGGAGCTGACCATGGCCGACGCGCTTTCCGCCGACGTTCCCGCGGGCGGCCTCGCAGTCGCCGAGACCACGAAGGGAACCGAGCGCCTGCATCGGGCGATCTTCATCGGGCTCGCGGTCCTGGTCGCCGTCGCGCCTTTCCTCGCCTATCCCGTCTTCGTGATGAAGGTGATGTGCTTTGCGTTGTTCGCGCTCGCCTTCAACCTTCTGCTTGGCTATGGCGGTCTGCTCTCCTTCGGCCATGCGGCCTATTTCGGCATGGCAAGCTATGTCAGCGCCTATACGGCCAAGAACTGGGGCTTGACGCCCGAGCTCGCGATCCTGTCCGGGACGCTGATCGCCGGTATGCTTGGCGCCGTCTTCGGCTCGCTCGCGATCCGCCGGCAAGGCATCTACTTCGCCATGATCACGCTGGCACTGGCGCAGATGGTGTTCTTCTTCTCGCTGCAGACACCGCGCTTCACGGGCGGCGAGGACGGCATCCAGTCAGTGCCGCGCGGCAAGCTCTTCGGCCTGATCAGCCTCGCCGACGACCGGGCGCTGTATTACGTGGTCGCAGTCATCTTCATGGCCGGGCTGCTGCTGATCTACCGCATCATCCATTCGCCCTTCGGCCAGGTCTGCAAGGCGATCCGGGACAACGAGCCGCGCGCGATCTCGCTCGGCTACCGCGCCAATCGCTACAAGCTCGCGGTCTTCGTCCTTTCGGCTGCGCTGGCGGGGCTGGCGGGCGCGACCAAGGCCATCGTCTTCCAGCTCGCCTCACTCACCGACGTGCACTGGTCAATGTCCGGCGAGGTCGTGCTGATGACGCTGGTCGGCGGTCTCGGAACCGTGTTCGGGCCGATCGTCGGTGCGCTCGTCATCGTCTCGATGCAGAATTATCTCGCCAGCCTTGGCGCCTGGGTCACGGTCGTGCAGGGCGTGATCTTCGTGATCTGCGTGATGCTGTTCCGCGAGGGCATCGTCGGCGTGATCTCGAGGGCCATCAAGCGACCGCTCTGACGTCAGCGCGGCCGCATCAGGAAATCAGCGACGGCTGCCCGGTCGGCCTCGCGGGCGAGCCCGGGCGCGCTCATCCAGCTGCCTTTGAACATGGCCTCGGGATCGGCGAGATAGGCTTTCAGCCGCTCCGCGTCCCAACTGAGGCCCTGCGCGCCGGCCGCTTTCAGCGCCGGCGAGTAATCGAAACCTGTGGCCGTGCCGATGCGGCGGCCGGACAGGCCGGCGAGATGCGGACCCGCCATGCCCGGCTTGGCCGGGTCGAGGCTGTGGCAGGCCTGGCAGGTCGCGAACAGACGCTCGCCCGCCCCGCTCTCCTGGGCTGCGCCAGGCTGCGCGGCAAACAGAACCGCCGTGATCGCAGATGCGACAGGCGCGCTCCTCACGCCTGCTTCACCGTCTGGATCCGAACAAGTCGGTCATTGCCGCTCTCGCCGCCCCAGGCCTCGCCGGAACGCCCGTCCATCTGGCGGACATTGGCGCCGGGCTTGTCGCTCGGGAGACTGCTGAAGGCTTCGGTGACGGGATCGAAATGGACGATGGCATTGGCCGAAAAGTCCGTCAGCCAGACTTTGTCCGCATCATCGACATAGACCGAATAGGTGCGCGGTTTGTCACCCGGCAATTTCCAGGTCTTCCAGCTGTTGCTGAGCGTGTCATAGGCCGAGACATTGCCGGAATTCCATTCGCTGACCCAGATGCGATTCTTCGAATCCGACCAGACCCGCCGCGCGCCCTGACCAGGCGTCGGTGGTTCGACCACCGTGATCTCGAAGGTGCCGGGATTGATCTGGGCAATATGGTTGCCCGCCAGCGAGGCGTACCAGATCTCGCCGGAGGGCGTTCTGGTGATGCCATAGGCGCCCGGCCCGCGTGGCGCATCCTTGATCTCCATCCTGGCGGTCTTCGGATCGAAGCGACCGACGATCCCATTCTGGCCCGTGAACCAGAGAATGCCTTCCTTATCGAAGACCCCGGTATTGAGATTGGCGCTCTCGCGCCCCGCTGGCAGCTTGAAGAGATCGACCTTGTGGGTCTTGTCGTCGACGCGGGCAATGGCGTTCTGGCCACCTTCCGTCACCCAGGCGGCTCCGTCCGGGCCCCTGATCACGCCATGGGGTGCGGCCCCCTGGCCGAGTTCGACCACCTTGAGCTGGCTCGAACGCGGATCGAAGCGGCCGAGCGTGCCGTTGCGCTGACCGCAGACCCAGATCGTGCCGTCGCCGGCATCGGTGACATCGCGCGAGCCCTTGATCGCGGGGATATCGAAATAGGTGATGTTGAATCTGGACCCCGGCGCCGTCGGTCCGGCCGCCGCCGCCCGGCCGACCAGGGCCGGCGCCGCAAGCCCGACGAGGCCAAGCTGAAGAAAGGACCGGCGCAGCATGAAGCGTCTCCTCCTGTACCGGCCGGGCGCAACGCCTCGGCCGGTTTCCAGCTTGGGACGACAAGATGGTGAAACTGCGCCGACTCTCCCCTGCCGCTCAGAGCTGCCGTCGAACTCCGACGGGCAGGCTCGAAACCCGCGCCATTTCGCCGCTCAGGAAACGTTCCGGCGCCACCAGATAGTCACGCGCCATCGTCATGGCGTCGACGCCCCAGAAGACTTCGCCGTCGATCAGCAGGCTCGGCACGCCGAAGACCCCCGCCGCGACGGCCTCTTCCGTGGCCAGGCGCAGCGCATCCTTGACCGGCTGTTCGCCGATACGGCCGAGCGCAGCAGGATCTCCGGCCGCGGCCGCCACCTCGGCCAGCACGGCTGGATCGTTACCGTCGCGCCCCTGCCCCCAGATCAGCCGAAAGGCTTCGCGGACCGCGCCCTTCTGCCCATCGAGCGCGGTCAACAGGCGCAGCATGGCGAGCGGGTTGAACGGGTGGCTCGGCGGGAAGCGGAAGGGCACGCCCAGCGATTGGGCCAGGTGCGTCGCGAGACGATAGGTGTGGACACGCTTCGGCGCGATCTCGGCCGGGCCGAGCTGGCCCCAATGCTTGAGCACGGCACCAAAGACGATCGGCTTCATCACGACAGGCCGCAGCTCTTCAATCGCGTCGAGCTTCGTCAATGCCAGATAGGCAAAGGGTGAGATGAGGTCGAAATACCAGATGGCAGGCTTGGTCATTCGCATCCTCATTTGATCAGCTTGGACACGGCGCGGAATTGCGGGTGTTCCGCCGTCCGCAGCCATTCGAACAGGACCATCTCGGTCGTGACCATCTCGGCGCCATGAGCGGACATGCGCCGGATCGCAGCCTCCTTGTTCTCCGCAGCGCGTGAGCCGATCGCGTCCTGCACCACGAGGACGCGGCGCCATTGCGTCAGCAGCCCAAGAACCGTCTGGCCGACACAAACATGCGCCTCGCAACCGCAGACAATCAGCTCTTCGTCCTCTTCCAGCGCGCCGAGAAAGGCCGGTTCGGCACAGGCATCGAAGCTCATCTTGGTCACCACCGGACCGGCGCCCGACAGTTCCGGCACCGTGCTGCCGAGCCCGGCCGGGTTCTGCTCGGTCATCACCACGGGAACATCGAGCAGGGCCGCCGCCTCGACGAGCCGTCGTGCATTCGCGACCATGCGCGGCCCGTCATGGATCACGGGCATCAGGCGCGCCTGAAAATCGATGATGACGAGGCGGGCGCGCTCGACCTTCAGCAGTGTCATGGACGCTCTCCCTTCATCAGCAATTGTCCGATCTGGACATCGACATAGCGTTCCATCAGGGCGCGCGCCTGCGCCCCGAACATCCTCAGCCGCTGCGTATGGGCGAGCAACAGCACGCCCGAAGCATGGGCGAAGGCATCGGCCATGGCCAGCCGTGCCGTCTCCTGATCGCGGCCCATCTGTTCGACCGCGTGCCTGATTGGCGAGAGCCCCGCCTCCAGGGCCTCGTTCAGGGCCTTGTCCCGCTCGCGGCCGAGCCCATGGGGGCGCATGCCGCCACGGAACAGGTAGAAGCCGAGATCGAGATCCCTGGGATGAGCCGCATAGAAATCGAAGAAGGCGAGCGCTGCCAGGCGGAAGCGGGCTTCCGGCGTAGCAGCCCCTTCGACCGCCTTGTCGACATGGTCGCGCAGTGCCGACAGCGACTGGCCAAGGACCTCGGCATAGAGCGCCTCCTTGGAATCGAAATGGAAGTAGAGCGCCGCCGGCGTGTAGCCGGCCTCAGCCGCGATGCCGCGCAGCGAGGCGCCATCCAACCCATCGCGCTCGAAGATCGTGCGTGCGGCGTCGAGGATCAGCCCGCGCCTGAGTTCCGTGACCGCCCGCTTGCGGCGACCTCGCATCGTCTCGGCCACTGCCACCTCAGCATCGCTCCAGATTTGAGTTGACGAAAATTCTAACGGCGTTCAATTTTACGGGCAACACTCAAATATCAAGAGGACACGCCCATGCTGATGGATGCTGCGGGCTACCGCGAGTCGCTGCGCGCCTATCATCCGCGGGTTTTCGTCAACGGCCAGCGTGTCGAGAGCGTGGCTGACGAGCCCTTGCTCGCTCCGGGCATCAACGCGGTCGGGATCACCTACGACCTCGCCCATCAGGAGGCCCATCTCCCGGTGATGACGGCGCGGCAGACAAGCTCCGGCAAGACCGTCAACCGCATGCTGCACATCAACGAAAGCTCCGGCGACCTGCTCGCCAAGCTCGAGGCGGTTCGGCTGGTCTGCAATATCTCGGGCTGCGCCCAGCGCTATCTCAGCCATGATGCGCTGAATGCGCTCTGGCAGGCGACAGCGCTCACCGACGCCCGTCACGGCACCGATTATGCGCAACGCTTCCGCGCCTATCTGCACGAGGTTCAGGACAAGGACCTGACGCTCGGCGTCGCCATGACCGACGCCAAGGGTGACCGTTCGAAGCGACCGGGCGCACAGGCGAACCCGGATTCCTATGTTCACATCAAGGAGCGGCGGAAGGACGGCATCGTCATTCGCGGCACCAAGGCCATCGTCACCGGCGCGCCCTATATGCACGAATTCCTGGTGATGCCCTGCCGAACCCACGTGCCGGGCGACGAGGATTTCGCGGTCTGCTGCGCCGTGCCCTGCGATGCCGCGGGCGTCACCATCGTAGCGCGACCTGCCGGACGCCCCGGAGATCGAGCCGCGAAATTCTCGTCGCAATACGGCCAGTCGACCGGCGTCGTGATGTTCGACGATGTCTTCGTGCCATGGGACCGCGTCTTCCTTGCCGGCGAGACCGAGGAAGGCGGCTTCCTGACCACGAGCTACGCGACGCATCACCGCCATTCCTGCATCGGCGCCAGAGCCGGGTTCGGCGATCTCCTGATCGGCGCCGGCGCACTGATGATCGAGGCCAACGGGCTCGATACCGAGCGCCACGGCCATGTCCGCGAACAGATGGTCGAGTTGATCAAGATCACCGAAGGATTTTTCGCCTGCGGTGTCGCGGCCTCCGTCTACTGCCAGAAAGATCCAGCAGGCTCGGTGATGCCTGACAGCGTCTTCTCCAATATCGGCAAGCTGCTGTTGGCCACGCAGATCTACGACATGCACCGCATCGCCCATTACGTATCGGGCGGGTTGATCGTGGCGCTGCCAGGCCCGGATGAGGACCATAATCCCGAGACCGCTGCCTCGTTGTCTGCCGTGCTCGCGGGCCGCCCCGATATCCCGCACGCGCAGCGCGCCGAGGTCGCGCGCTTCATCGAGGATCTCACCGTCTCGAAGGAGGCCGGCTGGTATTCGGTGATCTCGCTGCATGGCGGCGGCTCGCCGGAAGCGATGAAGCGCGAGATCTGGCGCAACTACCCGGTGGCGGAGAAGGTCGAACTGGTCGAGAGCCTGCTCGGACGGGGCGTCCTCGCCGATGGCGGCAGGGTCTCGAAGCAGCCTGGGCGCTGTTGTGTCGCCGGTTGCGAGGTGCCGGAAATGCCGGGCGGGGCCCCGCGCGAAGCGGCTGAATAGCGCAACCCGTCAGCCTCTGATCCCCTTCATTCCCCGTCCCGGGACGGGATAGCCGGCGCGCCGGACCTGACCAGAGGACCAACATGACCGTGCACGCCCTTGCCTCGACCCATCAGGTGCTGAACCAGGCGCGCCCAGCCACGGGCTGGAACGCCTTCTCCGACGACGCGGTGCTGCAGGGCGTCGTCACGCGCCAGGCTCCCTGGGTTGCAGGCAGAGCGATGGCGCTCGGCGCCCATGCCGGCGATGAGACGGTGCAGGATCTGGCGCGTCTCGCCAACAGGTTTACGCCGGAACTCAGGACGCATGATCGCTTCGGCAACCGCATCGACTGGGTCGAATTTCATCCAGCCTGGCACGAATTGATGGCGCTCGCCTTCCGGCACGAGGTGCCCTCGCTGGCCTGGACGACGACGGAGCCGAACGGCCATGTCGCGCGTGGCGTCCTCTCCTATGTCTGGAACCAGATCGAACATGGGGTCGGCTGCCCGACCGGCATGACCTATGCCGCCTGGCCGGGCCTGGCCCAGCCTGAGTTCTCGCTCTGGCGCGAGAAGATCACCTCTGGCCAGTATGACAAGCGCCCACTCCCGGTCTCACAGAAGACAGGGGCGAGCATCGGCTATGCGATGACCGAGAAGCAGGGCGGATCGGACCTCCGGCAGACCCAGACGACCGCGCGCTATCTGGAGGATACGCCGGAGGGGCGCGTCTATCTGATCACCGGACACAAATGGTTCTTCTCGGTCCCGCAATCGGACGGGTTCTTCACACTCGCGCGCAGCGAGAGCGGCGTCTCCTGCTTCTTCGCCCCCGGCTTCCTGCCGGATGGCAGCCGCAACCGGCTGCAGATCCAGCGGCTGAAGGACAAGGCGGGGAACCGCTCGAACGCCTCGTCGGAGGTCGAATTCCGCGAGTGCCTGGGCTGGCTGGTCGGCGAAGAGGGGCACGGCATCCGCGAGATCCTCGGCCACGCCCATCTGACCCGGCTGGATTTCGCCATCGGCTCGGCGGGGCTGATGCGGCAGGCGCTGACCCTGGCGCTCAACCACACACAATCGCGCAGGGGCTTTGGCTCCTCGCTGGCCGAACAGCCGATGATGACCAATATTCTTGCCGATCTCGCAATCGACTCCGAAGCCTCGACCCTGATGGCCTTCCGCGTCGCCGCCGCAACGGACGCGATGGAGAGCAGCGAGCAGGAGCGGCATGTCGCACGGGTTTCGACACCGCTGGCGAAATTCTGGAACTGCAAGCGCGCGGCCGCCTTCGTCGTCGAGGCGCTGGAATGCCATGGCGGCAACGGCTTCATCGAGGAGAACCCGATGGCACGGCTCTATCGCGAGGCGCCGCTGAACGCGATCTGGGAAGGCACCTCGAACATGATGTGCATGGACGTCCTGCGCTCGTTCAACCGCGATCCACATACGAAGGAGGCCTTCATGGCCGAGCTCGGCTCCGCTCGGGGCGTCAACCGTGCGCTCGACCGCTGGCTCGACAGGCTCGACGACGAGGTGGCCAAACCGCGCAATGACGACGGCCATGGCCGCCGGCTCGCCAACCTGATGGCCTATGCGCTGCAGGCCTCGGAGCTGAAGAAGCACGCGGACGAGGCGGTGTTCGAGACCTTCTGCCGCTCCAGGCTCGATGCCGACTGGGGTTATGTCTTCGGCACGCTCGATCCATCGCCGGAACTGGCCGGCATCGTGAAGCGCGCGAGCGTGGCGCGGGGGTGAGCCATTCTGGCCTCGCCGCCGGACGGGGCGGTGAAGAGAGCCCCGGGGGCCGTGCCCGAACCTGGATGGTTCAAGGCTGGCATGGACCCCGGTCCTGCGCTTCTCATCGGCCGGGTGACGCCCGGGTTCCGGGCGCACCAGGCCTTCAATCACGCGCAGCAGGCTGCGGCCATCGGCACCGTCTCGTACTCGTCGTGGCGCTTGACGAAACTCATGGTCGAGTCCTCATTGCGGCCCTTGGGGGCGCGGTCGAGGATCATCAGTGTGCCGATCAGCTCCTCCGGGCCCCGCGCATAGCTCGAATAGGTATGAAACACCTCGCCGGCTTCGTTGCGGATGAATGAGCTCAGTCCGGGCAGTTCGTCATGCGCATTGCCCACCGGCGTATCGGTGAAATTGTAGCGGACGCTCTCCCCCTTGAGCTGCTCGGGCGTGAACGAGACGTGGTAGTCGAAATTGAAGTCGCTGCCATGGGACGAGACCCAGGGGAAGCGCCAGCCCATGCGACGCTTATAGGCCTCGATCTTCTGCAGCGGCGCGCGCGAAACTGCGACCAATGTCACGTCGTGATTGTTCAGATGCGCCAGCGTGCCGTCGAGATGATCAGCCAGGAAGGAACAACCGGGGCAACCTGCCTCCCATTCCGGCCCGAACATGAAATGATAGATCATCAGCTGGCTGCGCCCGTCGAACAGCTCCGCCAGCCGCCGCCTCCCTGTCAGGGTGTCGAAGACATAGTTCTTCTCGACCCGGACCCAGGGCAAGGCGCTTCGCTCGGCATTCACCGCGTCGCGCAGACGCGTCTCTTCCTTCTCGCGGGCGAGCAGAACCTTGCGCGCGGCAAGCCAGTCCTCGCGTGAAACAACCGGGTGTTGCTGCATGGCCTTCCTCCTTCAGAAACGCCCCTCTTGACAAGATAAGTTGATATCAACATAAAAACTTCATGTCAAAGCCCATCCCCCTTTCCGCCGAGAACCGACTGCCCTTCGAGACCACATTGCATGTGCGGGACCATTGCCTGTGCCTGCATGTGCAGCGGGCAGCCAGGGCACTTGCGCGGCGCTTTGACGAGGCTTTGCGACCGTTTGAGCTGACGAACCAGCAATTCTCGCTGCTGATGTCGCTCAATCGCCCGCAACCACCGAGCCTCGGCCCGGTGGCAAACCTCCTTGCCATGGACCGCACCACCCTGACGGCGGCGCTCAAGCCGCTCGAGCGGCGCGGTCTCGTTTCGGTCGACAGCGATCCGGATGATCGGCGCAGCCGGCTGCTGACATTGCAGCCAGCCGGGCATGCATTGCTCCTCCTCGCCGTCCCGACCTGGGAGCGCATCCACCGCGAGGTCGACGCGCTCTTGCCCGGGACGGATCCTGACCGTTTCCGGCACGATCTCAGGGCACTGTCCCAGCCCTGACTGCTACCGCCTATGGCGGCGGCCGTGTCCCAACCCACACCACCAAAAACAAGCAAGGAACGACCATGCCCCAGATGATCTTCGTCAACCTGCCGGTGAAGGACCTGCAGAAGTCCATGGCCTTCTTCAAGGCGCTCGGTTTCAACTTCAACCCGCAATTCACCGATGACACCGCCGCCTGCATGGTGATCAGTGACACCATCTTCGCAATGCTGCTGACGCACGAGAAATTCGCAGGCTTTGCACCGCAGCCGATTGCCGACGCGACCAAGGTCACCGAGGTCCTGACCTGCCTGTCGCGCGAAAGCCGCGCCGATGTCGACACGATGGTCAATGCTGCGGTCGCCGCCGGCGGCAAGACCTATGCGAAACCGCAGGACCACGGCTTCATGTATGGCCACGGCTTCCAGGATCTCGACGGCCATGTCTGGGAGGTGATGTGGATGGATCCCGCGGCCGTGCAGCAAGGCTGAGCAGGCCGCCTGAAAAAAGGGCAGCGATACTGCCCTTTTCCTCTTGCAGTCGCGAGAGTGCCGCCCTATCTCCTGTGCACCGCAGCAGAGATGCTGTGGCGCCCTCCTTGGGCGTTTCCTCCCTAGACTTCGGGCTGCGCCTTTGGCGTGGCCCTTTTTTCTTGGGTGATGGCCGCCCAGCGCCCCCAGTCGGGACGACGCTGAGCCCAGCGCGACACACGTCATGCCGCCAGGCTCGCCGGCCTCGAGATGCCGACCGCTCCATGCGCGATCGAAGAGGAGGCGCCGCTATCTCCCCATCACGGCGCCTCCTCCCGCGGGCCGAGGCCTCGCCCGGGTATTCCCGGTACGAGTAACGACGCGCGCAGGGAGCATTCACTGCTTCGACCTGCACTCGAGGCCAGGCGATCGGTATCGCGTCAGATCACTCACGCGACGCGTCCTGAAAGCGAAACACCGAGCACACTCCGCATAGGGAGGCGGGCCGATCTGTTCGATGACGCGGGCATTAATGCTTCGTCATGCTACATCGAGCCGGATCGGAGCCAAGGCCGCGCTAACCCGCCAGAAGCTCATCAGGGCTCAGGATCACCGCACCGAAATGGTGGCGCCAGAGCCGGACACCCAATTCGCCGGAACGATCCAAGGAGGAGCCGACGGTCAACCAACTCAGGAGCGCCGGACTGAGCCCGGCATCAAAGAGGGCAAAGCCGGCGGCGAGGACGCAGGTGTCGGCCTGCAGGCCGCAGACCAGCACACGCTCCAGCTGCATGCCTTGGAGATGGTCGATCATCGCGGCCGGCGGCAGATAGCCGTGCTTGACGAAGACGCGATCGGCGGGAACCAGGCTCTCGTCCGACAGGCCGGGTTTCCAGCCCAACTGACGCTCGAAAGGCGTCACTGCCTCGTCATGCCTCTCGACCGTCGCGACTGAGGGCATACCGGCTACGACAGCCGCAATACCCTGGATCAGCCATTCCGGCGGCGAAAAGCTGGCTTGCACGTCCACGATCAGCAGGGCCTGGCGCATGCTGCGTTTAAGCGCGGGCAGCCTTCGGCTGCAACTCCGATGGCTGTCATTCGACCGAGCTCATGCACGCGGCCGGAATGCCCGCGCCTTAGCATCGGCCCGAAAAGTGGATTGGGATTTTTCGGGGAAGCCGATGCAAAGACAAAGGGTTAGATCATCGGACTGGATACGATATCCGGTCCGATGATCTAGAAGCTGACCCTGACCTGGGCCTGGCCGCCGAGGCGGTTGGTGGAGCCGGAGAGTTCGCCGTCGAGCCGGGCGCCGAGCGTGACGGAGGGGCTGAGCCTGAGGTCGAGCCCGGCGGCGAGCAGCGCGCTGTTGCGGGCGGGCCTGG
>NZ_JBFTKP010000027.1:0-93670 GCF_056396005.1 Allobosea sp. 05T439 | reverse complement strand
GCGAGCGGCGGCGCCCTCTTCATGGGGCTCGTCTTCGGCTGGCTCCGCTCCGTCTACCCCTTCTACGGCCGCATTCCCGAGCCGGCGATCTGGATCTTCGATACGGTCGGGCTTTGCATGTTCATCGGCATCGTCGGGCTCGGCGCCGGCCCAAGTTTCGTCTCGGGCCTGAAGGCGACCGGCGTCAGCCTGATCCTGGTCGGCCTCGTCTCCGCGCTGCTGCCGCATACCATCGGCATTCTGTTCGGGCGCTACGTCCTTAAGATGGACCCGCTCATCGTGCTCGGCGCCTGCGCCGGGGCCGGCACCATCACGGCGGCGCTCAGGGCCATCCAGGACGAGGCCCAGAGCAGCATTCCGGCGCTGGGTTACACAGTGCCCTATGCCATCGGCAATATCCTGCTCACGGCCTGGGGGCCGATCCTGATCGGAATCATGTCGCGTTAGGGCAGCCGATCTGTTGCGGGTCCGTTTCCACGCTGTGGACATCCAGCCCCTGGCGAAAGCTCAGGTCGCGCGTGCTTTCGGGTATTCGAGGAAAGAACCGTGGCAGTGCGCGGGTTGATCGCAGCAGAGATGGCGCTCTCCTTATCTCACAAGGAGCTTCGTCTGATGGGCGCTTCCTGAACAGAGCCGAACAATTCCGTTCATCCTGCGTTCCCTTTCGGAAGGCTTTAATCGCCGGGAGGAAAGAAGGAGAACCCCGATGCGTCGGTTCTTGATCACAGCCACTATCGTCTTGGGCGCGGCCGCAACCATGGCCGGCCTCGCGCCCGCAGCTCACGCCAGCGAAGCGATTGCGCCCTCGATTGCGCAGCAGCTCGACAAGCAACCGTTGGCGTTCGCCATGACCGAGGCGAAGCGGGAACGCTTGATGATCATCCAGGGCAACATGGATCGGCAGCGATATTACGGCCGCCGCGATGGCTATAGTCACGGCTACGGCTATGGTTATGGCCGTCGCCATGGTGGTCCGCCGCCCTGGGCGCCTGCACATGGCTACCGCCGGCACCATTATGAGCGCTGGTAGGCTCGCTCCCGCGGGATAATTTCCCCGCTGAATAGGCGGAGGGCCGGCAGGCGGCTCTCCGGAATGGTCGAGGCTCCGGTCTCATAAGCTCGGAGCCTTGGTCATGGGAGCCACGCGTTAGGCTCGAGCAGGTCAGCCTTGTGCATCGTCGCGCGCGTGTCGCCGCCGACTTCGTGCGTGCCGCCAGAACGCGACAAGCGCAATCAGGGCGGTGACCAGCAGGAGTGAAACGCCCATCTGGATCAGTCCGAACTTGTGTGCGCCTGGAGGCACAAACCACCCGGCGACGACGGCGGCGACGTTCAGAACGGACTCAACGAAGCGGTCCAACATCTTGATCCCCTTTCCCAAAGCCCGTTTCAGGAGCAAGTCGCTGAACGGTGGCGAACGAGAGGACTCTCATCCTCATTTGTCGGGGGTGCCCGCTCGCGGTGCAAGCAAATTCTAGAAGATCCTGCCCGCAAAATTCATTCTGGAAGCAGTATTCAGCGGCATCGGGCTGCCTGAACATTTCCGAGCCACTTGCGAAACCGGGATGCGCCCGGACTACCCTTCAGTCAGCTGCTACAGCCGCGCAAATCAACCAGGTCTGGCGTGCGCCATCCCAGGGCTTTCTGCCCTCGGGCGGTGTTGCGGCGGCCAAGCTAACAGCTGATCGAGGCCTATGCCGGTGGTCCTTATCCACCGCCGGGAACCACCCCCCGGCAGGCCCAGGCGACCGCCGCAAATGAGCGCGGGCCATCAGGTTGGCCGGCCTCATAGGCGGCCCTGACGGCTTCACCGGCCTTTGCCCGGGACGCCGGATCGAGCCCCGCCACATATTTGCCGAGCGGCCCCTCCCCGGCGGCGAACGGGTCCCAGTAGTCAGCGAAATTCGCGTAATCCATCCTGATCATAAGCGAGGTCTGTTCGACGCTCTCGAGGCCCTGCGCCGTGAAGGTCTGCCGCATTTCGTCGGGCCTCATCATGGGCTGGAAGCAGTAATGAGCGCGCAGGCTTCGCGCCTGCTCGTCCTGCGCAGCGAGGGTGTCCAACATCATGCGCATCCCCGACATCCCGCCGAGATGATCCCAAACGGCGGCTGCGACAACGCCGCCCGGCCGCACGACGCGACGCATTTCGGCAACCGCCTTGTCGGCTGCCGGCACGAAGTGCAGGACGAGCAGCGACAGGGCCCGGTCGAATTCGTCGTCGGGGAAAGGGATGGCGCAGGCATCGCCCTCCTTGATCGTGATCCGCGGATCACTGTTCCGGCGCCGGGCCTCCGCGACGAAGATCGGTGAAAAGTCGATCGCCGCGACCTCGGCGATTTCCGCTGCCTGGGGCAGCGCGAAGGTCAGGCTGCCTGTGCCGCAGCCGACGTCGATGACGCGCTCGCCATGGGCGATACCGGCGAAATCAATGAACGGGCCGGCAAGCTGACGGCTCCAGCGGCCCATGAGCTGCTCATAACCGCTGGCGCTGCGGACGGTGAAGCTGGACGGCATGGTGGGGCTCTCCTTGCTCGCTGAAGAACCTCCCTACTGCGCAACCTGGGAAACGGCCGACATGAGCTCCTGGGGGTTCGGCGCCCCGAACATGTAACGCCCCCCTTCCGGAACTTCGGTGAAGCACCAGCGCACGATGCCTTGCCGGTCGAGCAGGAACTGGCCGACAAGCTGGCCAAGGCCTGTCGCCTTCATCTCCAGGTCGGCCTCGGTCAGTTCGTAACCGTCCTTGTTGTCGAGGAATTGCGACCCCGCCAGCGGGTCKAGCGGTCCTGGCGTCTCGCCGGAAATCTCGACCCGCATACCCAGCACGGCGGCCATCGAGACCTTGTGCGGCCACGCCGTCTCGTTCTCCGTGAATTCGAGATTTGGCAGGCCAAATGCCTGGTGGGAGGTTCGTTTAGGGTCGGAGGCGGCGATAAGATTGGGCATCGGATGATAACGGAAATAGAGCCGCGCGCGTTCAATCGGCGTGTTGACCACGGTCAGGCTCTCKACGCCCGCAGCACGGAGCGCCGGATCGAGCTGCGCCTGGGCGGCGATATGGCGCCGGCAGAAGGCACAGTGCAAGCCGCGGTACAGGCCGACCAGCACCGGCTTTTGACCGCGAAAGTCGTCGATCGCGATCTTTCCCTCGCGGGTGATGGCGTCGAGCACGACGTTCGGTGCCCTGTCGCCGGGTTGAAGAGGAACCATGTCGGCCTGCGCGAGCATATCCAACCTCCTCCGCGGTCAATCGAGGAAAGGCAGCACCACGAGCGCTTCCGGGTCGAGCCCGTGCCGGGCGCAGACATCTTGCGCCAGCGAAAAGTAACGGTCGGCTTCCGCCAGATCGTCACGGTCGAGATTGAGTGTTGCGAGACCATCATAACATGGAAAGAGCAGCTGCGGCTCGCCCGTTTCGCGGGCAACGTCGAGCGCTTCGTTGTAGAAGCTGGCCGCGATGTCTGGTTGCCCCTGGCATTGGTGAATCTGCCCGAGCACGATCAGGGGCACAGGCAGGTGCTCGCGCTGGTCGAGCGCACGGTCGATCTCCACCGCCTTCTCCGCCGCCGGAACGCCCTCTGTCGGGCAGCTGTCCGTGAATGTGCAGCAGGCGACCGCCAGATTGGTGAGGAGGCGTGCCTGGAAACCCAGATCGCCGATACGCCGCGATATCTCGAGGCCGCGCCGACACACCTCCATCGCCTGCACGGGATTGATCGTTGTATAGAGCACGCCGAGATTGGTGTAGCCGCGGCAGGCGGCGCCAGGCAGGTCGGCAGCTTCAGCCACCTCTATGCTTCGCTCCACCTCGCGCACTGCTTCGCGGTTCCGCCCGAGCCGGGCCAGCGCGACGCCCTTGGTGTTGAGCGCTTCCGCAGTCACGAGCGCTGCCTCGCGCCCGATCCCGGAGGCCTCGTCCCKGGTCAGCGTGCACGCGCATGCGAGCGCAGCGTCGGCCCATTCTGCTGCACGCGCGTGGTCGCCGGTCCGGAACGCCAGGCGGCCGCGTTCCTGCCAGAGATGCGCCTGCTCGATCGGTGCGTCAGCTCCGTCGAGAAGTGTCGCGGCCTCGGCGTAGCAGGCTTCGGCCTTGTCGCGCTTGCCGACATCCCAGAGCAGGCGGCCGATCTTGCGAAGAACCCGGGCCGAGGCGACGCGGTCGCCGTTCTCGCGATAGACCCGCAGCACCATCCCATAGTGCTCATGCGCCAGCGCACGGCGGCCGGTCGGGCCACAGAGATCGGCAATCCGCTCGCCGACCTGCAACCTGACCCCTGTCGGTTCGGCCGTCGCCAGCGCCGCGAGCGCCTGCTCGTAGAAGCGAAGGGCGTCATCATTGGCATAGATCATGCGGGCGCGATCACCGGCCTCGCGCAGGTATTGCGCGCCCTTTTCCCGCTCTGCGCTCAGCCCGAAATGATGACCGAGCACGGTCAGATCTTCGAGCCTTTCGGGACTTTCGCCGCACAGGCCTTCGAAGGCGGTGGCGATCTGCCCGTGCAGTTCGGTCCGTCGTAGCAGCAGCAGATTCTGGTAGATCACATCGTGCAGCAATGTCTGCGTGAAGCGGTAGCACTGCGACGAGATTGCGCCTGTCCCGGCCTTCTGGATGATTTCCGCGTCGCCAAGCAGTTCGAGCCCGGCTTCGAGCCTGGCGGGGTCGGCGGTCACCGCTGCAAGCAGCGTCGCATCGAAGCGAGGGCCAATGACCGCGGCTTCCTGCGCGAGACGCCGCGCCTCCTGCGGCAGCCGGTCGAAGCGGGCGAGCAACATCGCCTGGATCGTGTCCGGGATGCTGACTGCCGCTTCGCCCGCCACGATCTGCCAGTGCTGGCCGTCGCGCTTCAGCACGTCGAGCTCGATCAGGCTGCGCACGATCTCCTCGAGGAACAGGGGGTTGCCGCCGGCGCGCTCGAGGATCCTCTCAGGCAGCGCCCCGATGGAACTCAGCCAGCCCTCTCCGAACAGGGCCGCGAGCAGGCGGCGTCCGTCGCTGTCTCCAAGCTGCGTCAGCCTGAGCGCGGTATGGCTGAAGCGGCTTGAGTCCAGCGGGTCGTTTTGCTGCGTGGGGCGATGAGTGACCACCAGCATCAGCCGCGATCGGTCCAGCCTGTCCATCACGAAACGCAGCGCTTCCAGCGATACCGTGTCAGCCCAGTGCAGATCTTCGACGACGATCAGCAKCGGCGATAGCGCCAGGCGCCGCTCGATGATCGTGCAGACAGCATGGAGGATTTGCCGCCGCAATTGCTCGGGCTCGACATGCTGCAAACTTGCCTTGGGGTCGCCCAGGCCGAGCACATGGTAGAGCAGCGGCATCAATCGCTCCGCCTCTTCGCCCGCCATGCCAAGGTTGGCCAGCAAGGCTGCGAGCTTCAAGCGCATCTCGTCGGGAGCATCGTTCTGCATCACCCCGGCAGCGCTGCGCACGACTGCGCCGATGGCGCCGAAGGACTGTTCGCCAAGCGGCGAGCAGGCGGCCTGCCGTACGGCAACGTCGCGAAAGCGCTCCTCGCAGCCGAGGCGGCCGACGAACTCGTTCACCAGCCGAGATTTCCCGATGCCGGCCTCACCGACAAGGCGCAGAAGCTGCGCCTGGCCAGCACAGGCCTGGTCGAGACTCGCCAGCATGCGCTGGAGCTCCGCATCGCGGCCGATCAGCGGTGCGCTGAGGCCGAGTGCATCGAGCCCACGCGCTGCACGGGGTGATGCGAGCGGTCCACCCAGCCGATGCACCAGCACGCTGCCGGACCTGCCGCGAAGGGCGACCTCACCGAGCGAGGTATAGGAGAAGGCATGCCGGGTCAGCCTATAGGTCAGCGGCCCCACCAGGACCTCGCCCGGGGCGGCCAGCGATTGCAGTCTCTGCGCTGTATTCACCGTGTCGCCGGTCACCGAATAGGATTTCGCAGTACCGACGCCGAGACCTCCAGCAACAACCGGCCCGGTGTTTATGCCGAGATGGAGCACCATTTCAGCGCGCCCGGCGGCGGAGCTTTCGCCGAGCCGCGCCGTGCGGGCGATCATGTCGAGCGCAGCGCGGAGCGCGCGTTCGGGATCATCCTCATGCGCGACAGGTGCGCCGAACAGTGCGAGCAGCGCATCGCCGATGAACTTGTCGACAAAGCCACCGAAGCTCTGCACGGCCGCGGTCAGTTCCGTGAACAACGCGGTCTGCAAGGTCTGGACGACCTCGGGGTCGAGCCGCTCGCTGAGCGCGGTGAAGCCGCTGAGGTCGGCGAACAGGACCGTCACCGTCCTGCGATCCGCATCGGAGACCGGCGGCGCGGTTGTATGGTCCCTTTCAACGTCCGGAAGCGGTGCTGGCATCCGGGAATCCAGCGCAGCGATTGCTCTCGACGCGGACGCTGTCTGAGGAGTGGCCCTCGCGGTGGTGCGGGCGCCGCATTGCGGGCAAAAGGCGAAATCCGGCGCACAGAGAAAGCTGCAACTCGAACACGGCACGGGCTGGCGCACGCCGCATTTCGGGCAGAAGGCAAAGCCGCTTTCGATCTGGAAACCGCAGCCCGAGCAGTCCATCGACCAAGACCTCGCGGGGCCGTAAAAGCCTGCTCTCGCTTCACGCTTTGCCGCACGGCCTTCATGAGGTTGAACCCATAACGGCCAGGCTGCAAGCGACGGCGCGATAACGGAATCAGTCGGCCGTTCCTACCAGGCGAGTTGGCCGGTCGGGCTCTCGGCGGCAGCCGATCGCGTCGGCGCGTCCTGCGCCATGAGCGATTTGCCGTCGGGCCGAGAACGTTCCTGCGTGCGCGGTCGTCCCCTGCCCTCAGAACCTCATTCCAAGCCTGGCGTTGAAGCTATGGTCGGTGGCGCCCCGCGCGAGCTGGCCATCATAGGCGATGCTGAGCTCGGCCGCCGGCGTGAGCTTCATGCCGATGCCCGCGCCGACCACCAGCGCATCGCGGGCGATCGGAACGCCCGCGATCGAGAACGGGGCGCCGCCGGCGAAGGCCTGGAGCGAGAGTGGCGTCAGGTCGCCGCCAGCATGGCGCCAGCCGAGCGTGCCGTTGAGCTGCACCGTGCTGCTGCCGAGTTCGACGCTGGTCTGCGCACGCAGGCCGAGCGTGGCGAAGGTCACGGCGGCGGTCTGCGGGCCCGCGGACAAAGCGGCGATGCCGCCCGTCTCACGAAAGCCATCACTGCGAAGGTTGACATAGGCCAGATTGGCGAACGGCTCGAACACGCCCGGCCCGAAGTCGAGACGATAGGCGATCTCGCCAAAGGCCTGCAGGGAGTGGGCGCCGTAGCCCGACAGAAGCTGCTCGCCGCTGCCAGGGAAGGAGACCGAACGCCGCATCGAGAGATCGTGCCAGGTAAAGTTCGCCGCGCCGGTCAGGCGGAGACGATCGAAGCGGGCCCCGCCATAGAGGCCGATCGTGTAGTTGTCCGCGTCCGCCTGCGACCTGCGGCGCGCCACCTCGAAATGCGAGCGCGAATATCCCGCCATGATGCCGGCCCGACTATCCGCCGTGGCAGCGAGGTCGAGGCCGGCGACGAGGCCGTTGGTCGAGCGCGTGAGCGAGGCGGCATTGCCGTCCCCTTGTGTCTGCCCCCAGGAGCCGAAGCCGCGCGCCCATAGCGCCAGGCTTTCCGCCGGGGCCGTCGAGATCGCCCCGTTGCCCGAAGCATAGGCCAGCGTCGCGATATGCGGCGCGCCGATTCCGTCGAAGGCCGCGCGGATCCGGTCGGAAACCGCACTGCGCACGATCTGGCTGCCTTCGATCAGCACGGTCTTGGCCGAGGCGTGAATCTCGCCGGACAGGCTGTCGAATGCGCGTCGGCCTTCATCCTCGTCGCGCAACTGCGTGAAGCGCTGCCAGAGCGGATTGGCCTCGTCGAGGCTCTCCAGGCCGAGGCTGGTCTGGGTCTGGTTGCGGGTCTGTGCGAGAGCGGAGAAAGGCAGGTCGTTGCGCAGCAAGGTCAAGGTGACGCTGGTCGCGTCATAGCCCAGCGTCGGATCGAGGAAGAGATAGCGCGAGCTGACATCGTCGAAACGGCCCTGCACGCCCCGATCGGCGGTCAGGATCGTATAACGCTGGTTCGCTCGATAATTGCCGTCCTCACCGAGATGCACCACCGACCCGCCGCCGAGCCGTGCCGCACCACCGGCACGGATCAKGTCGCTCGACATGCCGCTGGCATCGACCTCGACCTCATAGCTCGCGCCCGGCTCGAACGCGATGTCGCCGGTAACCGTCAGCGTGCCGATCGAGTTGCCGGGCGCGATCGTCGCGCCGGAGCGGATCGTCGTTGCGCCGACGGAACCGCTGCCCTGAAGTCTGGCGCCAGCGAGCACGTCGATCTCGCCGCCAAGGGAACCATTGACCACGAGCATGCCCGCCGACACCGTGGTCGTGCCGGAATAGCCCGCGCTATCGCCGCGCAATTCGAGCCCCCCGCGGCCGGTCTTGTCGAACCGTCCCGTCCCGGAGAACACGCTAGCGATGCTGGCGTCTCTGCGCTGATCGAACACGACCGTGCCGTTATTGGCGATGTCGCCGGAGATCGAGGCTGCGTCGCCGACGAGCCTGCCCGCCGCGACGACGGTGCGGCGATAGAAGTTGGTGCCGGTCAGCGTCAGCGTTCCCGCCCCGGTCTTGATCAGATCGCCGAAGCCATAGACCCCACCCGTCAGCGTCGCGTCGCGGCCATTGGTATCGACGGTGCCGTTGCCCAGCAGCAGCACGGTGCGGCTGGTGTCGAACGCGGTGCCGAAGCGCAGCGCGCCGCCGAAGAAGCTGATCGCCGTGCCCCGGGCGCCGAGATTGCCGTCGGACGCGACCTCGAGCACACCAGCCCTGATCACCGTGCCGCCGGAATAGCTGTTATTGCCGGTCAGGATCGTCGTGCCGCTGCCGGACTGGACGACGCTGCCGCTGCCCGAGATGGCGCCGGCGAAGACGTAGTCGTTCGTGCGGTTGAAGCTCAGAAGGGCGTTGTTGACGACATCGCCGGCGAGTTCGCCGGAGGTCCCGCCATTGCCGATCTGCAGCATGCCGGCCGCAATCGTCGTGCCGCCGCCATGGCTGGCGCTTCCTGTCAGTGCGAGCGTGCCCCAGCCGTCCTTCACCAGGCTGCCAGTGCCGCTGACTGCCCCACCGAGGGCCAAGGTTGTGCCCGCGATGGTCTCGATCGTGCCCGAGCCGGTGAGCGTGACCGCGCGGCTGCTGGTGATGTCGGCGAGCGTCGCCAGCCGGCCTCCCCCGCTCAATGCAAGGCTGGAGGATGCATTGCCGAGATTGGCGTCGGCGATGATGGCCAAAGTGCCGCCGCGGATCGCCGTGCCCCCGGAATAGCTGCTCGTCCCCGTCAGCAACAGCGTGCCCGCACCTGCCTTCGCGACCCGTCCGGCGCCGGTGATGCTGCCGGCGAAGGCACTGTCCTCGGCCTGGTCGACGGTCAGCGTAGCCGTGCCGAGCGCAATCTCGCCGCCTGTGCCGGCGAGTTGGCTCATCGCCAGATGATAGCTGTTGAGATCGAGCCTGCCGCCGGTCAGGACGTAGCCGGTCATCCCTGGCAGGGCTCCGGCGCTCTCTGCGATCAGCGTTCCGGCCGTGATGAGCGTGCCGCCGGACCAGCTGTTGCTGCCTGAAAGCGCGAGCGTACCGGTGCCCCATTTGATCAGCCCGCCCGCGCCGCCGAGCCCCCCGGTGAGCCGCAGCGTCGTGCCAGTATCGGTGTCGATGGCGCCGGTGTCGCGCAAGGCGATGCTGCGGCCGGAGGTGAAACTCGCGGTCGTATGGAGCGCGCCATTGTCGAAGGTGAGGCCGCCCGCACCGCCAAGATTGCCGTCATCGGCGATCTGAAGCGTGCCGCCCCCGATCTCCGTGCCGCCGGTATAGGTATTGGCTCCAGACAGGATCAGCGTGCCGTCGCCGGTCTTGGCGAGACCGTCAGAGCCAGTAATCGTCAGGGCGACCGTTGCGGTCTCGCCGTCGAGGACGCGGATCTCCGGCGTCGTGATGACGAAGCTGCCGTTATTGTAGCCGCGCAGGTTCAGGCTGCCTCCGGCCCCGTCGACCAGCGTGTAGCTGCCGCCCGCGAATTGCAGCCCGACGAGGTTCTGCTGGCCGTCAACGGTAACGGTGCCGCCCGGACCGCGGAAGACACCGTAGCCGCTCCCCCATTGCGTCGGAGTGGCGCCGGCATAGTCGAACCAGTTCTGGCTTCCGGCATTCCAGGTGCCGGATGCGCCGCCCGCCGATGTCGTGCCCCAGAGTTGCAGGATGTTGAGGCCGTTCTGCTGGACGAGCAGGTCGACCTTGCCCGCCTGCGAGATGTCGATTCTGTAGTCATAGGCGAACGGGCTGGTCGCCGGCGTGCTCCCGATGCCGAGGCCGCCGCCGGAGAGGGCACCGGTATAGGTGAAGACACGATGGAAGCCGATCATGGGCTGAGAACCGGCGCCGATGTTCAGTATCCCGCCATTGAGGGCGAGGTTTCCATTGACCTGTGTCGTGGCGGAGTCGATCGGGGGGGCGTCGGCGCTGCGCAGTTGGTAATCGTAGTTGCTGCCGGCGTTGAGTGTCAGCGTGCCGTTGACGATGAGCGGGGCGGCATCCGATGGCCTGATGGTGCCGCCTGCATTCCCCGTGAGGTTGCCGTTGACGGTCAGCGAGGTCGGGCCGGAGGGCGCCAGGGTGCCGCCATTGCCGATCGTGATCGCACCCAGGCTGCCCTCGCCTTCGACACGGCCGCCAGCATTGAGCGCGATGGCGCCGCCGAGACGCGCCGAGCCCGCCATCCTGAGCGTGCTGCTCGCCACCGTCACAGCGCCCGAGAAACCCGAACTGTCGCCCGTCAGGATCGTCGTGCCCGAGAGCAGCCGGATCGTCCCCGCGCCCGCGCTGGCGCTGGAGAGCGCCGCATCGAAGCGATAATCCGACGCCGTGTGGTTGAAGACGAGCGCACCGGCTGTCGAGATTTGCACGCCACCGGTTTTCAGGAATCCGGGAGCGGCTGCCGGAGCCCCGGCACCAGCACCGATGTTCAAGGAGCTGGGGCCGTAATCCTTCAAGGCGATGACATATTTGCCGGTATCGATCAGCCCGCCATCCGAGACCGTCGCGGTTGCGGCTGCGCCGCCGAGCCCCGACAGGGTGAAGGCCTCGACGCCATGATAGAGGGCATCCGAATTGACCGTGGTCAGCACGGAACCGGCACCTGTGACGACGAGGCTGCCGGCGACCGCCACCGTGTCGCTCTGGACCCGACCACCATCGGAGATGAGCAGCGAACTCGTGCTGCCGACGCCAAGTTCGGCGCGCTCGAGGTAGCCGGGGCCGCGATGCACGGTCCAGCGCGAGCCTGCACCCGTGACGACGGCATCGGAGCCGGGCGCGCCGGGCTTGCCGCCGATGATCGTCTCGCCATAGCTGTCGAGGCTCCCGCCATTGGCGATCGTCATATGACCTGAGCCGTCGATCCCGAGGTACAGCGCCGAATAATTGCTCCAGTGCGACCCTGGCCCGGAAATGAGGACCGTGCCGCGAGAGCCGGCCTCCTTGCCGATGATCGTGGCGATCCCGAGCTGGGGCTGGAAGAGCGTGAACAGGCTGGTCAGGGTACCGCCATTCGTGATGGTCAGCGACGCATCCCCCCTGTCGCCCACGACCATGGGGACAGCATTGTTCCATTTGGCCGCGGAACCGGAGATCGTGACGGCAGCATGGGAGCCCGCATCAGGCGCGATGACCGCCGTCGTGCTGGAGAATTCCGCCGCACCGGACAGGACGAGCCCGCCATTCCTGACGCTGATCGTGCTGAAGCTCGCCGCGCCCGTCACGGTCCAGGTGCCCGGGCCGTCCTTCGCAAAGGTGCCGAAGGCCTGGCTGGCATTGCCCAATGCGCCGAAGTCGAAACCGGCATTCTGCCAGCCTCCGAGGACGAGCGTGTTTGGATTGCTGTCGTCGCGGGTCAGGACGACAGTGCCGAGGATGCGATAGCCCGCCTGCAATTCCAGCGTATTGCCGCCGCCGCTCAGATTGATGGCATCGGCACGCGACCCGTCGGGATTGAGCCCGCCTTCGATCTGCCCGGCCGTGACGATCCGAACGCCGCCGCCGCCCGACACAGCACGCCCGCCGCGCCCGTTCTGGCCCGCAGTGCCATCATGGCCGGGATCGATATTGTACGACCCATATCCTGCCGCGCCGGCCGCCCCTCCAGCGCCGCCCTTGCCGCCGGCAACGAGTCCTCCGGCCTGAACCTCCAGGCTTCCGCCGGCGGCGAGGACGAGACCGTCACCGCCATTGCCGGCGCTGCCGCCATGGCCTCCGTCGCCGCCGTTCTTGCCCCCGCCCCCCGTTCCGCCGATGCCCCCGGCACCGCCGTCACCGCCGCGAATGACCGACTGGTTCTGGACGATGATCGGGCCGGAGCCGGAGGCATAGAGCCCGGCTGCGCCATCGCCGCCATTGCCGCCGCTGCCGCCATAATACCCGTCCCCGCCATCGTCTCCCCAGAGGAAACAGGGCAGGCCCGGAGGGCAGTTCTGGCCGAGCACACCTCCCGCGCCGTCCCCGCCCGTACCGCCGGCACCGCCTGCGCCGCCATTGCCGCCCGAAATCACCGACCTGACGAGGACTTCTCCGGACTGCAGCAGCACCAGCCCGACCCCGCCGCCGCCGCCACCGCCGCCACCGCCGCCCGCACCGCCATAGCCTGCCCCTGGGATCGGTCCAACCAGGCCGACGGCACCGGTGCCGGCCTTGCCGCCTCTCGCGCCCGCGCCACCGCTGCCACCGAGAATCGGCGCGGTGACGAAACTCGCGCTCGGATCACTCAGGATCGCGCCGGTACCACCGCCGCCACCGCCGCCGCCGCTGCCGCTGTCATGCCCCCAGATGCCACCGAAGGGCTGGCCGTCGCTGCCGTCTCCGCCAACCGCGCCTGCCTCACCGGCACCGCCCGTGATCGCTTGGCCGCCCGGTAGCGGGCCGGAACCACTCCTGCCGTCGAAGCCGATGGCACCGGCACCGCCGCCATCGCCGCCGCCTTTGGCATGCGCGCCGCTACCCCCGGCTCCGCCCAGGCCGCCGTTGGCAGTACCGCTGCGCTTGTCGCCGTGCCGGCCGCCGCCGCCGCCGCCTCCCCCGCCCGCGAACAATCCCGAGCCGGCGCCCGCTCCGCCAGCGACAGGCTTGCTGACGCCATGGCGGCCGCCCGCGCCGCCGCCGCCCAGCGACTGGGCTGCGGCCGGAGATGCGCCGATCAGGATGGCGCCGAGCATGACGCCCCCGGCCAGGGCTCCGGCGATGGCCGTGGACGAGCGCAGCGCAGCCCGCTTCTGCGACAATGCCGCGCCGTGATATCCGCGCAAGCTTGCAATCGGCGTCCGGTCAGGACGCCGGCTGATTTCAAAGGCCAGGCTCGGCCGCGCCGCCGTCATGCCCCTGCCGTCCGCAACGCTCAGCGCCCTTCTGCCGCGGGCACGAGTTCGGCAGCGAGATCCCGGACCGCCTGCCGTATCCCTCCGAACATGGCGAAGTCGACGCGGCTGGCGACGACGAAGATGCCGAGCTTGCGGTTGGGCGAGAGCACGACATAGCTCATGAAGCCGCCGATGCCGCCGCTCTTGCCGAGCAGCAGCGGCACGCGTTCGCGCGCCGGGCTGACGATCCAGCCCAATCCCATCCCGTCGGAATCCGTGGCCTCGACGCCAACGAGGCGCGCAAGTCCGTCATGGGGCCGCCAGAGCGCATGCGCGAGTGTCCGCGCCGGGCGCCCGGCCGCGTCATCGGCCAGATGCCAGCGCATCCATTTCACCATGTCCTCGGCGGTGGTGTAGATGCCGGCGCTGGCCTGCATCACCTCACTTGCCTCCCAGTTCGGATCGGGCTTGCCGAACGGATCGAGCCCGGTCATCAGTCGGGGCTTCTGAGCCTCCGAGAGACGCAAGCCCGTGTCCGCCATGGCGAGCGGCGCGGTGATGCGCTCGCGCACCAGTTCGGCAAACGGCTTGCCACCGGCCCTGCCGAGCGCGTCGCCGAGCAGGCCGAAGCCGAAATTGGAGTACATCGCGGTGGTGCCGGGGCGGTAGGCCGGGCGATGACCCGAGATCCAGTCCCAGTAATAGGATGCCTTGAAGGTCGCGAACGGGTTCTTCTCTTCCGCCGGCGTCGCTGGATCGGCCATTTCGCGCGGCAGTCCAGCCGAATGCGTTGCGAGGTCGAGCAACGTGATCGGCCGGTCGGCGAAATCCAGCGGAGCCTTGCCGGGCGGGGCATAGCGACTGAGCGGAGCGTCGAGGGCGAGCTGCCCGGTTGCGGCCATCGCGGCAAGCACATCGGCCGCGAAGACCTTTGAAACCGAACCGACGCGGACGATCGATCGGCGGTCGGGCTCCTTGCCGCTGCCCGGCGCGGCTTCGCCATAGCCCGCGATGACGCTGTCCTCGCCCCTGACGACGGCGAGGATCAGCCCCGGAGCGCGCGCGTTCAGGAACATCGCGACGCCGGCCATCGATGCCGCATCCTGCAGGGCCAGATCTTCGGCAGCGGCTTGGCGCTGCCAGCCTGCGGACAGCACGACGGCCAACAAAGAGACGACGGCTAACCTTGCCGCCTTGCGTCCCGGGATGCGTCTGGAGGTTGGAGCGGTGACGGTGCGGCGGAGCGGCATGGGCAAAGCGTGAATCGGTTGATCGGTTCGCCTATCGGGTTGGCGTGCCGGGCGGGAGGCAAGCTCAATTCGACCAACCGACATGCCGGTTCGATGAATGCCCTTGCCGATAGGTTTCATCGTGAGAAATCGGTAAAGCGGCAGGAGGTTACGTTACGCGAAGCGGCCGGCGCTCAAATCCCGAGTCGCTGCCGCAATTCCTGCCGGTAGGGGCGCGACACGGGCCAGGCGTCCGCGAGCTGGCCGAGCGCAATCTTCCAGCCATTTCCGTCGCGCCGGTCGAGCCCGCTGACATGATGCAGATTGACGATCGCGGTGCGGTGCACGCGCAGGAAGGAGGCCGAAGGCAGCAGCCCGGTCCAGAGGGCGAGCGGGCGCAGGTCGAGGACCGTCGAGCCGTCCTTCAGCCAGACCTTGGCATAGTCGCGCGCCGAGCGGACGCCGAGAATGGCATGGGGCTCCACGCCGATGATCTGCCCCTGCCGGCGCAGATGGATCAACGGTGCGAACGCCTTCGCCGGGCCGTCCAGCGCCTGCGCGCTGCGGTGCGATCCGTAACGCGCCAGCGCGATAAGCTCCGCGCATTGAAACAGCGCCCTGATATCCGCCTGCTGCCAGCGCCGGGCTGCGGTGGTCGCGTCGAAACCGATACAGGCACGCAGCTGCCCATCATGGAAGACCGGGACGCTAAGCACGCTCTGGTCGCCCTGGCGCAGCATCTCGACCTGGAGCTGGCGGGCCGGACGCGGCAAGTCGGCAACCCGATTGATCATCACGGCCTTGCCCGAGACCAGGAACTGCTGCAGCCAGGCAATCATCGTCACCGGCGTGTTCTGCAGGTCCTCGACGAAGGAGCGAACGCCCTGCCTGCTCCATTCATGGGTGTTCCGGAAGCGGAGCAGCGCGGCGTCATATTCGAACATCCAGGCCCGGTCGGCACCGGCAAGCGCGCCGATCTCGGCCAGCGCAGCCGTGATCGCGACATCGGCCGGCTCCTGAATCAGCCGCTTGGCCGTGCGATGGGGCCAGTCGGGCCCTGGTCCATCGCCGCAGTCGGACAGCGAACGGGCCTCGTAGGCGGCGTCAGGCGGCTCGCCTGCCGGGGTGCCTGCCTCCGCCTGCGCAACGACCTGCCAGCTGCCTGTGCCACGCACGGCGATTCCTCCTGCTGCATCCGCACATTTGGCGGCGGCCACTGTGCAGGTGCAACCGAAATATTGGCCGTGACGCAACCAGTCCGAACGATGGCAGGGGGCCGCGCCTGCTCGCTCAGCGTGATTGCAGCGTCGGGTCGAGCCTGTCGCGGACCCAGTCGCCGATGATCGAAATCGACATGGTCGTCAGGAAGATCGCCATGCCGGGCAGGATCGCGATCCACCATGCGGTGGTCAGGTAGGCGCGCCCTGCCCCCAGCATCTGGCCAAGGCTGGTCAGAGGCGGGCGGATGCCGAGGCCAAGGAAACTGAGCGAGGTTTCGAGCAGGATCACCTGCGGAAAGTTGAGCGTGAACTGAACGATCAGCACGCTCAGGATGTTGGGGAGGATATGCCGGAGATAGACATGGCGCGCCGGCGCGCCGAGCGCGACCACGGCCGTCGCATAGCCTTGCGTGTTTGCGGCGATGACGACGCCCCGCGTCAGCCGCGCAAAGACCTCCCAGCCGTAGAACCCCATGATGGCGATGAAGAGCAGGAAGCCACCCCCGAACATGGCGATCAGCGCGAGCGCGATCATCATGAAGGGCAGCGACGCCTGGACGTCGGCCAGCATCATGATCGCTTCCTCGACGAAGCCGCGGAAATGCGCCGCGATGAACCCGAGCGCCGTGCCGATCAGGGCGCCGATCAAGGTGCCGCCGAGTGCGACAAGCACGCTGAAGCGGATGGCGTAGATCAGGCGGCTCAGGACATCGCGGCCGAGTTCGTCGGTGCCGAGCAGATGATCCGTCGTCCCACCGAGGAAGACCGGCGGCCTGAGGCGCTTGAGCAGCGCTTGCGCGCGGTAGTCATAGGGCGCCAGCCAGTCCGCGAAGAGAAAGACGACAACGATCAGCGCCAGCAGGACGAGGGCAACGACGACGAGGACGGGATAGCGCGCTTCCGCACGCACCGGAGTGTCGTCAGCCCGACGGAAKGACCATGGCATCGCCATCTCAGTTCTCCGAACGTGCAGCGCGCATGCGCGGATCGATCAGGGTGTAGATCGCGTCGACCGCGAGATTGGCGAGGATCATGGTGACCGAGACCATGATCAGGATCGCCTGGACCAGCGCGAAATCGCGCGACGTGACCGCGTTGACGAGAAGCCGACCGACGCCAGGGACCGCAAACACCGTCTCGACGATGATCGAGCCCGCGACGAGATCGCCGAGCTTGAGCCCGATGATGGTGACGATCGGGATCGCGGCGTTGGGCAGGGCATGCCAGAGCACGCGGCGCATGCTCGGCACGCCCTTGGCGCGGGCCGCTACGACATATTGCTTGTTCAGGACCTCAAGCATCGCCGAGCGGGTGAAACGCGCGAATGTACCCGCAAAATGCGTGCCCAGCGTCACAGCAGGCAGGATCAGGTGCAGGGCCGTCGCGTCGCCCGAACTCGGCAGCAGCCGCCAGTGCAGCGAGAACAGCAGGATCAGCAGGATGCCGAGGAAGAAATTCGGCAGGCTGAAGCCGAGCACGGCGAAGCTCATCACCAGCCGGTCCACCGGCCGATTGCGGTTCAGCGCCGCGACGATGCCGAAGCCGACACCAAGAATGAGGCCAAGCACGAAGGCCGTCAGTCCAAGCCGCAGCGTATGGGGGAGCGCACCTGCGATCAGCTCCACCGCCGGGCGCTGATCGGAGAGCGAGAGGCCGAAATCGCCCTGTGCGATGCCGGCGAGATAGGAGACGTATTGCTGCCAGAGGGGTCGATCGAGCCCGAATTTCTCGCGGTAATGCGCGATGAGTTCGGGCGAGGCCTGGTCTCCGACCAGGGCATCGATCGGGTCCCCCGACAGGTTCAGCGCGACGAAGGTCAGGGTCACGATCAGCCAAACCGTCAGGAGGCCGCGCGCCAGCTTGGTCAGGAAATGACGGCCCGGCATCACGACGCCACGCGGTTTTGTGTTCCGACGAGCAGGTCGGGGTCGTTGAGCAGCACGGCCTGCGGCGACTTCTCCAGGATGGCAGCAAGGCCATCGGCATCGACATCTCCGACACGGCGCCCGGTTCCGCTCCCTCCCGCCGTGACCCAGACCGGCACATGCCCGAGCAGGCCTGTCGCGACCGTTCCGTCGAGACCGCCTTCCCAGATCCGGAAGGCGCTCGCTCCGGCTGCCGCGAAATGGTCCGGGTTTGCCTTATCGGGAAGGAAGGCGAGCACCCGGACGCCCGGCATCTGGAGCCGGGCGTGGGCGACCTGCAGGACGTCGCGCACACCGATCCATACCCGATCGCGCAGCCCTGCCCCATCGATCACCGCGATCACCGCGTCGATGATCGTCAGATCCTGCGTCTTGACGTCGATCAGGGCCTGTCGATGCGGGCAGATCGCTGCGAGCGCCTCGGCCAGGGTCGCGAGCCGGATGCCGCTCGAGCGCGCGATCGTCGCCAGCTCCGCGTAGGTGGTTGTCGCGATGGCCGCCGTGCTGCCTGCCAGCCGCGCCAGATCTGGATCATGCGCGGCGATGACGACGCCGTCCGCCGTCAGGCGCGCATCGGTCTCGACGAGATCGGCCCCGGCGGCGATCGCCGCCCGATAGGCCTCCAGCGTATTCTCCGGGTAGCCGGCGGAGTGGCCGCGATGGGCAATGACAAGCGGCCGGTTCACGATTCTGCCCTCAGTTCTTCGGAGAAATGGCAGCGGACGCTGCGGCCACCCTCGACTTCCCGCAGCACCGGCATCTCGACGGAGCAACGCGGGCGGGCATAGGGGCAGCGGGTGTGGAAATGACAGCCCGGGGGCGGATTGGCAGGCGACGGCGGATCGCCCATAAGCCGGGCCGATCGCGTGCGCCTGGGCGCGGAGAGATCGGGAATCGCGGCCAGAAGCGCCATGGTGTAGGGGTGCAGCGGCTGCCGGTAGACCGGATCCGTCGGCCCCTCCTCGACGATCTGGCCGAGATACATCACGGCGATGCGGTGCGAGAGCTGCTTCACTACGCGCAAATCGTGGGAGATGAAGAGATAGGCGATATCGAACCGCTCCTGCAGCTCCTGCAGGAGTTCGGTCACCTTCGATTGAACGGAGACATCGAGCGCCGAGACCGGTTCATCACAGACGATCAGGCTGGGTTTCATGGCCAGCGCGCGGGCGATGACGACGCGCTGCGCCTGGCCGCCACTGATCTGATGGGGAAAGTGTCCGGCCGTTTCCGGCGGGAGGGCCACCGCCCGCATCAGGCGCGCGACCTCGGCATCCCGACCGGCCCGATCTCCGATCTCGTGCAGGTCGAGCGGCTCGCGGATCTGCCGGCCGATGCTCAGCCGCGGATCGAGCGCCGATTGCGGATTCTGGAAGATCATCTGGATGTCGCGGCGCTGCCGCTGCCAGTCGCCCGGGCTCAAACCGGCAAGGTCGCGCCCCTTGAAGACGATCTCGCCGCCGCTCGGGCGCTCGAGCCCGACGATCATCCGGCCGGTCGTGGACTTGCCACAACCGGATTCCCCGACAAGGCCGAGCGTCTCGCCGACCCGCAGCATGAGCGAGACATCTTCGACGGCGCGGATCGTCTGCTGCGACCGGAAGAAGGAGCGTCCGCCGCCGAAATGGCGACGCAGCTTCGAGACCCGCAGCAGCGGTTCCGACCGTTCACTCATGAGGCGACCCGCTCGCGATAGACCGGCGCGGAGACATCGAGGCGCGGCATCGCGGCCAGAAGCTCGCGCGTGTATTGCGCTTCCGGCGCCTGCAGGATGCGCTCGGCCGGGCCGGCCTCGACCACGCGGCCATGGCGCATCACGACGACATCGTCGGCCATCTCGGCGACAACCCCGAGATCATGGGTAACGAACAGGATCGCCATGCCCAGCTCGGCCTTCAGCCGGTTGAGCAGGTCGAGGATCTGCGCCTGGATCGTCACGTCGAGTGCCGTCGTCGGCTCGTCGGCGATCAGCAGACGCGGCTCGCAGGCCAGCGCCATCGCGATCATCACGCGCTGCGCCATGCCGCCGGAGAACTGGTGGACATAGGATGCCAATCTTTGTGCGGGCTCGGGAATTCCGACCATCCGCAGCAGCTCGAGCTCGCGCGCCTGGCGCTGCGGCTCGGAGAGCGAGCTGTGCAGCCGCAGGGTCTCGCGCAGTTGCGTGCCGACGGTGTGCAGCGGATTGAGCGAGCCGAGCGGGTCCTGGAATACCATGCCGATGCCGCGTCCACGGATCGTCTTCAGCTCGCTTTCGCTCGCCAGGGCGAGATCGCGCCCCTCGAACAGGATGCGCCCGCCGACGCGCCGGCCGTTCCGCGGCAGCAAGCCGAGCACGGCCTGGCAGGAGACGCTCTTGCCGCTGCCGCTCTCGCCGACGACGCATGTCGTGGCGCCGCGACGGACCGAGAACGAGACGGAATGGAGGATGTCGGCATAGCCGGCGGCGGTGCGGAAGCCGACCGTCAAATCCTCGACGGAGAGGAGCGTGTCGCTCCCCTCGCCGGTTTCCGTGATGCGGTCCGTGTCCGTCACTTCGCGCCGATCGACAGGTTCGAGGGGCGGAAGTCCATGTAGTACTGGCTATAGGGCGTCCAGTTGATGCCCTTCTTCAGCGCGTAGCCGGTGACGGGGTTGTAGAGCATCGTCATCGGCATATCGTCCTCGAAGGCAACGAGCAGCTTCGCGAACTGCGCCTTGCGCTTGGTCTCTTCGGTCTCGGCGAGCAGCTCCCTGGCGGCCTCGTTGAATGCAGCGCTCGCGCCGTAATATTTCCAGGTGTTCTGGTTGTCGGTGTCGGGGCCCCACAGGGTCAGGATCGCGCCTGCCGGATCAGGCACGCGATAGGTGTTCGACCAGGCGAAGACCTGGGCACCGGGCTTGCGGACATCCTTGAAGCTGTCGACGAAATCGATGCGCGCATTGATGCCGACTGCGCGCCACATCTCCTGGATGACCTGCGCCGCCTCGACATTATAGAGGTAGTAGTTCGGGATCAGCCTGTAGGAGATCTCCTGGCCCTTGTAGGAGCTCTCGGCAAGGAGCTTCCTGGCGAGCACGGGATCGTAGGAATAGCCCTTGTTCTCCTTCACATAGATCGGCCCGAAGCTCGGCAGCTGGTGGCCGTTGGGCGCATAAGTCTGGCCCTTCCAGAGAGCGTCGATCAGCCCCTTGCGGTCGATCGCCAGGCTCATCGCGTGGCGCAGCTTCTTGTCGGAGAGCACCGGGTCGTTGGTGTTGAACTGGAGCACATGGCTGTTCTCCAGCGGCTCCGTCTTCAGCGTGACATCCTTGTAGCGCTTGAGGCCGTCCCACTGGTCCGGCGGGATCTCGACGGCGATATCGAAATCACCCGCGACGAGACCGGCGACACGGGCTGCGACCTCCGGAACCGAGCGGAAGGTGATGGATTTCGCGGCGGGAGCGCCCTCGAAATAGCGATCGAACGCGGCAAGCGTGATGCGGTCGTTCTTCTGGTAGTCGACGAAGCTATAGGGGCCTGTGCCGACGGGCTTCCAGCGCAGCGCTTTGGCCGCCTGATCCATCCAGGTCTTCGCTTCGACACCCTCCGTCCTGAACTTGTTCCAGGCCTCGTCGCAAATGACGAAGGACATGTAGCTCGACAGGCGGTGCTCGATGATCGGGTCGTGCTGGGCCGTCGTGATCCGGATCGTAAACTCGTCGAGCTTCTCGACATTGGTGAAATTGCCGAAATAGACGCGGCCATCGGGATAATAGGACTTCGCCCCCCAAAGCCGATCGGCAGAAAACGTCGCCAGCACGTCATTAGCGTTGAACGGGCTGCCATCATGGCACACGACGCCGCGGCGCAGCTTCATGTCGAAGGTGGTCGGCGTGCTCCAGGACCAGCTTTCCGCCAGCCCAGGAACCAGTTTCGCACCGCCGTCCGCCGTCGGATGCGCGAAATCGCGCCGGATCAACGTATCGAAGATCGAGTAATAGACCCGGACGTCGACATTGCCGGTGTTCTCGCCGGGGTCGAGCGAGCGCGCAAGTTCGTTCACAGCCACCGTGAGGGCCGGCCGCTCCGCTGCCGACGCGCCGGTTTGCATGGATGCAGCCAGCCCCGCGCCAAGCACCGCCCAAAGCCCTGCATTGCGTTTCATCGCTCTTGCCATTGCATCCTCCCTTGGGGCGCCCCGCTACCGGGGTCCTTGTTCAGTGGTCCGATCACGCGCGACACCGCAGCCGCTATCCCGGCTTGCCGCGAAACATCCGTTGCAGCGTCTCGACCTTTGCCAGCGTCTTCAGCGAGCGACCGCGGTCGGTGCGCGACAGTTCCAGGATCAGGGTATTGCAGATCGCCATCGGGACGGTGAGCGAATGGAATTCGCCCTGCTCGCCACGGTCGGCAACGAGTTGCGCGTCGCAATCCGGCACACCCGTGCGCCGGTCCGTGATCAAGAGCGTTCCGGCATTGATGCCTTGCGCATAGGCGATGATCCGCGCGGCCGCCGGGCTCTCGTGGCGAAAGACCAGGGCGACGACGACATCGCCGGCGGCGAGGCCGAGCAATTGGTCAGCCGCCTGCCAGTCGGCATGGGCGACCACTGCCGCCCTGTAGCMGGACCTGACGAGACGGCGCACGAACAGGTCCGCCAGGCTGCTCGCATGCCCCTCGCCGACCACCAGGATCCGCCCGGCGTCGCGCAGCAGACCGGCGGCGGCAATGATATCGGCATCCGAAATCTGCGCAGCCACCGCGTTCAGGGCACGGATTTCACCATCGACGACAGAGCCCAGGAGGGAATCGCCGCGGACGCGGCTGAGCCGGCGCCGGACGCGAACCGACGCGTCGAGATCGGCGACGACAGCGTCCTGCAAGGCGCCGCGCATGTCGCGATAGGTGGCAAAGCCGAGCTTGCGTGCGAGCCGGCCCGCAGTCGAGGGATGCACGCCGGCCTGCCCTGCGACCTTGTGCGCCGGCAGAAAGCTGCCCGCTGTCCGGTCAGCCAGGAGAACCTCGATCAGCCGCCGATCGGCTTCGGTCAGTTCGTCCCGGTGCGCCGCGATAATCTCCGTCAGGCTCATGCAACCCTCCCAATGCCGCCCAAGGTAGACAAGCCCTTCGGAGCTATGCAAGATAAATTGCTGACTCTTGATATCGCAATTTATCTTGCAACGCAGAAAACCTCTTGGACTGTGACGGTGACATGACAGAGATCGCCTCTCATCGCGGCGGAGCCAGACTCTGGCCCGAGAACAGCCGCCTCGCCTTCCGCAACTCCGCCGCGATGGCTGTCGACTTCATCGAGTTCGACATCCATCGCAGTCGCGACGGCGTGCTGCTCGTCCATCACGATCCGCTGCTCGGCCGAACCTCTGCCGGCACCGGAGCGATCGCGGACAAGGACTGGGCCGACCTCCGGGAGGTGGCGCTGCTGCGCACAAGCGACGAGACCATTCCGAGCCTTGACGAAGTGCTCGACGTTCTCGAGCCGAGCGGCATCAAGCTGCGCATCGAGCTGAAGAACCGGCACGACGGCAGCCGCTATCCCGGGATCGAGGCCCAGATCGTCGAAGTGCTCACGGAAACGCGCCTGCTCGACCGGACGACCTTCACCGCGTTCGATCTCGCGACGCTGGAAGAACTGTCCAGCTTGGCGCCAGCCACGCCATTGATCTGGCTGATCGCCGAGAAGACGCTCGCCGCGCCGACGCGAGATCTCGGTGCCTTGTGCCGAAAGGCGCGCATGGCGGGCGTTCCGGAGATTGCGGTGCGCATCTCGCAAGCCCAGGACACCGATGCGGAGATCTGCCGGCGTGAGGCGATCCGCTACGGTCTCTTTGCCGTGCATGAGGAGGCGGAGATCAAGCAGGCCTTCGCCGCGGGCGTGAGCGCCTTCACGACGGATCGGCCGGACCTCGCCGTCGCCCTAAGGCCATAGGCAAGTCGGACTGCGCGGGCTCTGCTGCGTCTTGCCGATCCATCAGAACTTTCCCGCTTCCGGTCTCGAAGGGGTGCCGCCATGCCAACCAAGGCGGCACGCTGGAAAACCTCGATCCAATCTCTCAATATTTGATCTCATCCTGAACGTCGGTATTATCCAAAAAATAATTATGGATCTTTCCTGAGTTATTCACGCTATATAGCGGCGCGATCGACTTTCTCGATACTTTTAAAATTCACCTCATAATTTAGGTTAAATCTCGTCCGTAGTGAATTGTTCTCATGTCAGGAAGCGCCATTATTTTGTCGGCGACACTCCCTGGTGTGCGCCGGCTGCTTGGGGCCAGCTCAAGGACAAGGCCGGGAACGATCGTGTGCGGCCAGACTTTATGCTGCGGGCCGCGTGTTCCGGCATGGCGTCAGTCGTGCAACTCTGCCGAATGAGGGCATGTGCCTTTCGAGGCGACGCGCAATGGATGATGAGATCCGTCTGCACGGCACCCTTGCTAAGAACCGAGCCGTGCTAGCCGGTCTCAGCCCTGGCGCGCAGGTCCTCCCATGAAGCGGAGCACCTGATCCATCGAGGACCGCGCGACGCGCGATCATCCAGCTATCCGGGCCGCGGTCCTGCTCCAGCGTTGGAGCGGTATCTGGCCTGTTCGATGCGCCCAACGAGCGCATGATGCTGCCTGCGGCGGGCCTTTTGTCCCTCGCCAGGCGCCATTGAAAGCCGTCGCCGACCATTGCCGCATCGATCGACAGCCGTCGCTCGATCACTGGCGATGCGCACCAGGAGACCGATATGGCGCTCGAACAGGCCTGCGTACATGCGATGCCCAAACCCTGGGGGTCGACCGATCTCCTGCCCTGGAGCGAGGTCGCGCATGACGGCGTCGCCATCGGTGAACTCTGGTTTCAACGCCGCGACATTCACGCGGCCGAGCCCGCCCTGCTGCTCAAGTTGTTGTTCACGCGCGAGGCATTGTCGATCCAGGTGCATCCGGACGACGCTTTCGCGCAAGCTATGGGGCTCCCTCACGGCAAAACCGAAGCCTGGTATATTCTCTCCGCGACACCGGATGCCACGATCGGCGTCGGGCTGAAATCGGCCCATACGCCCGCAGAACTGCGGGCCGCCATCGAGGATGGCTCCATCACCGACCTCGTGCAGTGGCGCAAGGCCTGCAAGGGCGACGTCATCTTCGTGCCGGCCGGAACGATCCACGCGATAGGCCCCGGGCTTGTCCTCGCGGAAATCCAGCAGCGAAGCGACACGACCTTCCGCCTGTTCGACCATGGCCGCCAACGCGAACTTCACATCGAGCACGGCGTTGCAGCGGCCCTGGCCGCGCCCGCCGCAGGGCAAGCCCCAGTGCGGTATCTTGGCGATTGCAGGACCCTGCTCGTCGCGAGCCCGTATTTCGTCCTCGAGCGGTTTGATCTGGCTTCGGGATCGGTCTGGAACCTCAGTGCAAGCAGAGAGACCTGGCTGGTCATCATCGCTGGCACCGCCAGGCTCGGGGCGTTCCAAGCAGTCGCCGGCGAGGGCTGCTTCATCGAGGCCGACAGCATGCGCATCGAGGCGGGGGGCGAAGGCCTGACCTGTCTGGTGGCCTATGACGCGACAAGCCCCTGCCCCGACCTTTTGCATGCCGTCTCTGCGCATGATGCGAATGCGCCAGGCGACGCCGTTTCCCAGCCGCCTCAGCCGCCCCTGCCGCTCCCGACGCTGGCGGGTCCGTCCAACCCCTTCACGGAGGCCCGACCATGAGCCCGCTCCACCGCATTGCCTTCATCGGCAACTCGCTTCCGCGTCGCTGCGGAATCGCGACCTTCACGACGGATTTGCAACAGGCGGTCGCCTTGTCGGGCTCGGATCTCGAAACCTCGATCGTGGCCATGAACGACCATGGTCATGCTTACGACTATCCACGCTCCGTCCACTATCAGGTCGGCGACGACCGGTTGGAGGATTATGCAGGGGCCGCCGACTTCCTGAATGATGGTCGGTTCGACATCGTCTCGCTCCAGCATGAGTTCGGCATCTTCGGCGGAGAGGCCGGCGGCCACATCATGGCGCTGCTGTCGCGGCTGAAGACGCCGGTGGCCACCACACTCCACACCGTCCTGTCCGAGCCGACGCCGGTGCAGCGCGATGTCATGGAACAGATTGTCGACGCCTCGACGCGCATCGTCGTCATGGCCGAGAAGGGCCGTGACCTGCTGCGGACCGTCTACAGACTCCCTGCCGACAAGATCGAGGTGATCGCGCACGGCATTCCCGACGTCGCCTTTCTCGCACCTGACGACGCCAAGACCAGGCTCGGGTTCAGCGGCCGCTCCGTCATCCTGACCTTCGGTCTGCTGTCGCCCAACAAGGGCATCGAGGTGATGATCGACGCGATGCCGGCGATCCTGCGGCGTCGCCCCGATGCGGTCTATGTGGTTCTGGGTGCAACGCATCCCAATCTCGTCCGCGACCAGGGCGAGGCTTATCGCGCCAGCCTGATGAGCCGCGTGCGCGAACTCGGCGTCGAGGATCATGTGGTCTTCCTCGACCAGTTCGTCGATCAGGCGACGCTACTGGGCTTCATCTCGATGTGCGATGTCTATGTCACGCCCTATCTCAACGAGGCGCAAATGACATCGGGCACGCTGGCCTACAGTTTCGGCCTCGGGAAAGCCGTCGTCTCGACGCCCTACTGGCACGCACAGGAACTGCTCGCTGATGGGCGCGGCATTCTGGTGCCCTTCGGCGATGCGGTTGCCATCGGCGACGAGATCGCGGGACTGCTGACCGATGTCGACAGGCGCCAGGCAATGCGGCTGCGTGCCTATGCCAGTAGCCGTTCGATGACATGGGAACGAACGGCCAAGCGCTATCTCGCCGCGTTTGAGACGGCGCGTCGGGGCCGGGTGCTGAGCGTCGTCGCCAGCCCCATCATGACAACGCCCTCGCCGCAGATTCCTGCGCCTCCGGAGATGCAGACAGGACATCTCCTGTCCATGTGCGACGATACCGGATTGTTCCAGCATGCCGTCCATTCCGTGCCGGATCGCGCGCATGGCTACTGCGTGGATGACAATGCCCGCGCGCTCCTCCTCGCCTGCACCTTGAGCAGCACCGGCGAACGGCAGCTTACGGACGCGCTGACGGCGCGTTACGCATCCTTCGTCCAGCACGCTTGGAATCCCGACACGCGACGCTTCCGCAATTTCATGAGCTTCGACCGGCGCTGGCTGGAAGATACGGGTTCCGAGGACAGTCATGGCCGGACGCTCTGGGCGCTGGGCGAATGCGCGCGCAGCGATGTCAGCCCGTCGCGCCGGCAATGGGCAGCCGCCCTGTTCGCACAAGCCCTGCCCATCGTCGAGAGCTTCACCTCGCCCCGCGCCTGGAGCTTCACCCTGCTCGGCCTCGACGCCTATTGCGCCGTCGCCGGGGCGCCGCCGACTGCCATCTGGCTGCGCCCGCTGCTGGCCGATCGCCTGCTCGCCCTGCTCTCGGCGGTCGAGACACCGAACTGGGTGTGGTTCGAGGACGGGCTTTCCTATGACAACGCGCGCCTGCCTCAGGCCCTGATCGCAACCGGTACCTCCATGAAGGTCCCAGCCTATCTCGAGGCCGGGTTGCGGTCGCTGCGCTGGCTCGCGGATCTGCAGACGACGCCCGCGGGTTTGTTCAGGCCTGTCGGCTCCGACAGTTTCGGCGACAAGCGCCGTGCACCGAGGTCCTTTGATCAGCAGCCGCTGGAGGCCACGGCGACAATCTCAGCCTGCCTCGCAGCCTGTCGGGCCGATGGCGATCCGCATTGGCGGACCGAGGCCGCACGTGCCTTCGCCTGGTTCCTCGGCCATAACGACCTCTCGGTGCCGCTGGTCGATCTTGATACCGGCGCCTGCCGGGACGGCCTGCACCGCGACCGCGCAAACGAGAACCGCGGGGGCGAATCCGTGGTATCCTATCTTCTCAGCCTCGCCGAGATTCGCCAGCAGGCCCGCATCAGCGGGGACCGCCCGAAACTGGCGCCGCTTCGGGTCCTCCATGCCTGATCCTTCCGCCAGCGCGCACGAACAGACTGGGGTCGCCTTGTCCCAGCCCGCTTTCCTGAACCGCCAGGCCCTGTATTTGCGCCCCGATCCTTCCAGGGTGGTCGTGCGCCGGTTCGGCCCCGCGGTCGAGCCCAGGGACCTCAGCCCAATCGACAAGACGCGGGCGAATCATATCGTCGACCGGGTCCTGGCGCTGGATGCCGATACGGCCGAGAGCCTGCTCTCCGACGTCTTGGAGAACTTCAAGGGCCGACACCGCAACCTGCTGGAGAAATTCGAGGAGCGCGCCGATGAGATGGAGGAGGCATTCGCAACGCATTGCGACTTCACCAGGATTCAGCGTCAGCTGGTCGGAGCCTACTTTCTCCAGGAGAATTCATTCGAAGCAGCGGCGCTCTTCAACCCGAGCATCGTTTCGCACCCTGACCAGTCCGGCGCTCCTCCAGGCGGGCGCCGCTTCATCCTGAGCGTTCGCGCGGTTGGCGAGGGCCATATCTCGTCCCTGACTTTCCGCTCGGGCTCGATTGCGAATGACTGCAGCATCAGTGTCGATCCGACATCGCGGCTGGCTTCGATCGCCACCTTGCGCAACCGCATGGCGCGCCTCGACGGCGACGATGTCGAGGTCGCATTTTCGCCCGATGGCGACATCAGCGAGCGGGTGATCTTCCCCATTACCGCATCTCAATCGAATGGCATCGAGGACGCACGTTTCGTCGCGTTTGACGAAGATGGGAGGACGGTGTTTCGGGCGACCTACACGGCCTATGACGGCCGGGCGATCCGGTCCGAACTGATCGAGACCAGCGATTTCCTGTCGTTTCGGATGTCGCCGCTGCGGGGCACCGCGGCCGCGAACAAGGGCATGGCGCTGTTCCCTCGCAAGATCGGTGGGCGCTACGCCATGATCGCGCGGCAGGACAATGAGAACCTCTATCTCATCTATTCCGATGACCTCTTCACCTGGAACGGTGGGGTCGTGATCCTGAGGCCCCAATTTGCATGGGAGTTCGTTCAGATCGGCACCTGCGGCTCCCCGATCGAGCTTGACGAAGGCTGGCTGCTGTTGACCCACGGCGTCGGGCCCATTCGGAAATACGCGATCGGAGCGGTTCTTCTCGACAAGCAGGATCCGTCGAGGGTCCTCGCGCGGACCCGCGAGCCGCTCGTCCGGCCAGAACCGTCCGAGCGTGAAGGCTATGTTCCCAATGTCGTCTATACCTGCGGCGCGATACGCCATAACGACCACATCATCCTGCCCTACGCGGTCTCCGACACGTTCTGCAATTTCGCGACGATCAGGATCGCTGCGCTGATGGGCGCMATGGAACGCTAGGAAGTCTTCCGGGCACGGGCTCGCGCGAGAAATCGGCTACGCAGGCTGGAAAAAGGTTCCGCCTGCGCCTGGCTCAAAGTAAGCATCGACGTCGTCATATGTCATGCCTTCGGCCAGGCCGGAATAATTGAAATCATCAAGCAAATCAGGGTTAAGACAATCGGCAGAGGGGCTGGAACGATGTATGTGCGAAGATGACGCGGCCTTAGAACTTGCTTAGCGACTGAAAGAAGCGCGTAGTGGATTGTCGCCTCCCTTCGCACTGAACCGAGAGCGGGTCGCGGTGTCATTGTGGCGCCGGTCGGCACTGGATTTTCGTCTTGCAAGGCAATGGCCAGATCATCTGGCGCAACGGCACGCGCCAGCCGGCATCATTCAGCTTCAGAACGTCACTGAATGCCAGGGACATGTGTTCCGGGCATCTTGTCGCGAACCTGAGCCGGACGGACCCGCTCCAGTTCGCCTTTCCGATCCACCTGATCCGGGACGACGGAGACATCGTGGATCTCCTGATCATGGGCCATCGCCACGATGGGGCGGCCTTCATCGGCCATCTGGCTTCGTCGAATGAGAAGGCGCGCAATGGATCGGGCATCGAGGACACATGTCATGACAACCGATTATAAGGCAGGCGATGTCATCAGCTTGGCTTTTGGCTTCTTCGACAGAACCGGCGTCGGGAAATACGAGATCATACGGGTGCTTCCGGCGAGCGAGAACGGACAGCGGCAATATCGGGTGCGCGGCGCCGATGGCCACGAGCGCGCCATCGAAGAACTCCAGATCCGCGCCAGCGTCACGCAAACGAACCATTTCGGCAACCTGAAATAACCGCGGCGTCCGGAAGAGAGCCGAGCAGGCGGCTCTGTTAGCATTGGCAGGGAATGGCAGGTGCGGATCATGACGGACCGGACCACCGAAACGGAGATCACGTTCAGCCATCCCTTCAGGTTGAGCGCGCTGTCGGATCCTCAGCCGGCCGGAACCTATCGGGTCGTCACCGACGAAGAAGAGATCGTGGGCGTGTCGTTCCGGGCTTTTCGCCGGACCGCCACGATGCTGCAGATCCCGGCCATCGAATTTTCACGCGGTTCCTCGCAGATCATCCTCGTGGATCCGATCGAACTTACAGCTGCCCTGGAGAAGGATAAGCAGGCCTAGTCACACCTATGAACCGTGAAGTGAGACGATCATGCGTTATCTCGGTGGAATCTCGGGGCGAGGCGCCCTGATGAGCAACGGCATCAAGATCGGCCGTGCATCCTACGATTTTGAAGGTTTCTTCCAGGATCCGATCGGAGTGACCAGCTGCGGCGAGGTCCGGCTGGCCTTTCCCGCACTGAAGACCGTCTTCGGCCGCGCGGATGTGCAGCTGCTGACCGATGATGGCCATCTCCTCGATCTCAGGTTCTCCTATCGGGAATTTCCGTCGACGACCGGCGCCGCCCATGTCGAGGTCACGGGAGATCTGCCTGCTACGCCGCAGAATTGGCACCATTGATCATCTCGCCCGCGATGCTGCCGATCGGCGGGCGTCGCTCGAATCCCCGGCTCTCATCTCGCTCGACATGATGCGGTCGAATTGCCCGGCCCACCCGCCGMGAGCTCGAAGAAACGGAAACAGCCCGGCGCATGGTCCGGGCTGTTTGCAGATCCAGGATGCGCGACTCAGAACTTGTAGTTCACGCCGACGCGAACGATGCCGCCATTACCGCCACCATTGGTGGTCGCGGTATAGAGCCCGGCCGGGAGCACGCCACCCGCCGGGTTGGTGAAGGCCCTGTTTCGCCGGCCCTCGCCGGTATCGACGTAGAGACCTTCGAGCTTGACGGTCCAGTTATTGGTGAAGGCATATTCGACGCCGCCGCCGATGGTCCAGCCGGTATTGCTCGTCGTGTTGCCGGTCAGCGGGTTGCTGTTCAGCCCGCCATAGGCGAGACCGCCCGTGATGTAGACTAGGGTCCGATCGAAGGCGTAGCCGACGCGGGCACGCACGGTGCCGAAATAGCCGCCGTCACCACCGCCTCTGTTTGCCCACCAGGTGTATTGCCCCCAGGACACATCGCCGCTCGAACCGACATATTGGATATCGGTCTCGAGACCGTAGACCCATGCGCCGGACTGCCAGTTATAGCCGATCTGGCCGCCACCGACGAACGCGCCGTCGCCGCCACCGCCACTCAGGATTCCCGAGGAGCCAGTCGTCGGCCCGGTGACGATGACGTCACGCGACCCGCCCCAGCCCACACCGGCGTTGAGACCGACGTAGAAGCCGGCCCAGGTAAAGACGGGAGCGTAGACGATCGGGGCCGGGGGCGCGGAGCGGCTGGGAAGATCGGCGGCGAAGGCAGACGTAGCCAGGCAGGTTGCAAGGACGGCGGTGGATGCAAGCCCTAGTCGCATGGTGTCCTCCGAGGTCGGCATTTCACCTCACAATTGTTGCACAACAATCCACATCGGTGAACCTCAATAATCGACCGTCCTTTACTGCAGGAGTGGCCTAGTATTCCGATGGAGATGCTTTGGCCAACCAGCCGATTCCAAACGTGGAATCTGCACTGCCCACGCCATCCCGATCCGGTGGCCGCTTCACAGTCGCCACGCCCGCCGGCGCGCTTTCAGTCCAGCTCCGGCCGTCATGGCTTGGCCCGCTCGCCCTCCAGATCATCCTCGCGAGACGTTGCGAGCGATGGCGGTGTCTCCCGGCTGTAAATGAGAATTGCGCGCTACGGCGCGATCGATTGGGGGGATCGCTCGGCTTCGCCTTCGGCCGCGACGATGCAGTTTCGGCCTCTCGACTTGGCGGCATAGAGGGCCTTGTCGGCACGTGCGTACAGGCTCAGCGATACATCCGTCGGATCCGTCTCGGCGATTCCTGCCGAAAAGGTGCAACGAAAATCGCCATGGCCGCCTTGCGGCTTCATCGCCCGAACGACGATGAGCATGCGTTCCAGGACCAGCGCAGCCTCGGCAGCGGATGTCCTGGGCATGACCAGGACGAACTCTTCGCCGCCGACCCGGCCGAAACAATCGGAGCGCCTGACATTCGCGTGGATCTCCTTGGCAAATCTGCACAGGATCTCATCCCCGGCCGCATGCCCGAAGCGATCGTTGATGACCTTGAAATGGTCGATATCGAGAACGGCCAGGCAGCCCGTCAGCCGGCTGTCCAGGCGCCGTTGAAGCAGCATGTCGTCGATCCGGGCCATCACGAACCGGCGGTTGGCGATCCCCGTCAGTTCGTCCGTGTACGAGGCCTTGACCGCACTGTCCCGGTCCTGGCGCAGAGTTCTCTTGTCGGAATGGAGATCGGTCGTGACGCTCGCGATGCAGAGCATCCAGCCGTCATCGCTGACCATCTCGGTCATCCAGAGCCACCGCCCGTCATGCAGATCGGTCTCGTAGGCGCGGTACCCGACCTTGCCTCGCCGCGACTGCGTCGAGATCAGCCATTCCTCGAAATTCTTGGTTCGAACGACCGTCCCGGTTTCCGCCGAAAAATTCCGGCGCATGATCTCCGACCAGGACGGATCCTCGCTGGCGCGGATGGAATAGGCCTGGCGAAAGGCTCGGTTCGCCTTTCGAAGCCGGTCGAACTGGTCATACAGGGCGACCAGGACCGGGGAGCCCTCAAGCATCTCAATGAGCTGTTGAGTCGTCTCGTCCATCGATCGGGAACCTAACACGTTACCGGGAGGGGAAGCAGCCCTTCACTCGACGAATGACCGGCCCGGTTTCTGTCCGACGAGCACGGCATTGCCGGAAAGGGACTGCCGATCAGGCAGTCGAGCGGAGGTTTGCAGCATAAGGCCAGTATGCAGTGACGATGGCTCACCGTACCCAACCCTCGCACTGCCGATCAACCTGCCTTTTGCCGAGGAGCGGTCGAGCGCCTTGCTGCCGGCCTTGCCGGCGCCCTGGCTCAGGCACTGGCGCGCAAGGTTTCCATAAGGTCGCCTGCAGTCGCGACCCGGCTCGTTCCGGCTGAAGTTCCGATCGGGCCGCGTCGTCACTGCATGTTGTAGACGATGCGCCCGATCCAATAGCCCTGATAGGCAAGATGCACGGCAGCCATGGACATCTGGACCCAACGTTGCGCGAAAACACAGGCAACGAGACAGAGAGCCAGGCCAATCGGTACCTGGATCAAGTAATCGCCGCTGAGTTGGGTCCAGCGCTCCGTGCCCTTGATCAGGGTATCGACCACGTCGAGAATGAAGGACGTCGCCATGAGGCCGAAGAACCAGCGCCGCCGGTTGATGAAGAAGTCCTCGTAGCCGGCATATTCAGCGACGTTGTCCGGAAACAGCAGCGCCGACAGCAAATAGAGCACGATCGCGTAGCCGATCAGGAAGATGTAGACGCCGAAGCTCCAGTTGGGGATGCGCGACAGCCCGAATTCCCACCACCAGAACAGCACGAGTTCCAGCAGGATCGAGCCGACCCAGAGCATGTGAAGCATCGAGACGCGATAACGATCGGGATGCTGGATGAAACCGGCGATGCCGGTCAGCATCCGGGTGATGCCGAGGCCGATGATCATGCCCATTACGATGCGGACATGGGGAAAGAGTTCATGCGGCGCGACGGTATCCATCGCGTGTGATTAGAACATCCGGCCGGAAATTGGAATCCGGTTCAGCTTCGAAGCGGATCGTTCACTCTTGCCTCGAAGAGATTGAAATCACGTCTGAAAATTGAAGCGACACTTGCCAGAAAGACCCCCTCTGCTTCCGAGGCAATGCAGGCATCGCCTACTCCCTGCGGCGCGGAAAGCATGGACACCGATCCGCGCAACCTCGGTCGCCGGCGAGTTCGTCCTGGAGGCGCAGCCCCCCTGCCCGGATTACTTGGTTTTGACCAGAACGACGCGAGCGTTGCTGTCTTCCCACCGCTTCAGGACATTGATCGTGACATCGCTCTCATGCCGATGCACGCGCACATCGAATCGTGAGGCCCCAAGTCTCAGCCCGCGAATTGTCACATCGTCGAGAAACGAAGGCAGGACGGGATCCAGGAGTTTGACCTCGTTCGTCGCCGCCGGCAATTGCAGCCCCAGGCAAGCGGCCAGCATCGCGAAGGGCGCGGCTGCAGCCCAGGCCTGAGGCGAGCAAGCGACGGGATAGGCAGTCGGTCCACGTCGACGCCGTCTCAGGAAGCCGCAGAAGAGCTCCGGCAGGCGGCGCTGTTCCTGATAGGCGGCCGCGTCAAAGATCGCCTCGAACAGCCGTGCAGCCTCAGTTTTCAGGCCGTAATTGCTGAAGCCGAGCGCGATCAGCGCGTTGTCATGAGGCCACACCGAGCCATTGTGATAGGACATCGGATTGTAGCGGGCTTCATTGACATTGAGCGTGCGAATGCCCCAGCCGCTGAACCCCCCTTCACTCATGAGTGACTGGGCGACCTGCGCCGCCCGCGAGGGGTAGGCGATGCCACCGAACAGAGCATGACCGGCGTTGGAAGAGCGGACGCGACACTGCCGCTTGTTTCCGTCCAGCGCCAATGCGTAGGAGCCGATATCCTCGCACCAGAAAGCCCGATCGAACCGCTCCTGCAAGATCGATGCTTCACGCCGCAAGACGTGGGCGCGCTCGCCGAGATCGAGAGCGCTCGCCATGGTGGCTGCAGCTTGCTTTGCGGCATAGACATAGGCCTGAACCTCGACGAGGGCGATCGGTCCCTGAGCCAAKGAGCCATCGGCATGCGAGATCGAATCGTGACTATCCTTCCACCCTTGATTGGTTAGGCCATTGTCCGTCTCGCGATAGTATTCAACAAACCCGTCGCCGTCGCGATCTCCGAATGTGTCGCACCATTGAAGTGCGGCCTCGACGTTGGCCCAGATCTGCTCGATCGTGGCCCGGTCGCCTGTTCGATCAAAATACTGGCCGGCCAACATGACGAAGAGCGGGGTGGCATCCACGGAGCCGTAATAGAGTCCGAATGGAACCTCGCCGAGATTGGCCATCTCTCCGTGTCGTCGTTCATGCAGGATCTTGCCCGGCTGCGCATCGGCTTCAGGGTCAGGGGCGATGGCCTGTGCCTTCGCCAGCTGCAGCAGTACGCCCCGCGCCACCAAGGGATCGGTCCATAGCAACATCATTGCCGTGATAATGCCGTCGCGCCCGAACATCGTCGAAAACCACGGAATGCCAGCATAGGGGTAAACTCCGTCGGCGCTCCGGGTCATGAGCGTGTAAAGATCCGATGTCGAGCGATAGATAAGATCTGAAAAGAGTGTATTCGTAGACTCTACCTTGGCAATATTGGAAGTCAGAGCGCGCAGGTCTCGGCGAGCGTCCTGGTAGGCCTTGGCAAAGCCCTGAGGTGGGGCGCCGGGGGCGTCCTCTCCGGAACGAATGTCTCGATTGGGTGCGTCAAGCACGTCGCAGGCGATGGCGATAAGGAGCGACGTTCGCTCGCCTGGCTTGAGCGAAAATTGAAATGACGCAAAGTCCCTGGTCAATTGAACAGGTTCAGGCTCGAATCGAAGAACGGTTCTGCGCACCCTGTCGTCGAGGCCGCGATAGAGGAAACGCGCAATCTGCGAAGACATGAGGACGTCGACTTCGCCGCGATGCGCGCGTTTCATACCCCTGACTTCGAAGAGATCCCGGAAATCTGCCGCGAAAGACAAGGAAATCTTGAAATCGTGCGGAACACGGTCGAAATTGCGCAATCCGACACGCTCATAGCAAACGGAGTTCCAGAGAAATTTTGTCCGCTCGATGGCGATCGCATCGCGCGGAATGATGGTCGTGCCATCATTCCGGACAATCTCAGGATTGGCCAGATCGACGGTCAAGGAAGCATTGTCGTCCTGGATGACCGAGCTGAGAAGGAGTGGACGCTTGCCTTCGAAGAAGAGTTGCAGCCGCGAAAGGTGCCTGGTGTCGTTGCAGAATAGCCCCTCCGACGTGTCGGGGGTGATGCCCAGGTCGCCATAGCTGTCGAGAACAGCGAACGCATCGCCCGCCTTCAGTGTGCGCAATGGGCGCTCTACGAGCGACGGGTGGGCATCGAGGGCGTGCTCGGCCAGTTGTTCCTGCAGAGGCGGGATCTGGCGCTCGCCTGCGGCGACGCTGTGCTCATTCATCCCACTGCTCCTCTTCGCTGGAGATCAGGCAGGTTCGTGCGGATTGGGTCATGGTTCTGCGTCTATTCTGCGGCCCTTCGGGTGTGCCCTGGCGAACGCAGCAGGTGATCGAAGGCGTCGAGATAGTCGGTCGCCATCCGGGCGGCGGTGAAATGGCCTTCGAAATACCGCCGGACCTGGAAGCGATCCATGGCAACGCTATGCTTTGCAGCGGCAACGGCTTCAGCGATGGAGTCGACGAGGATCCCGGATACGCCATCCCTTACGACTTCAGGCACGGAACCGTTGCGCCAAGCGATAACCGGCGTTCCCGCCGCCATCGCTTCGATCATCACAAGCCCGAACGGCTCTGGCCAATCGATCGGAAACAGAAGGGCACAGGCTCCGCCGAGGAACGCAGATTTCTGCGCCTCGTCGATTTCCCCGATGAACTCGATTGAGGGATGATCGAGCAGCGGCAAGATTCGGGTCCTGAAATACTCCTCATCAACCGGATCGACCTTCGCCGCGATCTTGAGCGGCATGCCGGCACGCTTGGCGATCTCGATCGCCCGATCCGGTCGCTTCTCCGGCGTGATGCGCCCGAGGAAGGCCAGATACGCCCCTCCCCGCGCGTCGAACGGGCAAAGGCCCGGACCCAATCCGTGATGGACGGTCGCCAGCCAATTCGCAGTTGCCGGCATCGGTTTCCGTTGGCAATCGGAAATCGATATCAGCGGCATCTGGGGGAAGGCCTCATAGACCGGGAGAAAATCGGGCAGGTCCAAGCGGCCATGCAGCGTCGTCACGCATTTGTGCGCGAGATCCGTGAACAAGGCATGCTGCAGCAGATCGAGATGGAAATGAATAATGTCGAAGGAAGCCGCACGCGCCCGGACCTTCGCAAGCATCGCAAGATGGCTCGCGGTGTGATCGCGAATGCCCGCAAGTCGCAAGCCCTGCGGTGCGCAAGCGACAAGCTCGGCGGACGTCGTTGAATCGGCCGATGCGAACAGAGTGACCTGATGTCCTTGCCGAACAAGCTCTTCGGTGAGCCAGGACGCGACCCGCTCCGTCCCGCCATACAGTCTCGGCGGAACCGACTCGGCCAGCGGTGCAACTTGCGCAATCCGCATCCGATTTCTCCAAACGCCGCTGACGCCTGCCGGGACGGCGAGCTAGCAACTCCGGTCGGGCGGAAAAGTTCGGACGCCTTGACCGCCGGCAGCCTGCCCGGCCTGGATCCGGGGGACCGTTTCCGGCATTGCCATCACCATCAGGATAAGCGCGACCAGCCCCACTGCGGACAGCACGGCAAAGGCAACGCTGTATCCGGCCCAGACCACGAGACTGCCGGCAAACACATAGCTCGACGCACCGCCAATGCCCTGAATCGTGCCGATGATCCCGCGAGCCATATTGTAACGACCGCTGCCACGGACGGCACCATAAAGAATAAGCGGGAGCAACACGTMGAACAGCCCTGCGCCGACTCCGTCGAGAAGTTGGAAGCCGATCATCCAGTAGGGGTCATCGACAAGCGCGAACAGGATGCCGCGCAGAGGCACAGCGGCGAATGCCAGCGTCAGCAGCCACTTCCCACCGATGAGATTGGCCCGCATGACAAGGAAAGCCATCGGGATCGTCGCCAGTTGGGCAACGATGATCGCCGCGGACGTCACGGCCGTCTCGAAGCCCTTGGCCTCCAAGGCAAGCTTCTGGCTCGCAAGGGCCAGCATCGGCGCATTGGCGAAATGGAACAATGCAGCTCCGATCGCGAGCACCGCAAAGGGCCGCTCGGCAAACAGCCGTCGCCATGCATAGGGACCGCCCCGGTCGCGGCTCGGTCCTTCGAGACCGCGGGCCAATTGATGGTCGATCGCGCTCGCGGGAATCGAAAGCGCGGCAATCGTCGCCAATCCTGCGAACAGCGGAAGCATGTAGAAGACGCCGCGTTGCCCGAAATGGGTGCCGATCAGCGCAGCAAGTGCAGCAATGAACACATTGCCGATGCGGTCATACGCGGCATTGCGCCCAAGTTGCCGGGCAATGCCGCGCGGCCCGAACATTCCCACCGTGATCGCCGCAATCGTCGGTGCAAAGACGGCCCCCAGCAGCGCCATGCTGACGTCCGCGACGAAGACAACGGCGAGTGTCGGGACCGTCGCAATGGCAGCGCCCAGCGTCGCCAGGGCCCAGGCCCCGCCGACTATGAGGGCCCGCTTGGCCCGCGTGGCATCGATCAAGGCGCCGATCGGGGCGTGAAAGGCAATGCCGATCAGCCCGCTTACGGTCAGGAGCGCCCCGATCGTCGCTTGATCCCACCCGACATCCGTCAGGAGGAACACGTTGACATAGGGCCCAAGGCCCCCACGCAAATCCGCCAACAGGAAGTTCAACCAGTCCAGGCTGAGCCGATGCGACACTGAAACCTCGCCGTGGTTTCCCACCCAGATGTCGATGACTGCGTCGTCCACAGGGCGCCCCCCGGCGGCGCTGCGGTTTGAAGCGATATGCCGAAGCCGGCAGAGGGAGCCTTGGAGAGATGCCCAACGCTCCTTACCGCCAGTGTGCCAGGCCGCTGCCGCGATTGCAGACGTGTTGTCCGCGCGTTTCGCCCTGTGCACGCCGTGCTACAGGAGGCTGGTAGCCACCATTCCAATGGCGGTGACGGCCATCACAGCGGTCGAAAGCCAACCAAAGAAGGTCAGTCCACGGCCGATCGTTTGTACGCCCATCACCCGTGGCTGGGTTGCCATCACCATCATCAGCACCATGATCGGAACGGCCACGATGCCGTTGATGACGGCGCTCCAGTAGAGCGCCTTGATCGGATTGATCGGCGTCAGATTCAACGCCACTCCGCAAAGGGTTGCCACCGCAATTGTGACGTAGAACGCCTTCGCATGCTTCGGCTTGCGATCGAGCCCCGTCGGCCAGCGCAGCGTTTCGCCGACGGCATAGGCTGCTGATCCGCCGAGAACGGGGACGGCCAACAGGCCGGTCCCAACAATGCCAAGCGCGAAAAGTCCTTCGGCAAAGACGCCAGCGACGGGTTTCAATGCTTCCGCAGCTTGCGAAGAGCTTTCAATGTCCGTCACGCCATTGGCATGCAGCGTGGCTGCGGCCGTGACCATGATTGCCAGCGCGATGACATTCGAAAATCCCATACCCACAAAAGTATCGAGCCGTATGCGCGCCTTGGCGTCATCGGCTTGCCGGGGCGCCTCCTTGAGCGGTTCGCGCTTCGGATTCGCCATGATATCCTCGACCTCCTGGGAGGCCTGCCAAAAGAACAGATAAGGGCTGATCGTCGTGCCCAGTATCGCGACGATTGCAGTCAAATAATCAGCCCTTAAAGATATGCTTGGAAGTATAAGACTCCGCCCCAATTCCAACCAATCGATCTTTACAAAAAACAGGGTTCCGACATAAGCGAAAAGGGCGATCGTCAGCCATTTCAACACACTGACATAACGTTTGTATTCCAGTAGAACCTGCATAAGGATGCAAGCAATTCCAAATATAATGACATAGACGAGCTGCGGACCAGCCACGAGCAGGCGCAAGGCATCTGCCATCGCACCGATGTCCGCTCCAATATTGATGATGTTTGCAACAAGAAGCAGGGTTACGCCGCCATAGACCAGCCAATCGGGATAATGCCGACGCAGATTTCCTGCGATCCCATGTCCTGTGGTGCGTCCCAGCCGGGCACTGATGATTTGAATGGCACTCATCAAAGGATAGGAAAAGACGAGCGTCCAGGTCGTCATATAGCCGAACTGCGCCCCGGTCTGGGAATAGGTCGCGATCCCGCTTGGATCGTCATCAGATGCGCCAGTGATCAGCCCGGGGCCCAGAACATGCAGGAGCCGCGGCTTGCTGGGCTCCACGACAGGCCTGCGAAATCCATGCGCGTCAGCCATTGTCGTCCGGCTCCTGCGGCCTTTCCTCCATAAGTGGCGAGATGCCGCGATGTTCCCAATAATCTGCCGGAGACTTACGCGACGATCGGATTGCAGCCAGAGATCGTTCCCGATCTGAGGTCATCCATGTGGGGATGACCGCGCCAAATGGTTCCTGGCGTGTCCGGCTAAGCCGAAGGCGCGTTGAACCGACAATCCGCGCGCCAGGGCCAAGATTCCCGACAAGCATTGTCGCGCCGAGGCGAGCGTTGCCCTGCTAGATCATCGGACCGGAGATCGTATCCAGTCCGATGATCTAACCCTTTGTCTTTGCATCGGCTTTGCCCCGAAAACCGCAATCCACTTTTCGGGCCGATGCTTTAGACCGGAACCTTGCTTGCATTCATGCGCGATCAATGACCGCGAGGGGCTCGACGAATGGCAGGCCTTGAGCCCTTGCCACGGGCTCGCAGGTGACCTGCCCGACGCATATGTTGAGACCTTGGCGCAAGTGCGGATCCTGCTTCAAAGCCTCGCGCCAGCCGTGATTGGCGATGGCCAGCACGAAGGGCAATGTCGCATTGTTGAGCGCGAAGGTGGAGGTGCGCGCGACTGCGCCAGGCATGTTGGCCACGCAGTAATGCACGACCCCATCGACGATATAGGTCGGGTCGGAGTGCGTGGTGGCCTTTGAGGTCGCGAAACAGCCGCCCTGATCGATGGCCACGTCCACGACGACGGCGCCCTTCTTCATGGTGCGGATCATATCGTGGCTGACCAGCTTGGGCGCCGACGCGCCAGGGATCAGCACCGCACCAATCACCAGGTCCGCTTGCCTGACGAGCTCTTCAATCGCCGCCTGCGTGGAAAAGACGGTGGTGATCGCATTGCCGAACTGGGTGGCCAGGCGCTTCAGCGGCTCCGCCGACCGGTCCACGACCGTCACCTGCGCTCCCATGCCAATGGCGATGGTCGCCGCATGCGTGCCCGACACGCCTCCGCCGAGAATCACGACGGACGCTGCCGGGACTCCCGGCACACCGCCCAGCAAGATGCCGCGTCCCCCTTGGGCCTTCTCCAGGGCATGTGCGCCGACCTGAGGTGCGAGTCTGCCCGCCACTTCGGACATCGGCGCCAGAAGCGGCAGGCTGCCGGAGGGTGAAGTGACTGTCTCGTAGGCGATACAGATCGCCTTGGATTGAATGAGATCGCGGGTCTGCGCAGGATCGGGAGCAAGGTGCAGATAGGTGAACAGGATCTGTCCGGGCCGCAGACGCTTTCGCTCCTGGGCCAGGGGTTCCTTGACCTTCACCACCATCTCGGCTTCTGCGAATATTATCTCCGGCCCGTCGACTATCTTGGCGCCGACCGCGACGTAGTCCTCATCGGTGATGCCGGCACCAAGACCTGCGCCCGACTGGACCATGACCTGGTGACCATGATGGACCAACTCCCGGACGGATGACGGGACGAGCCCGGTACGCGCTTCATTGTCCTTGATTTCGCAGGGCACGCCGACGAGCATGGAATTCTCCTCCCATGGAGCCAGGGCCTTTATGTTTGGCCCATAGTGCGCGTTTGATTGCGCGGCTGGCAGGATCATTCACCAGCCCGCGCTCGATCATTGCGTCAAATGAGCCCGCTGGCCAGTGCATGGCGATCTGGTCACCCCATCACGAAGTGCGTGAGCTGCGAACGACTTCGATCTCGATTTCTGTACAGCACTCGCCGTTTGTCGGATGGAAATCGACCGAACACGCCGTAACGACCAGGAGAAGATCGCACTCGGCTCGAACGACGACATACCCGCCAGGCGGGTTGATCGACGGGAGAACCTCAAGCCGACCGTCTGGTTGCGGAGGCGAGTTTTGGAACAGGTCGACCGGATCGGGTACGAAAGGTAGCGCAACGCCCTCTTCCTGAAGTGCCAAGAGCAGGTTGTCCCTGCAGTTTGGGTGATCGTGCAGCCCGGCCCGCTCGTAGAGTTCACGGTTGCAGGCAGGAAACAGCATGTCGTGCGGACCGGGGGACCCGTCCTCGACCAATGTCAGAAACGGAACGCCGCGGTCGCTGTAGAAGCTCTCTCCGACCTTGGGAAACAATCGCTCGTTGATGTCTCGGGTCTGGGCCGTGCTCAGCCAGTCGAGTCGGGGCGAGGTGACGAAGGCCCAGAGATCGGCGACCTGCTGCCCCTTCGGATCGACGATGCGGATGATATCGCCACCCGATACGCGTACTGACCGTCCGGATTGGGCGGGAACGACGATGGACAGGTCGCCTGGCTCACGCTTCACAGAACTCGACTGCATTCCAGATCCTCACATCCATTCCGGATCATCCTAAGGTGCCGGTGTTAATTGACGATCAGGATGGCTTGTTCATGGTTCGGGGCGCGCACGATAGCGCTTCAGCTGGACCTCACGCGCCCCCTGACGTCGCAGGTCTCGAAGTTTCGGAACAATCATTTCCCGCGCCTGTTCCTGTGATGTCTTTGCACGGAGTGCCGCCAGGACGTGCATCTTGCGTGCAAGCTCAGCCGCGAACGCGGAGTGTCACTTGGAAAAGCTCAAGGCGTATCGTCAGAAGCGCGATTTCGAGAAGACCAGGGAGCCTGACGGAGACGCTGCGGTTTCGAAATCGAACCGCCTGCGCTTCGTCATCCAGAAGCATGATGCGACCAGGCTTCATTATGATCTGCGCCTGGAACTGGACGGGGTCTTCAAGTCCTGGGCGGTGACCAAGGGCCCCTCGCTTGATCCTGGCGACAAGCGCCTCGCAGTCGAGGTGGAAGACCACCCCCTGCCCTATGGAGATTTCGAAGGGACCATACCCAAGGGGCAATATGGTGGGGGGACGGTTCTGCTCTGGGATCGCGGCTACTGGCAGCCGGAGGGCAAGATCAGCCCGGAGCGCCAACTGGAAAAGGGCGAACTCAAGTTCGTTCTGGACGGCGAGCGCCTCGAGGGCAGCTTTGTCCTCGTTCGGATGCGTCATGACCGGGATGGCGGCAAGCGCACCAACTGGCTGCTGATMAAGCACCGGGACGCGCATTCCGTGGATGGCGACGGTGATGCGGTCTTGAAGGCCGACACGTCCGTTGCCTCCGGCCGCAGCATGGACGCGATCGCGGCCGGCAAGGGGCGTTCGCCCAAGCCATTCCTCCTCGCGAAGGACGCCCTCGCCGCTGACGCCGAATGGGACAGCCGGAAGGGTCTGGCCGCGCAGCGCAGACGAAGCCCGGAACGATCCGGATCTCCCAAGAGATCTCGCCCGGCCCCCATGCCACCGTTCATCGCGCCGCAGCTATGCCGAAGTGTCGAGCGTCCCGCCAATGGTGGCGGGTGGGTGCATGAGATCAAGTTCGATGGCTATCGCATCCAGATGCGGGTCCAGGGTGGGACCGTCACGCTCAAGACGCGGAAGGGGCTCGATTGGACCTCCCGTTTTGAAACGATCGCCAAGGCGGGAGAGAGCCTGCCCGATGCCATCATCGATGGCGAGATCGTCGCGCTCGACAAGCATGGCACGCCGGATTTTGCCGCCCTCCAGGCCGCCATTTCGGAGGGCAGGACGGAGGATCTGATCTTCTTCGCCTTCGACATGCTGTTCAGCGTCGGGGCCGATCTCCGCGAGCTGCCACTCCTGCAGCGCAAGGAGCGTCTGAAGGAGACTCTCGACGACCACGGCGACGGCGTCATCCTGCGCTATGTCGAACATTTCGAGACCGGCGGCGACGCCATCCTGAAATCGGCCTGCCAACTCTCCCTGGAAGGCATCGTCTCGAAGGCGGTCGATGCGCCCTATGTGTCAGGGCGCAGCAACAGCTGGACGAAGGCCAAATGCCGCGCCGGGCACGAGGTCGTGATCGGCGGATGGTCCACGACGGCCGGCAAATTCAAGTCGCTTCTGGTCGGCGTCAATCGAGGGTCGGATCTTGTCTATATCGGACGGGTGGGTACGGGCTACAGCGCCGCCAAGGTGCAGGCGCTGTTGCCAAAGCTGAAGGCGGCGGCCGCGACAGCCTCGCCCTTCAAAGGGGCCGGCTCTCCAAAGCGCGAGCCCGGGGTCACCTGGTTGAAGCCCGAACTTGTCGCGGAGATCGAGTTTGCCGGCTGGACCGGGGATGGCATGGCTCGTCAGGCCGCCTTCAAGGGCTTGCGCGAAGACAAGCCCGCCGACGAGGTGGAAACCGACCTCCCCGCCGATCCGAAAGGCACCGAGACGCCGCAGCCGAAACAGGTATCCTCGCGCCGTCGGGGCGAGAGGGCCACTGTCATGGGGGTCGGTATCAGCCACCCCGAGAAGATCTTGTGGCCGAATGCGGGGGATGACCGGCCTGTCTCCAAGCAGGAACTGGCCGAATATTTCGCGGCGGTCGGCGACTGGATGATGCCCCATATCAAGGGCCGGCCCTGTTCGCTTGTGCGCGCGCCCGATGGAATTACGGGCGAGATGTTCTTCCAGCGCCACGCCGGCATGGGAACCTCGAACCTGTTCGAACTCGTCCGGGTCTTTGGCGACAAGAAGCCCTATCTCCAGATCGATCGGATCGAGGCGTTGGCGGCGGCGGCCCAGATCGGCGGCATCGAGCTTCACCCGTGGAACTGCGCGCCCGGAGATCCGGAGACGCCGGGCCGCCTGGTCTTCGATCTCGATCCAGGGCCCGGCGTGACATTCGGTKAGGTGATCGAGGCCGCAAGCCAGATGCGCGAACGGCTGGATGCGCTTGGACTGGCCAGTTTCTGCAAGACCACAGGCGGCAAGGGACTGCATGTCGTCACGCCCTTGGCGGCTGGAAAGCGCAACAAGATCGAGTGGCCTGCGGCGAAAGATTTCGCTCGCCATATCTGCGCGGAACTCGCCGCCGAACAGCCCTCACGCTACGTGGTCAATATGGCCAAGCGTCTCAGAAATGGCCGCATCTTCCTCGACTATCTGCGAAATGACCGCATGGCGACGGCGGTCGCCCCCCTGTCGCCGCGGGCACGGCCGGGCGCTCAGGTCTCGATGCCGCTGACTTGGCCGCAGGTCAAAGCCGATCTCGACCCCAAGCGTTTTACCGTGCGGACCGTGCCGGGCCTGCTGAAGACGACCAAGGCTTGGGAAGGCTATGACGACGCGGCAGGCTCGCTCTCCGACGCGATCAAGAAGCTGGGCAGGCGCGCCACGGCTGCCTGACGGGTTGCCGAAAGCGGCGCCGGGGAACGATCAGCCACGCCACCGCGTTCACCGCGTGTGTCGGGAGATGTGACCATGGCGCCGCGGACGTTCTGGAAGGGCTATCTCAAGCTGTCCCTCGTGACCTGTCCAGTCGCGATGATGCCGGCCCGATCGGACAACGAGAAGGTCCGCTTCCATACGCTCAACCGCAAGACCGGAAACCGGATACGAAGTCGCTTCGTCGATGCGGTCACCGGCAAACCCGTCAGCGACGAGGACGAGGTCAAGGGCTATCGAAGGGGCGATGACGACTATGTCATGTTGGAAGACGATGAACTCGACTCCGTGGCACTGGAGAGCACCCGAACCATCGACATCCAGACCTTCGCTCCAAGATCATCGGTCGGCTGGATCTGGTATGACACGCCTCATTACCTCGTGCCCGATGCAAAGGTCGGGGAAGAGGCATTCTCCGTCATCCGCGAAGCGATGAAGCGTACGAAGACGGTCGGAATCTCGCGGCTCGTCCTCTATCGGCGCGAACGGGCCGTGCTGCTGGACGCCCGCGATAACGGCATCGTCTTGTGGACCTTGCGCTATGGCGATGAGGTCCGGCCCGAGAAAGATTATTTCGCCGGGATCGGCGAGGCCGCACCGGACTCTGACCTGCGTCCCCTGATGGACAAGCTCATCGCGACCCGCACCAAGGACTGGTCGCCGGAGCTTGCCAAGGATCCGGTCCAGGAGGAGCTGCTTGGTGTCATCAAGGCCAAGGAGAAGGGCCGCAAACCGACGAGGACATCGCCGCGTCCGGCCTCGGAAGGCAATGTCGTCAACATCATGGACGCGCTCAAGCGCAGCCTGGAACCGCGGCGCAAATAATCAACTCGCCTTCTTGCGCGGGGCTTGCTTCGCCGCGGCGGGCTTTTCGCCGCCGCCAGCCTTGGCACTTTGACGCAATGCCTCCATCAGGCTGACGACCTTCGAGGGCTCGGGCCGCTTCTGTGGCTTGATCTTGCGGCCTTCGATCTTGGCCTGGACGAGTTCGGCCAGCGCGGCTTCATAGCGATCGTCGAATTGCTTGGGATCGAACCTGCCAGCCTTCGTCTTGATGATGTGCTCGGCCAGGTCGAGCATCTCACCGTCGATCTTGATGCCCGGGATCTCGCTGAAGGCGTCCTCGGCCGAGCGGACCTCGTAGTCGAAGTTCAACGTCGTCGCCACCAAGCCCTCGTCCTGAGGACGGATCAGGATCGATCGCATCCGGCGGAAGATGACCGTTCGGGCCAGCGCGGCCGACTTCTGGTCCTTCATTCCCTCGCGGATCAGCGCGAAGGCTTCGGACGCCACGGGTGAGGCAGGCGCGACATAGTAGGGCTTGTCGAAGAAGATCTCGTCGATCTCGTCGCACCGCAGGAACGTCTCGACCGTGAGGGTCTTGTCGCTTTCCGGGATCGCGGCGGCGATCTCTTCCGGTTCGAGCAGGACGTAATCGCCGTTGCCCTTGTCGTAGCCCTTGACCTGATCCTCGGTCTCGACCGGCTTGCCGGAGACCTCGTCGATGTACTGACGATGGACGCGGTTGCCGGTCTTGCGGTTCAAGGTGTGAAACGAGATCCGCTCGGCGGTCGAGGCTGCCGTGTAGAGCGAAACCGGGCAGCTCACCTCGGCGATCTTCAGAACGCCTTTCCAGACAGCGCGCGGCGCCATGACATTCCCCCATAGCATTTCAGCGGACGCGAGCGAGCAACGAGCGGGCGTCCATGATGGTTCCAGTTTGCACCGCACCACGCGACCAAAGAAGCACCGGAACCGTGATGGACGTCGGCGCGCGGCTGCATTCGTTCACGACAGAAACGGCGTCGACTGGCGGCTACAGGGAACACGTTATCGTGAGATGGTTCTGCCCTTATGCGCCCCAGGCACCCGAGCACCTGAACAGGGCTTGCCCGGCCGGAGCGTCGCAACGGCTCTGTCTCGTCTTCCGTTTCGTTGACGGGCTGGTCGCATTGCCCTGCCAAGCGCGGGAACCTCAACCAGGCCTCACGTGGTCATGGCGATGTCCGCAAGGGCGTCTGCCGCGGCTCGTAGGCGTGGATGGCCGTTCTAAGCGCAGCGAGCTGACGATCTCGGGCGGTGCTCGGCCTGATGCCTTCCAACTGGCCAACGCGCTCACAAGCATCACGATAGTCTTCGTGCGTGCGGAGTGTCACCGTCACTGGTTCTGATCTAGAAAGGGTATCGGACATGCAAAGCACCTCCCTGTAGGGAGCAACCTAAACCTTGGAGCGCTTCCGGCAATGTCATTTGCCGGATGCGGCAACACTTGGTCGAATTCACTCCAGCCGCGTGATGATCAGACCGGTTCTGGCGACCTCGAACTTGCGCTCATCGACAAAGTTCACGAGCGCGCCGCTATCGAGCGTGTAGGTGATGCTGCGCAGACCGGGATAAAGCCGCCAGACGATGACCGCATAATGCTTGCCGTCCTCGTCCTCACAGATCTCGCGTGACAGCTCGGTCGGCATGATGGCAGCCGGCCGGGGGCGACCACTCCGCGGCCGTCGATCGGAAGGTCGTCCGGGTTTCCGCTTGGGATGAAAAGCGCGGGGTAACGAACCCATGTCAGCACTCCCATATCACCACCATATCCTAACTGCTGAGGCGGCACGAAGTTCCACGTCGCCGGAACGAGTGCCCGCTGCCCGGCGTTTGTCTGCGGTGGAGGAGAACCCGTCATGCGCGCGCGCCAGATGTCGCGGTCCGGCCCCGGTTCGGAGGCGTTGAAGGGCACGGTCGTGTCGCCCGTTGCCATACCAGTGGAGGCCCGTCTCCCTGACGACAGCACGCAAGATGACGATCCCATGCCGCAGCATGTCGAGCCATGCCTTGCCAGTGAGGCGGCAAAGCCGCCCAAGGGGGCCAATTGGTCTTTCGAGGTGGCATGGGACGGCTACCGGCTTGCCGTCCATATCGAGCCTTCGCGCGAGGTGCGCCTGCTTACGCGAGACGGCCGGGATTGGACGGCCCGCTTTCCCGCGATCGTGGCGGCGGCGAAACAGATCGTCGTCGACAGTGCTATCCTCGATGGCGAGGCCGTCATCCTCGACCGGAGCGGAAAATCGGATCTCGCGGCCTTGGAGCAAGCGCTCGGCGGGCGAGACGGCAAGGGCAGCGCCGAACTCGCGGTCCTGTTTGCCTTCGATCTTCTGTACCTCAATGGACAGGATCTGCGGCATCTGCCGCTCTCGCAGCGACGCGAGGTCCTGGCCGATGCAATCGACCGCGCGTCTCCCGGTATCCTGCTCAGTGAGGACGTGATTGCCGACGGAGAGGCGTTCTACACCCTCGCCTGCAAGCTCGGCCTCGAAGGCATCATCGCAAAACGCCTTGATGCACCCTATCGCTCCGGCCGCGATGGTGACTGGCTCAAGATCAGGTGCATCCAGTCGGAGCGCTTCGTCATCATCGGATATGAGCCTTCGATCGGCTTTGGAGGAATCGGCAGGTTGCTGCTCGCTGCGGAAAAGGCCGACGGCCTGGTCTATGTCGGCGGGGTTGGCAGCGGCTTCACCGAGCTGTCCGGCGCCGCCTTGAAGGCGCGGCTCKACGCGAGACTCGTTCCGCGACCACCCCTGGCCATCCAGCGGACAGCCGCGCGCTGGGTTTCGCCCCTGCTGGTTGCCGAGATCGAATTCCGCGGCTGGACCGATGACGGCAAGCTTCGCCATGCGACTTACAAGGGCCTGCGCGACGAAGCCGGTGCTGCGACGATCTTTCGGTTCGATGATGCATAGGAGTCAGGACCGAGCCAGGGCCGGACATCGCGGACAAGGCCACGCGTTCGCCAGGCAGCAAACGGCCCGCCAACGGAAGCCGCTGGCGGGCCGAACGGTTGGACGATTGTGCTGATCACTCGATGATCTGAACGATCCTGCGGGTGCCGGGCTCGACCAGCACAGTGCGGTTATTCACGACCGTATAGCGGTACTGGGTCGCGCCATACTCGCGCGGCACTTCGCGATAGGTCACGCCCTCATTCGGGAGCACGGTGCCGACCGCGAGCGGCTCGGCATAGGTGTAGGACGGCACACGCTGCTCGACCACATAGGTCTTGAAGCGGGGGGTGTTGTCGCCGACGATGCCGCCTACGACAGCGCCACCCACGCCGCCGACAACAGCACCGACCGGACCGCCGACGATCGCCCCGCCCACGGCGCCTGTCGCCGCGCCGGCAGCTGCACCACCCTGCGCGCCCTGCGGATTCTGGGCGAATGACGCGACGGGCACGAGAATCAGGGTCGCGGCGAGAGCAAGTTTCTTCATCATCACAGATCTCCTTCGCTGAGGGTTCTGTGTTCAGGAACGGGCTCGATTCCGGTTTGTTCCACCGATCGGCATCCGGACGTTGGTGTCCCGCGAGAGGCCGCCTCCGCCGCGAACGGCCGCAATCAGGTCTCGGCCTGGGTCACCCCAAGCTTGTGCCAGAGCTGTTCCCTGTCCATGCAGGAGACGTCGTAGGTGACCTGCCGGCCCTTGAATTCCGGTCGTTTTCCGAACTCCAACGTCATCGCGCGCGCGATGTCGTCGATGCGGGCCTCGCAGGCCTGCACCGTGGTGAAACCCAGTTCGCTGATCCGGGCGGCGGTGCAGGTCGCTTCGCCGGAAATGCAGGCGACAATCACCATCGTGAAGGCATCCATGGAGGCACTCCGAGTGAAATCGAGTCAGGCCAGCCATTAAGGCTGGGGTTTCTGGGTTACCGAGAGCTTAAGGGGAACAAGCAAGATGCGGGCCGGCGCCACCGGCGCAGGCCGATCGCGCCCTGTGCGGTCGCATCGGCTTACCCGAAAACCGCAATCCTCCGGGCCGATGCTTCAGCGCCACATGCCCTTGAGCCGTGCCGATACGTCAATTCTCACGCCGCTGCGGTGTTGCATGGCGGCCTGAGCCTGCTCGATGGGCCAGGTCGCCTGCTCGAACAGGTGCAGCAGGGCATGCGGGATGAACCGCGTGCGTGCCGCGTAGACATGCCGATCGCCTCGCGCGGCCTGGCCATGAGTGAAGAAGCGCTGCGGCACGACCAGATGCAGGTCGTCCCTGGCGCGCGTCATCGCGACATAGAGCAGCCTGCGCTCCTCCTCGATCTCGGCGGTCTCCCCGACGGCAAGGTCACTGGGAAGACAGCCGTCCACCGTGTTCAGCACAAAGACCGACTTCCATTCCTGTCCCTTGGCGGAGTGGATGGTCGAGAGGATKAGAAAATCCTCGTCCAGCGATGGCGGACCCGCTTCATCGCTCGTTGCGTCGGGCGGATTGAGGGTGAGCTCGGTGAGGAAGCGCTCGCGGGATGGATAGCCGGAGGCGATCTGCTCCAGCTGAACCAGATCGGCTCGACGCGTGGTGAAATCCTCGTGAATGCGCTCCAGGTGAGGGTCGTACCAGAGACGGGCCCGTTCGAGGTCTGCCGGCCAGCCTATCCCTGAGCGCAGCGCCCGGAATGTCGCAACGAAATCCGGCCAGGCGTCGCCCGTACGCGCGGGCGCCGACAGCTCCGCGAGGCCTGCTGCGAAATCATCTGCCGTGCCGGCCTGATCGAGCACGCGTTGCGCGGAGGTCGGCCCCACGCCCGGAAGCAGCTGCAGCAAGCGGAACCCGGCGACCCTGTCGCGCGGATTCTCGACGAAGCGCAGCATCGCCAGCATGTCTTTGACATGGGCGGCATCGAGGAATTTCAGCCCGCCGAACTTCTTGTAAGGAATATTGCGCCGTGTCAGCTCGACCTCCAGCGGGCCGCTGTGATGCGAGGCGCGAAAGAGCACCGCCTGCTGCTTGAGCGTGTGCCCCGCCTCCCTGTTCTCCCGCACGCGCGTCGCGACGAAGCGCGCCTGGTCGGCTTCGTCGCGAACATTGACGAGTTGGGGCTTGCCGCCCGACTGGCGGTCGGTCCAGAGGTTCTTGGTGAAGCGCTCGCGGGCGAGCTCGATCACCCCATTCGCGGCGGCCAGAATGGGCTGGTTCGAACGATAGTTCTGATCCAGCGTGACGACCTCAGCCGGTGGGCTGAAGGCCTGGGGGAAATCGAGGATATTGCGGATCTCGGCGGCGCGGAACGAGTAGATCGATTGCGCGTCATCGCCGACGACGGTGAGCCCCTGGCCATCGGGCTTGAGCGCCAGCAGGATCGAGGCCTGAAGCTTGTTGGTATCCTGATACTCGTCGACGAAGACATGGTCGAAACGTCCGCCCATCTCCGCGGCAAGGCTGGGCTCGCTTGCGGCCTGGGCCCAGCACAGCAGAAGATCGTCGTAATCAAGGACGTTCTGGGCCTGCTTGGCCTCGACATAGGCTGAAAAGAGCTGCTTCAGCTCCCCTGCCCATGATGCGCACCAGGGAAAGGAAGCACCCAGCACGGCCTCAACCGGCTCTTCGGCATTGACGCAGCGCGAATAGATCGCAAGGCAGGTGCCCTTCTTGGGAAAGCGCCCTTCCGTTTTCGAGTAGCCAAGCTCGTGACGAGCGAGGTTCATCAGGTCGGCGCTGTCCTCGCGGTCATGGATCGTGAAATGCGGATCGAGCCCAAGCTCCGGCGCGTAATCCCGGAGCAGCCTTGCTCCCACGCTGTGAAAGGTCCCGGCCCAGGTCAGCGCGTCGGTCATGACGGCAGCCCCCTCTCCCAGCACGTCGCGCGCGATGCGCTCCACCCGCCTCGCCATCTCGGCTGCAGCGCGTCGGGAGAAGGTCAGCATCATCATGCGGCGCGGGTCCGCACCGTTCAGGATCAGATGCGCGACACGATGCGCGAGCGTGTTGGTCTTGCCGGATCCCGCCCCCGCGATCACCAGCAAGGGACCCGGCTGCGTGCCGACGCCGTGCTCCACCGCGCGGCGTTGCGCGGGGTTGAGCCTGTCGAGATAGCTTGGTGGCGCCAGCGAATCGAGAGCGAACATGTCTCATATTCGATCATTTTTCGCGTTTTGTTCGCAACGCAAAAGATCGGGAATAGGGCAGCCGTCCTGAGCCAGATGGCCGAAGCCCTATGGCAGGATCGGTTTCGACCTGATCATGAGGCGGCGATTCACCTCACCCAGCCAGCGAGGCGAGCGCCCGCTCGATCCGGGAACAGCCGCCCCTGGCGCGCGCCTTCTCGAAGGAGGCCGCGAGCTTCCCGTTGGCATAGGCCTTCACCACGATGGCGTGGACATAGCTCTTGCGCGTCACGGCAGGCGTGTTCGCCAGTTGCTCCGAGACGGCGCGCATGATCTCGGCGAGCTGACGCTTCTCGCTGCCATCGCCGATCATGATTTGGCTGGCCAGCAGCAGTTCGGCGGCCGCAGCGTTCCCCGCCAGCATCCTCAAATCCTTGGCACTGATGGCGAGGCCGGAGATCTCGCGGAGATAGGCGTTGATGTCGCCGGCATGGACCGGCGTCACCTTGCCGTCCTCGTCCCGGTATTGCAGCAGTCGCCGGCCGGGCAACTGCGCAATCCGGGCAAGTGCTCGGGCGAGCGGGCCATCCTGCCGCGAGCATGCGATCTGCTTTCCGCCCTTGCCGCGAAACAGCAGGTCGATCCGCGAGGCCGTCAACGCGACATGGCGCTTGAGGAGCGTCGAGGCACCATGGCTGCTATTGCTCCTCGCATAGGCCTCGCCGCCAACGCGCAGATGGCAGCGGTCGATGATGGCGACTGCGCAAGCCAGCGTTTTCCTGCGGCAGAGCGCACGCGCCTTGAGATCATCGGCGACCGCCTTGCGCAAACGGGGCAGCGCGTCGATCAGCAGCCGCAATCGCTTCAACTTGCGGCGTTCGCGGACCCGCTCCCATTCGGGATGATAGAGATATTGCAGCCGCCCGGCCTCGTCCCGCCCGACCGCCTGGAGATGGGCCCGTGGATCGGCCGCGATGCGCACCTCGCGATAGGCGGGCGGAATTGCAAGTGAGCGGATCCGCTCAAGCAAGGCCGCGTCCCGGACGGGCTCGTCAGTGGCGTCGAGATAGGCAAAGCCCCTGCCGCGCCGGCCCCTGCGGATCGTCAGATCTCCGGGATTGACGATCCGCAGCCGACCAGGGGCGCGGGATGGCTTGCCGGCGACCATGGCGTTACTGCTTGCCCAGCGCTTCCTGCATCAAGCCGCTTCCCGGCGGTTATGATGGCGGCGCACGAGTTCTTCGGCGTAGGCCAAGTCAGCCTGCGTGAAGGCCGGCACCGGATCCGTGAGGATGGCGGTGAGGACATCCCGGTCGCGCTGGCCATTCGCTATCACAAAGGCGAGCGCATCCCTCGTCTCGCGTTCGGCATGAAGCTGGGCCACGAGGGCCGCAATCAATCTGTCCTTGGCCGATAGCTGCATGGCAAAACCTCCGCAGGAAGCTTCGCGATAAACACGGTCGGGCCAGCGCTTGTTCCGCCCAGGCGCAATCTGTCAGCCCGCCAGCGGCGACGCGCCGATCGTGACGGTGAGCGCGCCGAGGCGCTCGATGCTGCCGACGAGAACATTACCGGGAAGGACCGCGCCGACGCCATGCGGCGTACCGGTCATGATCACATCGCCGGGCTCGAGCGAGTAATATTTCGAGAGTGTCGCAATGATCTCGGGCGTGCGCCAGATCATCAAGGACAGGTCGGAATCCTGGCGTGCGACACCGTCGACCTCGAGGCGGATTTTGCCCGTCGACGGGTGGCCGACCTGTTCGACCGGGTAGATCGGGCCGCAGGGCGCCGAGTGATCGAATGATTTCTTAAGTTCCCACGGGATCCGCGGGCCGTCTGGCGTGTCGAGCAGCTTGCGGCGGGTCATGTCGAGGCAGATGCCGTAGCCGAAGACATGCTCGAGCGCTTCGTCCTGAGGGATGTTGTAGCCGCCGGACTTCATCGCCACCATGAGCTCGAGCTCGAAGTGAAAATCGTCCGTCATCGGCGGATAGGGAACGACGCCGCCGTTCTGGACGATTGCATCGGCCGGCTTCTGGAAGATCAGCGGGAAATCGCGGGTCTCGTCGCCGCCCATCTCCCTGACATGGGCGACATAGTTGCGACCGACGCAGTAGATCCGCCGGATCGGGAAGCGCGCCGAGGAGCCCTCGATCGGCAGTGACTGGAGGGTCGGCGCCGGAACGGCGAAGTCTGCGAGTGTCGTCATCTGGGAAGCCATGCGCTGGGTCACGATCGGGACAGCATATGGGCCGGCTCGATCCTGTCCAGATAAATCTGCATATTTTTATCACACGCCAGATAATCTGAATTTATTTGACACGTTTGATCGATAATGCATCGTTCGCTAATCCGTATCAGAAAAACGCAAGGGGAGCGGGATGAAACGTAGGCAGTTCATGGCAGCGGCGGCGGGCCTGCCGCTTGCGCTCGCAGCGTCGCGTGTTCATGCGCAGGCGCAGGATGAGCTCACGATCGTCTATCCGAGCCCGGGCGGGCTGGGTTATTTCGCCCTCTATGCCGCGATCGGCGAAGGTTATTTCGCCGAGGAGAAGCTCAAGATCCAGCCGCGCAGCGTCAATGGTTCGGCCCAGGCCATCCAGGCGCTCCTTGCGGGCCAGGCGCAGCTCGCCCATCCCGGTCCGGGGCCGCTGATGGCGGCGCGCGAACGGGGCCAGGATCTGGTCTACATCTACAATTACTTCACCCGCAGCCAGTTCAACCTCGTCGTGCCGGAGGCTTCGCCGTTCCAGAAGCCCACCGACCTGAAGGGCAAGGTCATCGGCGTCGGCACGGCAGACGGGGCGGAGGTCGCGTTCGTGCGCTCGATCTTCGACGCCGAGGGCATGAAGGAAGGCCAGGACTACAAGTTCATCACGGTTGGCGAGGGCGGCATGGCTGTCGCCGGCTTCATGCAGAAGGCGATCGACGCCTATGCCTCCGACACCGCGGGCGCGGCCACGCTGACACTGCGCGGTGTCAAGCTGCGCTCGCTGACACCTCCGCCGTTCCAGTCCTTCTTCGGCAACGGCTATGTGGTGACGCGGAAATATCTCGACGAGAACCGCAGCATGCTGGAGCGCTTCGGCCGCGCGCTGGTCAGGGGCACCAAATTCGGGATCGACCCGGCCAACCGGGCCGCGACCCTGAAACATGCCCGCATGGGCAATCCGCAACAGCTGGAAAACATGCCCTTCGCCGAGGCTCTGCTCGACGTCTATTACAAGCTGACCAGTCCGATCGATCCCGCCAAGGGTTTTGGCTACAACCACCCCGCCGCCTGGGAGATGTGGCAACAGACGCTCGTTGCCTCGGGCGATCTCAAGAAGCCGCTGGCCGACCTGACCAAGGCCTATTCCAACGATCTCGTCACGGCCTGGAACGCTCCGCGATGACGGTGGCGGCGACTGTATCGGCCGAGGCGCGACCTCGGCCGGTCTACGAACTCGCGCAGGTTTCGAAATCCTACGGCGAGCGCGTGGTGGCGCTGGAGAACGTCGATCTGGTTCTCCGGGAAGGTGAGTTCCATTCGGTCATCGGCTCGAGCGGCTGCGGGAAGTCGACGCTGCTCAAGATCATGGCGGGCCTGACACCGCCTTCGAAGGGCCGGGTGATGCTCGCGGGGACACCGGTGCTGGGCGCCCGTGCCGATATCGGGATGATGTTCCAGCAGGCGACGCTGTTTCCGTGGCGGACGACGCTCCAGAACATCCTGCTGCCGGTCGAAGTCCGCGAAGGGCGCGCTGCAGCCGAGACGGCCGCGGCGCGTGCTCGCGTCCTGCTCGAACTGGTCGGGCTGAAAGGGTTCGAGGACACCTACCCCTCGCAGCTCTCGGGCGGCATGGCGCAGCGCGCCGCGATCTGCCGGATGCTGATCTCGGAGCCGAATGTGCTGCTGCTCGACGAGCCGTTCAGCGCACTCGACGAGATCACCCGTGATTTCATGAACATGGAGCTGCAGCGCATCTGCCGCGAGCGCAACGCCTCGGCCTTCCTGGTGACCCATTCCATCGCCGAGGCCGTCATCCTCTCCGACATCGTGCATGTGATGTCGTCGCGCCCCGGGCGGATCGTGCGCAGCATCCCCATCGCCCTGCCGCGGCCGAGGACGCTCGACATGACCACGCTGCCGCTCTTCGGCGAGTATGTCGGTGTGATCCGCGGCCTTCTCGACAAGGGAGCATTCCTGTGAGCCATGTCGCGGAGAAGCCGTTGGCAGCCGCCCTGCCCGCCGACACGGTCTGGATCGAAAAGGTTTCGTGGATTTCCAAGGCCCCGCGCTGGGCCTCGATGCTTGGGCTGCTCGTGCTCTTCCTCGGGCTCTGGCAGGGCATCACCGCCGCCGAGATCGTCTCGCCGCTGATCCTGCCTACCCCCGGCGATACGCTGCGCGATATCGGCTTCGTCGGGCGCAACCTGATGGCCGGGGACTATATGCTGCCAGCCTTCTGGGTCACGGCAAGCGAGGTCCTCGTGGGCTTCGTCGTGGCGCTGGCGATCGGTGTCACGCTCGGCGTCGTGGTCGGGGAAACGAGCTTCGGCGAGCGCGCGGTGATGCCTTACATCGTCGCGGTCGACACCATGCCCAAGCTCGCCTTCGCTCCGCTCTTCGTCGCCTGGCTCGGGTTCGGCATCATGTCGAAGGTCGCGCTCGCAGCCTTCATCTCGGTGTTTCCGATCATCGTCGGCACCGCGGCCGGGCTGCATGCGGCCGACGAAAATGCGCGCATGCTGTTCAAGAGCATCGGCGCCTCGCGCCTCCAGACACTGGTCAAGCTGAAGATCCCGACCGGCCTGCCGCAGTTCTTCACCGGCCTGAAGATCGCGGCGATCAGCGTGGTCTCKGGCGCGATCGCCGGCGAATTCCTCGGCGGCGGCCAGGGCTTCGGCGAGCTGATCCGGGTCGCCGCATCGCAGCTCGACACCCCGCGCGTCTTCTCGCTGATCATCTATCTCAGCCTGCTCGGGCTTTTCATGTTCGGCGTCGTGTCCTGGATGCAGTACAGGTTCGTCTTCTGGCAGCGTTCGAGTAACACCATCTCTTCCAGGGCACCCCGGTGAGCGGCAGCAGGACAGACACGACCATGGCAAAAGCTGCCGAGAAGACCACGCTGTCGACGACGGTCTACCAGAAACTGCGCAGCGACATCATCCAGGGCGAATTCAGGCCGGGTGAGAAGCTGCGCATCGAGGGGATTGCCTCGACCTATGGCGTCGGCAGCAATGCGGTCCGCGAGGCCCTGTCGCGGCTGTCATCGGAGCGCCTCGTCGAGCGGCACGAGCAGCGTGGCTTCTCGGTGCCGACGATTGCCCTCGACGATTGGCGGGTCCTCGTCCGCACGCGCTGCTGGCTCGAAACCAGGGCGCTCGAGGAAGCGATCAGCCATCGTGACGAGCGCTGGGAGGAAGGCATCGTGCTCGCCCTCMACCGGCTCTCGCGCTATCGCTCGGATCTCCCTGCGGAGCGCGCCGCTTGGGAGGACGCCCATCGCAATTTCCACCGGGCGCTGCTGGCGAATTGCGGGTCGCCCTGGCTGCTCGAGTTCTGCGAGATCCTGGCCGACCATGCCTCGCGCTATATCTCGATCTCGCACGCCTTTGGCAGGATGCCGCGCAATGGGCAGAGCGAGCACGAGGCGCTGATGAAGGCGGTGCTCAACGGCACCCCGCAAGAGGCCTGTGCCCTGCTCGTCGCGCACTACACCAAGACGCTCCAGACGATCGAGGAACTGTTCACGGAGGAGCGTTTCGCAGCCCTTGCGACCGGGCCCGGGAGCACACGCACCGCGGAATTCACGGAGTGACCACAGCGACGCTACGCGGAAATCTGATCTCCGCGTCGGCAAATCTGTGGGGAGCGCCGTTGTTTCGAGTGTCGCCTCCAGCCCGATCTTGCCGGGCCTCTTCCCGTCTCCGCCCGCCGCAGCGACGAACGTGGCTGGCGTGTCTGACTGGACCTCAGGACAGTCGATGGTCAGGCTCGGCGACAAGGCCGAAATCCTCCTGGAGCCCCCCGGACCCGGCAATGGGCTCGTGAGCCGAAGGTGCGCATATTGGCGTAAGGCATCGCTCGTCAGAAGCCGACCGATGCGGTCGTAAACGGCAAGCCCGTCACGCGGTGCCTGTTCGGAAGCGGCAAAAGTCAGACGATTGCCGAACACMGGATTGTCCATGGTAGTGGACATGCTTGGTGGTGTGGCGATCGTCTGGGCAGCTGACGCGGCGGCCCGATAATTCGCGTGAGATGGTTCGGTTTCTGCTCGAAAGCTGAGGCGTGGGATTGCACGAGAAGGATCACGTTTCGGGTCGGCCGACATTGACGAAGGCGAAGTCCGCATGCCCTCACTCTGCCCCGCCTCTGCCGACTGCCGACGGACGAGCGCCCTCGACAGACTCACGGCGCGGCAAACGKCCATGCAGGATCACATAGGCGACGAGCCCGATCACCAGCCCCCAGAACGCCCCGCCGATGCCGAGCAGGCTGATCTTGGCCGATGAGGCAAGGAACGTGATCAACGCCGCCTCACGCGACCTCTGGTCGGCCATAGCGCTGGCGAGACTGCCGCCAATCGTGCCCATTAGCGCCAGCCCTGCGAGCGTCGTGATGAAGGTCGCTGGGAATGCCATGAAGACCGCCGCCAGAGCCACGCCGAAGACGCCGACAAGCACATAGAAAACGCCTGCGGCGATTCCTGCGATCCACCGTTTGGACGGATCCTCATGCGCTTCCTTGCCCGTGCAGATCGCCGCGGTGATCGCTGCGATGTTGAAGGCGTGGGAACCGAACGGCGCCATGATCAGCGAACCGAGACCTGTCACGGTCACGATCGGATTGGCGCTGGTCCTGAAGCCGTCATTGCGCAGGACGAGCATCCCCGGCATGTACTGCCCGGTCAACGTGATCAGGAACAGCGGCAACGCGACGCTCAAGAGCGCATTGAGCGAAATGTCCGGCGCAGTGAACACCGGAGCCGCAAGCTTGAACTGAAGCCCCGCGAGATCGACACGTCCCTGCACAGTCAAGAAGGCGAGGCCGAGCACCAGAATGCCAACGATAGCATAGCGAGGGATGAAGCGCTTCAGCACGAGATAGGCGATGATCAGAAGCCCAACCAGCAGAGGATCGACGCTCGCACCGCCAAACGCGCCGATGCCGAACTGCAGCAGGATACCGGCGAGCAAGCCTGATGCGATGCCCGGCGGGATCAGCCTGACGACCTTCTCGAAATAGCCCGACAGCCCGAGGGCGACGAATGCGGCCGCCGAGATCAGGTAAGCACCGACCGCCTCGGCATAAKGGGTCGTGGCGAGTGCCGTGACGAGGAACGCCGCCGCCGGCGTCGACCAGGCCGTGATGATCGGCTCGCGAAAGTGCCAGCTCAGATAGATCCCCGTCAGCCCCACGCCGATGGAAACAGACCAGACCCAGGATGCCGTCAGCTCCGGGCTGAGCCCCGCAACCTTTGCGGCCTGAAAGACCAGAATGAAGGTTCCCCCATAGTTGACGATGACAGAGATCAGTCCCGCGACGATCGGAGGCGCGAGATCACTTGGAGTGAGCGATGGTGGTGACGAGACAGGCGGCATGATCGTGGTCGTTATCCTGAAAACCCGCCTGGCCCGGGCCAGCGAGGCGGCTTGACTCCTAGCGGATCAATGGTCTGTTCATCCCCTCCACTTTCTTCGAGCAAGTCAGACCAATTGTTCAAGCATTCTCAGTTGGAATCGGTGAAGGCATGGCTTGCCCATCCCGCCCATGCGGAACTGCCGCTTCACGCGCGTATTCAACGGGCTTTGCGGCAGATGATCCTCGATGGTGCGCTGGGTCCCGGCAAGCCGCTGCCGGCCTCGCGGGCGCTCGCCAAATCGCTCGGTCTCTCCCGCGACACGATCGAGGCCGCCTATGCCCAGCTCCATGCCGAGGGCTTCATCGACCGGCGGGTGGGCAGCGGCAGTTTCGTGGCTGAGATGACCGAGTTCACTCCTGGCCTCAGGCTCTCTCATCGCGGCGCACTGCGGCGTAGCCCGGCTTCGAACCTCAGCGAACGCGGAGCGGCCATCTTCCGCGGTGGCGGCGTTCGCGAGCAGCTATCTCCCCGGCCGTTTGCCCCGGGCGTACCCGAGACGCGCAGCTTTCCGCTCGCGCTCTGGCAACGCCTGGAGCGGCAGGTGCTGAAGGAGACCGGCACGCGGGCGCTTCTTCACGGAGATCCCCAGGGCGCGGAGCCGCTTCGACGCGCTATTGCAGACTATGTCAACCTGGAGAGAGGCGCCCGCGCTCATCCCGACCGCGTGCTGGTCCTGACAAGCTCACAACAGGCAGTGGCGCTCTGCGCCAATATGCTGCTGGATCCTGGAGACCGCATCTTTATCGAGGATCCAGCCTATTACGGGGCACGCAAGGCCTTCGATGCAGCCGGTCTGGAATCTGCGCCTATCCGCGTCGACGATCAGGGAATTCTGGTCGAGCAACTGCGTGACGATCCGCGCAAGGCCAAGGCCGTCTTCCTGACGCCGTCCCATCAGTTTCCGACGGGCGCGACACTTGCGCTCGACCGGCGTCTCTCCCTGATCGAATGGGCAGCGAAGCATCAGGCCTGGATCATCGAGGACGACTACGACAGCGAGTTTCACTACGCCGGCAAACCAATGGCCTGCGTTCAGGGTCTCGATCAGCATGACCGGACCGTCTATATCGGCACATTCACGAAATCGCTCTTTCCAGGCTTGCGGGTCGGCTATGTCGTGCTGCCCCCGCAGCTGGTCAAGCCAATGACGATTGCGCGCACGCTCCTGGACGGCCACACCGCCTCGATCGCGCAATTGACACTCGCCCGTTTTATGGAGGGAGGACATTTCGGAGCGCATGTTCGCGCCATGCGTAATGTCTACGCCGAGCGGCTCGAAATCCTGGCAAGCCTCGTGCGGACGGAGCTTTCGGCTTTCGTCGAGCCTCGGGTTCCGATCGGTGGACTCCAGATGCCGTGCGCGCTGACCGGCGACCTTTCAGAGCGTGCGGCCATCGACGCCGCGCAGCGCGTTGGCGTCGAGCTTCTGGGTCTGTCGGCCCTTCATGCTTCTGGCAATGGCGAGGCTGGCTTTCTGATGGGCTTCGCGGCCTACACTCCGGCCGAGCTTGAGGTCGCAGTCAAGCAGCTCTCGAGCGCATTCCGGACTGTGAAGAGCGCGTAGACCGGGGCAGTCCGGCTCACCGCAAATGGCCGGCCTTATCCTCTGCAAGTGGATGGGTGCAGCAGGCCATTTTCAAGATAAATACCGACGAAGCGATCCGCCGCAGATCAACAGTCGCATGTGCCAGGACTACACTTCATCTGGGTATAACGGACCTGCATCAAGGCGGGATCGTCGGGTTGCCGCCCTCGGCAAGGTCTTCGCAAGACTTGCCCGGCGGTCTCATCTGGAGCTTGCTTCGACATGAATGCACCATCGACGGGCGCCCTTTCGGCCGAGGATATCGCCCGCTTCGGTCATGACCCTGCCGAAGCATTTGCGATGAACCTGAAAGCCGTTCAGGAGCGCATCGCGTCAGCGTGCCAGGGCTGCGGGCGAAATCCAGTCGATGTGCATCTGCTGCCGGTCACCAAGACGGTTCCCGCCCATATCCTGCGGCTCGCCTTTGCTGCAGGCATCTCCAGCTTTGGGGAGAACAAGCTTCAGGAGGCCCGGGACAAGCGGTCGGTGCTTGGCGACCTGCCGATCCGCTGGAGCATCATCGGTCACCTCCAGACGAACAAGGTCAAGTATCTCGCCCGCTTCGCCACGGAGTTCCATGCCCTCGACAGCGTCCGGCTGGCCGATGAGCTCAACCGCCGGCTGGAGGCCGAGGGGCGCGACCTCGACGTCTTCGTTCAGGTGAACACGTCCGGCGAGGCCAGCAAGTACGGCCTGCATCCCGACGATCTTGTGTCGTTCGTCGAATGTCTGTCCGAGTACCCTCGCCTGAAGCCGCGCGGCCTCATGACGCTGGCAATCTTCAGTGCGGATTCCGAGCGCGTGCGCGCCTGTTTCCGGCTGCTGCGGACCCTGCGGGACCGCGCCGTCAGCATCGATCCCGGCCTTGTGCAGTTGTCGATGGGTATGTCGGGTGACTTCGAGTGCGCCATCGAGGAAGGCGCCGACGTCGTTCGGGTCGGCCAGGCCATTTTCGGTGCGCGACCGACCAGCGACGCGCTCTACTGGCCTGGTCTCATCCCGACCTCGCGACCGGAAGAGTGACGACACCGAGCCGAGCCTGTTCTGTTTCCGAAAGCAGACATGATCCGGCGGCAATGCGGGTTGCCGGCTGCGCCTCATGCAGCTTCGTCAGGCCCAGGTCTTCACCGCTGTGTCAGGTCAGCAACTGCCCGCCATCGACGACGATCGTTTGCCCGGTCACCCAGCTTGCCATGTCGCTCGCCAGGAACAGGGCGACATTGGCGACCTCTCCCGGCGCCCCGAAGCGCCCCCAGGGAATGCTGCCGAGCGTGCGCTCGTAGAGCTGCGGATCGGTCGTCTTGCGATTTTCCCACGAGCCGCCCGGAAACGCGATCGAGCCCGGCGCGATGGCGTTGACCCGGATGCGCTTCGGTGCGAGCGCCCGCCCCTGCCCCATGGTGTAGTTGACCACGGCCGCCTTGATGGCAGCGTAGGGCAGCGAACGCGGCACCGCCGTCAGGCCGGAAATCGACGAGATGTTGATGATGGCGCCGCCGCCCGCTTCCTCCAGGAACGGTATCGCCGTCTGGGTGGCGCGCACGGTCGCCATCAGGTCGACATTGATGCTGGCAAGCCAGCCGCTCTCGTCATCCTTCGAGCCGAAGCCCGACGCGTTGTTGATCAGGATGTCGATGCCGCCGAGCGCGCGAGCAGCGTCAGCCACAAAGCTCGCGGCCGCAGAGCCCTCGCCGAGATCGCATGCCATGCTGAAAACCGCCCCGCCATGCCGCTTCAACTCGGCTTCGACGGCGCTGAGCCCCTCGGGATTGCGAGCGCAGATCGCCACATCGGCGCCTGCCGCCGCGAAAGAGAGCGCGATGGATCGCCCGATGCCGCGGCTGCCGCCTGCGACGACGACCTTCTTGCCCCTGAAGGAGATTTCCATTCCGTAGCCCCGTTCAAACCATTTGACTGATCACGCCATGGTGCGCTTTCGGCAAACCGGCCTCAATCCGAATATGGCCCGGCGTCGATGTGTCCACACCCCAGTGAGGGGCGGATCATGCCGGCCGCTCCATCGCGGGCGCGAACTCCTTTTTCGGGGCAAGGGGCAATTTCTGTCGCGCATCACCGGCGGGCATCCCGGAGGCGATAGGCGCCGATCGAAACCCGGGTCGCTCAGAGGGTGAGCGGCATCCTGAATCTGAACCGCGTGCCCTCGGATGTCGAGATGACATCCAGCGTGCCTGCATGCGCCTTGGCGATCTGCGCGCAGATATAGAGGCCAAGACCGAGGCCCTGCTGGTGGGATCTGGCGGAGGCGCGCACGAAGGGTTTGAAGAGCTCGGCCATGATCTCAGGCGGGATTGGCTCTCCGGAATTCGAGACCGACAGCTCGAAATAGTCGGGAGACCGATGAGCGTCCACGATCACGGGGCCGTCCTCGGCGCCGTGCCTCAATGCGTTGGCGATGAGGTTCGACGCCATCTGGGCGATGCGCGCCGGGTCGCAGTCGATGACGCCGTCGAACCGCAGCGCCGCCGCGATCTCGCGATCGGGATATGCGGTCTGGAGTTCGCCGATCACCTGCTCTAGCGCAGGCTTCAGGTTCGTCTCGGCACCGCGCTCGAGAATGAACCCGCCGCCCAGTCGCCCGCGTGCGAAATCGAGAACGTCGTCGATCAGGCGCGACATCCGGCCAACGCTGCTCTGCATCATCGTCGCCAGCGTGCGCACCTTCGCCATGTCATCGCTCTTCAGCACCATGCGAAGGCCGGAATGGATGGAGGCAAGCGGATTGCGCAGGTCATGGCCGAGCACGGCGATGAACTGCTCGCGGATCTCGGTGTTCTGCAATTCGCCGACCAGTCTGGCCGCGCTGTCAGCGAGTTTCTGGTGGGCGTCGAGGTGGAAGGCGATCAGCTCAGCGAAGAGCTTGAACATGCCGGTAATGGCGGGCGTGCTGACGACATGCGGCCGCGGGTCGATCGCGCAGAGCGTGCCGAAGAATATTCCATCAGGCAGGATGATCGGCATCGAGATATAGCTCTGCAGGCCATAGGTCGCAGGCGTATGATGCCGGCAATAGACGGGGTCCGCGTCGACATGGTCGATGACGACCATCTCGCGATGGTCGCGGATTTCATTGCAGATCGTGGTCTCGATCTTTAGCTCGCCGCCGGGCTGCAGGCCGAACGCGATTTCGTCGCGAACGCCACAGGCGACCCAGCGGTCCTCGGTCACCCGCGCGACGGCGGCAAAGCCCATGCCCGTCGTCCGGCACACCACTTCCAGAATGCTCGGTACCGCGGCAATGGACGAGATCGCGGCGATATCTTCAGAGAAATCTTGACGCATCAAACCCCGCCCGGAAAAAATGAGCGGAAACACAATCGTGACGACGCGTCTATGTCAAAAGACCGGTCACGATTGGCCGTCCACGCCCGGATATGCGGCTCAGACATTTCTCCAAAGCCATGGGCATAGCGGCCATTCCGGCCCCATACCATAGGATAATGCCTAGCCTGTGACGCGTCCCAACACCCGCCCGAGCAGGTCCAGACCATAGGGCTTCTTGAGCAACTCGGTGCGCGGCTCTGCATCAAGACCCTCGACCTGGTCCCGCCCCGTCGCGAAGACAATGGCGATCGCCGGCTTGAGTTCACGCAAGCTCCGGGAGAGCTCGATGCCCGAAATGTCGGGCAGGCCGACATCGGTCAGCAGGATGTCGATCTCCTCCCGCGACGCGATATCGATTGCCTCGCGCCCGCTATCGGCCTCGATCGCGACATAGCCGAGCTCGCGGACCAGATCGGCGGTATCCATGCGAATGATGGCGTCATCCTCGCAAACGAGGACCGTGAGTTTCCGCGCGGGCTCGGATGCAGCGAGCGGTGCCGGGCTGACTGCCGGCTCCGGCGTGTCGCCAGACGGTTTCCTGCCGCCATGCGACAGGACCTGCCTGATCTTCCTGGCCAGAGCCTCGCGCGTGTAGGGCTTCGACAGCAGGTTGACGCCTTCATCGAGCCGCCCGCCATGCACGATGGAGTTTTCCGTGTAGCCCGAGGTGAAGAGCACGCCGAGTTCCGGCAGCCTCTCCTTGGCCTTGCGCGCCAGTTCCGGGCTCTTCAATACTCCCGGCATCACGACATCGGTGAAGAGCAGGTCGATGGGTATGCCGCTCTCGATGACCGCAAGCGCGCTTTGCGCGTCATGTGCCTTCAGGACGCGGTAACCGAGTTCGCCCAGCAGTGCGATCACCGTGTCGCGAACGGCCTCGTCGTCCTCGACGACCAGGATGGTCTCGCTGCCGCCGCTGACCGGGCCGGTTTCGCTCTCGACCGGCATATCCTCGACCTGGGTCGAGCGTGGCAGATAGAGCCGGATCGTCGTGCCGTGGCCGGCCTCGCTGTAGATCTTCACATGGCCGCCGGACTGTTTGACGAAGCCGTAGACCATGGAGAGGCCGAGGCCTGTGCCCTTGCCTTCGGGTTTGGTCGAGAAGAACGGCTCGAAGACCCGCTCCATGACCTCAGGGCTCATGCCCGAGCCCGTATCGGTCACCGCCACCATGACATACTGGCCCGCCGAGACATCGGAATGCGCGCGTGCATAGGCGTCGTCGAGAAAGGCGTTGCCGGCCTCGATGGTGAGGCGGCCCTGGCCGTCCATCGCATCACGCGAATTGATCGCGAGATTGAGGAGCGCATTCTCCACATTGGTCGGATCGACCAATGTGTTCCAGAGCCCGCCGGCGATCATCGTTTCCACTTCGACGGCTTCGCCCAATGTGCGGCGAAGCAGATCGTCCATGCCGCGGATCAGCCGGCCTACGCTGACGACCTTGGGCTCCAGCGCCTGCCGGCGGCCGAAGGCCAGCAGTTGAGCGGCGAGCTTTGAGCCGCGCGCCACGCCTGCCATGGCGTTCGCGGCCCGCTTCTCGGCCCTCTCATTGCCGGTGATATCGCGCGAGAGCAGCTGCAGGTTCCCGCTGATGACCTGCAGCAGGTTGTTGAAATCATGCGCAACGCCGCCGGTCAGGTTGCCGATCGCCTCCATCTTCTGGCTGTGGCGCAGGGCATCCTGCGCCCTGGCGAGCTCGGCCGTGCGGAGCTCAACGCGATCTTCCAAGGTCGTGGCGAGGTCCGAGAGCGCCGCCTCAGCCGTCTTCTGATCGTCTATATCGGTATTGGTGCCGATCCAGCGTGCCACCGCGCCGTTCTCATCGAGGATCGGGACGGCACGGGCGATGTGCCAGCGGAAGGCCCCGTCATGGCGCCTCAGCCTGAATTCGGTCTCGTAGCGAATCCCGTCACGCCGGGCATTTTCCCAGGCTGCGGCGGCACTCGCGAGATCGTCGGGATGAACGATCGCTGTCCAGCGCTCGTCGTCGAGCGCGCCTGCCTCGGTTCCAGAATAGGAATAGACCTGTTCGTTGAACCAATCGAGCATTCCGTCCGGCGTCGCGGTCCAGACATGGTTCGGCATGGATTGCGACAGAGTCCGGAAGCGGCTTTCGCTCTCCTGCAAAGCGGCCTCGGCCTTTTTGCGGCCCGTGATGTCCTGGAAGAGCACCGCGACCTGCTTCGCGCTGGCCGGCTCGATGCGAAAGGCCGAGAGCTCGAGATAGCGGCCGGTGGCGACGAGCTCACGTTCGAAGCGGATCGGCTGGCCGGTGCGCAGCACGCCGCCATAGAGCTCGACCCAGCCATCGGCCTCGTCCTGCACCATGTCGCGGAGCTTCTTTCCGACGACATCGGGAATGCCGGCATGAATCGCGTAGGCGGGGTTGGCCTCGATATGAATGTAGTCGCTCAGCGCGCCATGCGGCCCATCGAAGAACTCGATGATGCAGAACCCCTCATCTATGCTGTCGAACAGGGTGCGATAGCGCTCTTCGGTCGCGACCAGCGCCTCTTCGACCGATTTTTGCGCCGTAATGTCGCGGGAAATCGCCAGCAGCCGCTCCGGCTTGCCGTCGGGACCCGGGACAGGCGTGACGCGGACATCCCACCATTTGGGCGTGCCCGCCATCGTCCTGGCGAAGCCCTCGAATTGGCCGGTGCCGCCGGCCCTGGCCGCTGCAACAGCGGCGATCGCCTCTGCCCGATCCGTGCCCTCCCAGAAATCGGTCCAGGCGCACCCCTCGATCGGCCCAAAATCGGCGACCTCCATGACCCGTATGCCGCCTTCGCTCATGAAGGTCAGCTTGCCGTCGAGGTCGAGAACCTTGATGCAATCGTCGGATATCGCGAGCACGCTCTGGATCAGGCGGCGGTCGCGCTCCACGTCTGTGGTCACAGTCAGGTCCCTGCTCATTGCGCTGCGTGATGTCTCGAGCGTGCAAGCGTTCCTAGCGGCATTCGGCATGAACTGACACTGAGAGGATCATCGCGGGGCCGCCAGACTGAGCAGAGTGGAAGGAAAAACGGGGAGATAGACACGCCGGCAGTCCGCCGGGGAGACGAAGGATTTCGACACCGACAATCGACTGGCGACACTCAACTGCGATGCCCCCCGTCAGGTTCCATCGGTCCGAAAAGATTCTGCGCCTCACGATGCCGTCCGTGCGCAGGCACGAAGAGGCGCCCTCATTCTGATCCGGCCTGGGCCTCGCCTTCGCCGTCCCCGCCATTCATCACGCCGTAGGAGCTGGATTTTGCGCCCGGCACGAGCGTGTAACCGACGGCCTCCAGCCCTCGCCTGAGCAGCTCCCGCACGGCCGCGGCACGCGTCGGCATGCGATTATTGAACCGGAAGTCATCGATCACCCGCAGCTCGTCCTCGTCGAGCATGACCTGAAGTCGMTCGCCGCGGCTGAGGCTTGTTCCCTTGATCGTTGTCTCGCTCATTGTCCGACCCTGCGCTGCCCGGATCACTCAATCGACGCAAAAGCATCACTCTCATCAGAATGCGCCACTTACTCATTTGTTCCCATTGCGCCATCGGCTCGAAATGAGCAGGCGGTGCGCACGCCTCGCTATAAGCCACTGCACCAATTGGTTTTTTATCGTATCGACGGGCGAGGCGCGGTACTCTTGAGAAAATTATCTCAGGGACCGCGCCGAAGTTTCGCCCGTCCCGGAACAGGAGCAGCGATGCCAGTTGCAGGAAAAATCGTACTCAAGAGCGGAGCACAGCTTCCGCTGGAATACCGCATGGTGACCCAGCCGGACGGCCTCCTGTCCGGTGAGCTGATCGGCGATCTGGATGCCTGGGATCCGTTGGTCTTTGCCGACCGCCTGAGACTGGTCTGCAATGACGGGCGATCAGTCGAGGTGCTGATCACGCATGTGACGGACAAGGGCGCGCTTTTCATCGCCGCGCTGGAAGTTGCCGCCACGAACTCCGATTGCCAGGATGTGGCAACCACGACGGCAGCACTCGCCGGCTAGTATTGGGCCGCGGCGCAGTCGGATCTGCGTGCCGAATTCAGCTTGTTGCCGCGTCGACGGCACGCTGGAGATCGACCTGCCAGAACGGCTTTGAGAGCCGGGGCAGTTTCTGTCCCTGCTCGGTTGGCAGCTCCGCATAGCCGGTTGCCAGGATGATCGGCAGGTCCGGCCATTTCGCCCTGATGATTTCGGCGAGCTGGGCGCCCGTCATCCGGGGCATCGCGTGGTCGGTGATGACGAGATCGATCTTTGCGCCGCCGTCGAGCACCTCGAGCGCCTCCCTGGCCGAGGCCGCCTCGATCACGCTGTGTCCAAGATCCTCGAGCAAGGCCGCCGTGTTCATCAGGATGAGTGCGTCGTCATCGACGGCGAGCACCCGCAATGAGCGCTGGGGCTTGTCATCCGCCGGATACGATCGGGCATCGGGCGAGACCTCCTGCGTCGGCAATCGCTCTGCGACGGGAAGCCAGATTTCGGCCGTCGTCCCCTCTCCGGACCGGCTCTTGAGGACGAATCCCCCCCCGGACTGTTCGGCCATGCCATGGACCATGGAGAGCCCGAGCCCGGTGCCCTTGCCGACCCCCTTGGTCGTGAAGAACGGCTCGGTCGCGCGTGCCAACGTCTGCTCGTCCATTCCCTCTCCGACATCGCTCACCGACAGGCAGAGATAGCGCCCTGGCGCCAGGTTCGAGCGCCCGGCCGCCGCAATATCCTCAGCGCGCGCCGCAATGATGATCGTCCCGCCACCTGGCATGGCGTCCCGCGCATTCATGGTCAGGTTCAGCAGCGCCAGTTCGAGCTGATGCGGATCGACGCGCGCCGCATCCAGCGCCAGCGGAAACCGCGTTTCAATACTGACGAGCGGACCGAGCGAGCGCTGGAGCAACTCCGACATGCCCGAGACCAGCTTCGGCAGGTCGACCGTCGTGGGAGAAAGTTCCTGGCGGCGCGCGAAGGACAGCATGCGCTGTGTCAGGGAAATGCCCCGGCGCGCGCCCTCGATCGCGTTATCGGCGAGAGCGGCGACCTTCTCGCTCGAGGCCTGTTTGCGGATGAGCTCCAGGCTGCCGAGGATGGCGGCCAGCAGATTATTGAAGTCATGCGCAACGCCGCCGGTGAGCTGGCCGATGGCCTCGGTCTTCTGGCTTTGAAGCAGCGATTGCCGCGCCTCCTCCAGCGCCTGCTCATGGCGTCGCCGTTCGGTCATGTCCCGGGTGACCTTGGCGAAGCCGATGACCTCGCCATTGTCCCCCTTAATCGCATCGATGACCACGCTTGCCCAGAACGGCGTTCCGTCCTTCCGGAGGCGCCAACCCTCCTTCTCGAACTTGCCCTCGCGGATGGCCGTGTCGAGCGCGCGCTGGGGCTCGCCCCTCTCGCGATCCTCGGCCGTATAGAAACGGGAGAAATGCTGCCCGATGATCTCGTCTGGCGCATAGCCCTTGATCCGCTCGGCACCCTGATTCCAGTTGCTGACGATGCCGTCGCGATTGAGCATATAGATGGCGTAGTCGGTGACGCCCTGCACCAGGAGCCGGAAGCGCTCCTCGCTTCGACGCAGGGCATTTTCGGCTTCTCTCCGCTCGGACAGATCGCGCGTGATCTTGGCGAAGCCGAGGAGTTCGCCGTCCGTTCCATAGATCGCATCGATGACGACGCTGGCCCAGAAGGTCGTGCCGTCCTTGCGGACGCGCCAGCCCTCGCTTTCGAAGCGGCCCTCGCGCGCCGCCGTGCCCAGCGCGAACGCGGGCAGTCCCCTCGCGCGATCGGCATCGGTGTAGAAACGCGAGAAATTGGTGCCAAGCACCTCCAGCGCCGTGTAGCCCTTGAAGCGTTCGGCCCCGCGGTTCCAGCTGCCGATCGCGCCTGCCGGGTCGAGCATGTAGATCGCATAATCCGTGACGGCCTCGACCAGGATGCGATAACGCTCATCGCCCATTGCAGATTGTTCGGCCTTACCCATAGCGTCCCCGCGCATCACACCGGAACAGGGAACGTCGGCGAGTGGACATTGTTCCGTCGCCGGAATGAAAAAGCATCGAGCGCCCCGTCGCAGCGCAGCACGCCTAAGCCCCATTTGCTTTATCGAATGCCCCGAGCAAGATGGCTACCAACTCGCGAAAGCGTCGTTGGAGACTGGCATGGCCGACGCCGAAGCTCTGCTGGGCACCTGGAAAATGATCTCCTGGACGCGCGAGGCTGTCGCGACCGGGGTCGTGACCGACGCCATGGGGTCTGATCCGGTCGGCTACATTTCCTATCAGCCCGACGGTCGAATGATGGCGCTCGTGCTTGACCGGAACAGGGAGAAGCCCGTCGGGTCTGCGCCATCGCCCGAGGAAAAGATCGGTCTGTTCGATTCGATGCTTGCCTATGCGGCGGCCTATACGCTGGAGGACGACAAGGTCACCCACCATGTCGACGCTGCCTGGAACCCGACCTGGCAGATCGACCTGATCCGGCCCTACACCCTGGCCGGGGACAGCCTCGTGATCAGCGGAGCGCCCGGCCACGATCCCGCAACCGGCGAAGCGGTGATCTACCGCATGGAGTTCCGGAAGGTCTGAGCGCTTTCGCGGGCAGATCGGCACATTTTCAGATTGAACCGAACGACCGCCGCGCTAGCCTAGCTGCAATGATCATTCGTCAGCTTGTCTACCTGGACGCCCTTGCCCGCGAGAAGCATTTTCGACGCGCAGCCGAGGCCTGCCACGTCTCCCAACCCACCCTGTCCACCGCCATCGGCCAGCTGGAGGAGGAACTCGGCGTGCTCATCGTCGAGCGGGGGCGCCGGTTTCAGGGATTGACCAAGGAGGGCGAGGTCGTCCTCGCCCATGCCCGCCGCATCCTGGCGGAGGCCGACCTGCTGAAGGAATCGATCGCCGAGCTCAGGCAGGGCGTGAGCGGCCGTATCCGGCTCGGCGCCATTCCGACAGCCCTGCCGATGATCGCCCATATCACCGCGCCGTTCTCGGAGCGCTACCCGGCGGTCTCCCTGACCGTGCTGTCGCTGACCTCGGCCGAGATCCAGAGCCGAATCGACAATTTCGAGCTCGATGTCGGCCTGACCTATCTCGACAATGAACCTCTCGACCGCGTGATCTCGAAGCCGATCTACCTGGAATCCTATGTGCTGCTGACGCGCGAGGATGGCGAGATCGCGCGGCAGGACACCATCACCTGGGCGGAAGCCGCGGAGCTCAAGCTTTGCCTGCTGACCTCCGACATGCAGAACCGACGGATCATCGACGGCATCTTTCGCTCCGTCGGACATTCGCCTCGGCCGGCAATCGAAACCAACTCGATCTTCAACCTGTGCTCTCATGCCGGGATCCAGGGCGTCTCGAGCATCGTCTCGCTGCAGCTGCTCGAGTTCTTCGGGGTACCGCTCGGAACCAAGGCCCTGCCGCTCGTGGAGCCGGACGCCAAGCGCACCATCGGGCTGATCGTGGCGGACCGCCAGCCCTTCGCGCCCTTGGCGCGAAACCTGCTGATGATGTCGCGCCCGATCAGCGAGGCCGGCCTGCCTCGCCTGCCCATCGTGAGATAGCTGAGTTCTATCTAAGACGGCAGATCCAGCTCCTCCCGGAGGGAACTATAATCGTTTGGCCGCGTTCTATGGATTGGCACGCAAGGAGATGCGGCAAGCATCCCGGGAACGCTGCTTTTTGATAGCTAGAAACTATCACGTAGTTGGAACAAACGATTTGAAATCGTTCCAGCCTTGGCCACCCTGACCACAAGCATGACGGCCGGTTCAACGGCCCGCTTGGAGGAAATATGGCTGAGTTTCCGGCATGGGACCGGGACGAAGCACGTCGAATCGTCGGCGGGCTCGTTCATTTGGAAGGCGCAACCCTGCCCATCCTGCACGCGCTGCAGGAGGAGTTCGGCTATATCGACGCCGAGGCCGTTCCGCTGATCTCGGAAGCGTTGAATCTGTCGCGGGCCGAGGTTCATGGCACGATCAGCTTCTATCACGACTTCCGGTCCGAGCCGCCGCCGCGCCGCGTCGTCAAGCTGTGCCGGGCCGAGGCCTGCCAGGCGCTCGGCTGCGAAGACCTCGTCGCGCATCTTGCCCAGGCGGGCGGCATCGCGGTCGATCACGCGTCTCCCGACAGCCCCGTCGCGGTCGAGACCGTCTATTGCCTCGGCAATTGCGCACTCGGGCCCTCGGCCCTGGTGGATGGCGAACTGATCGGGCGCGTCGACGCAGCGCGCCTGCTTGCGCTTTGCGAGACGCAGCCCGGCTCGAGGGGGCAGCGATGAGCCAGGAGTTCACCAACAGCCCGCCCCCCGGCATCCGCGTCTTCGTGCCGATCGATGCGGCCGCCCTGTCGGTCGGCGCCGAAGCGGTCGCGCAGGCGATCCTGCGAGAAGCCGCGGAGCGCGGCATCGAGATCGAACTCGTCCGCAATGGTTCGCGCGGCCTGCTCTGGCTGGAACCGATGGTCGAGGTTGAAACCAGCGAGGGCCGCGTCGCCTATGGCCCGGTCACCGCGGCAGGGGTAGCCGGCCTGTTCGATGCAGGCTTCATGCATGGCGATGCGCATACGCTGCGGCTTGGCCCGGTCGCCGAACTCGACTGGATGAAGCGCCAGCAACGCCTGACCTTCGAGCGTGTCGGCGTCACCGATCCGCTCTCCCTGCCGGAATATCGCGCCCATGGCGGCCTGGCCGGATTGCAGTCGGCGCTCGCGCTTCAGCCGGCCGAGATCGTCGAGACGGTTCGCGCGTCGGGCCTGCGCGGCCGGGGCGGCGCCGGGTTCCCGACCGGGATCAAATGGAAGACCGTCCAGGACGCCAGGGCCGATCAGAAATATATCGTCTGCAATGCCGATGAGGGCGATTCCGGCACATTTGCCGATCGCATGCTCATCGAGGGCGACCCCTTCCTCCTGATCGAGGGCATGGTGATCGCGGCAATCGCCGTCGGCGCGACGCGTGGCTACATCTATCTGCGCTCGGAATATCCGCATGCCTATCGCACACTCTGCCGCGCCATTCTGAAGGCGGAGCATGCCGGCCTGCTCGGCGACTCGGTCCTCGGTTCCGGACATGCTTTCCACCTCGAGGCCCGGCTCGGGGCCGGCGCCTATATCTGCGGCGAGGAGACGTCGCTGCTCGAAAGCCTGGAAGGAAAGCGGGCGATCGTCCGGGCCAAGCCGCCCCTGCCTGCGCTGCAAGGCCTGTTCGGCAAGCCGACGATCGTCAACAACGTGCTGTCCTTCGCGGCCGTGCCCTGGATCCTGGCCCATGGCGCCCAGGCCTATGCTGATTTCGGCATGGGTCGCTCGCGCGGCACGCTGCCGGTGCAACTCGGCGGCAATGTCAGACGTGGCGGGCTGATCGAACTCGCCTTCGGCATCTCGCTGCGGGAGATCATCGAGGGCTTTGGTGGCGGCACACTGAGCGGCCGGCCGATCCGCGCCGTCCAGGTTGGCGGTCCGCTCGGCGCCTATCTGACTGCGAGCCAACTCGACACGCCGATGGATTACGAGGCGCTGGCGGCCAGCCGGGCGATGCTTGGCCATGGCGGCATCGTCGTGTTCGACGACACGGTCGACATGGCCAAGCAGGCGCGCTTCGCCTTCGCGTTCTGCGCCAAGGAAAGCTGCGGCAAGTGCACGCCCTGCCGCATTGGCGCGACGCGCGGCGTCGAGGTGATGGACCGCATCATCGCAGGCCACGAGCGCCCGAAGAACATCGCCGTGCTGCGCGATCTTTCGCGCCTGATGACCGACGCCTCGCTCTGCGCGATGGGCGGCCTGACCCCCATGCCGGTGCTGAGCGCGCTGAACCATTTTTCCGAGGATTTCGACCGGCCACCGCTGCCGATGGCCGCCGAATGAGGAGCATCTGATGAGCCTGATCAAGGAGATCGATTTCGGGACGCCGATCCGCGTGGCGGAGAAGCTGGTCACGCTGACGGTCGACGGGCAGAGCGTCACGGTGCCGGCCGGCACCTCCGTCATGGCGGCGGCAATGAGCCTCGGCACCAAGATCCCGAAGCTCTGCGCCACCGATACGCTCGAACCCTTCGGCTCGTGCCGGCTCTGCCTCGTCGAGATCGAGGGGCGGCGCGGCACTCCGGCCTCCTGCACCACACCGGCCGAGGACGGCATGGTGGTCAGGACGCAGAGCGAGCAACTCTCGACGCTGCGCAAGGGCGTGATGGAGCTCTACATCTCCGATCATCCGCTGGACTGCCTGACCTGTTCGGCCAATGGCGACTGCGAATTGCAGGACATGGCCGGCGCCGTCGGCCTGCGCGAGGTGCGCTATGGCTATGAGGGTGAGAACCACGTCTTCGCGAAGCAGGACGGCGCGGCCAACGCGCTGTTCCTCGGCAAGGACGCTTCGAACCCCTATTTCACCTATGACCCGTCGAAATGCATCGTCTGCAACCGCTGCGTCCGCGCCTGCGAAGAGGTGCAGGGCACATTCGCACTGACGATCACCGGACGCGGCTTCGAGTCGCGCGTCGCGGCCGGCCCAACCGACTTCCTCGGCTCCGAATGCGTCTCCTGCGGCGCCTGCGTCCAGGCCTGCCCGACCGCGACCCTGATGGAAAACTCCGTCATCGCGATGGGCCAGCCGGAGCATTCCAAGGTCACGACCTGCGCCTATTGCGGCGTCGGCTGCTCGTTCAAGGCCGAGATGCAGGGCGACCGCGTCGTGCGGATGGTTCCCTACAAGGACGGCAAGGCGAACGAGGGACATTCCTGCGTCAAGGGCCGCTTCGCCTGGGGCTATGCGAACCACAAGGACCGCATCACCCAGCCGATGATCCGCGAGAAGATCACCGATCCCTGGCGCGAGGTGTCCTGGAAGGAGGCGATCGGCTACGCGGCGTCCGAGTTCAAGCGGATTCAGGCCAGCTACGGGCGGGAATCGGTTGGTGCGATCACCTCGTCCCGCTGCACCAATGAAGAGGTCTTCCTCGTCCAGAAGCTGGTGCGCGCCGCGTTCCGCAACAACAATGTCGATACCTGCGCCCGCGTCTGCCACTCGCCGACCGGCTACGGTCTGAAGACGACATTTGGCACCTCCGCCGGTACCCAGGACTTCAAGTCGGTGGCCAAGGCGGATGTCATCATGGTCATCGGTGCAAACCCGACCGACGGTCACCCGGTTTTCGCCTCGCGGATGAAGAAGCGCCTGCGCGAGGGCGCCAAGCTGATCGTCGCCGATCCGCGCCGGATCGACCTCGTGAAGTCGCCGCACATCAAGGCCGAGCATCACCTCCAGCTCAGGCCCGGCACCAATGTCGCGCTGATCAATGCGATTGCCCATGTCGTGGTCACCGAGGGGCTGATCGACGAGGATTATGTCCGCGAGCGCTGCGACCTCACCGATTTCGAGATCTGGGCCCGCTTCATCGCCGAAGAGCGCAACTCGCCCGAGGCGAGCGAGGAATTCACCGGCGTGCCGGCGACCGAGGTCCGCGCCGCCGCGCGCCTCTTCGCGACCGGCGGCAATGGTGCGATCTATTACGGGCTCGGCGTCACCGAGCACAGCCAGGGCTCGACCACCGTCATGGCGATGGCGAACCTCGCGATGGCCACCGGCAATATCGGCCGCGAGGGCGTCGGCATCAATCCGCTGCGCGGCCAGAACAATGTCCAGGGCTCCTGCGACATGGGGTCGTTCCCGCATGAGTTCTCCGGCTATCGCCATGTCTCCGACGATGCGACCCGCCAGATCTTCGAGATGATGTGGGGCGTGCCGCTCGAGACCGAGCCGGGCCTGCGCATTCCCAACATGCTCGACGAGGCGGTCGGGGGCACGTTCAAGGGGCTCTATGTCCAGGGCGAGGACATTGCGCAGTCCGATCCCAACACCCAGCACGTCACGGCGGGTCTCGCTGCGATGGAATGCGTCGTCATCCAGGATCTCTTCCTGAATGAGACGGCGAAATACGCCCATGTCTTCCTGCCGGGCTCGTCCTTCCTGGAGAAGGACGGCACCTTCACCAATGCCGAACGCCGGATCAACCGCGTCCGCCAGGTCATGGCGCCGCTCTCGGGCAAGTCGGAATGGCAGGTCACGATCGATCTCGCCAATGCGCTCGGCTATGACATGGCCTACGCCCATCCCAGCGAGATCATGGACGAGATCGCGCGACTGACGCCAAGCTTCGCCGGGGTGAGCTATGACAAGCTCGACAAGCAAGGCTCGGTGCAATGGCCCTGCAACGAGAAAGCCCCGAACGGCACGCCACTGATGCATGTCGACCGCTTCGTGCGCGGCAAGGGCAAGTTCATGATCACGGAATACGTGCCGACGCAGGAGCGCACCGGCCCGCGCTTCCCACTGATCCTGACGACCGGCCGCATTCTCTCGCAGTACAATGTCGGGGCTCAGACGCGCCGGACCGAGAATTCGATCTGGCACGATGAGGATGTGCTCGAAATTCACCCATTCGACGCGGAGAACCGCGGCATCCAGACGGGCGATCTGATCTCGCTTGCCAGCCGCTCGGGCGATATCGCATTGCGGGCCGAGGTCTCGGAACGCATGCAACCGGGCGTGGTCTACACGACCTTCCACCATGCCTCGACCGGCGCCAACGTCATCACCACCGATTATTCGGACTGGGCGACGAACTGCCCGGAATACAAGGTCACGGCCGTCGAGGTTCGGCGCACCAATTACTATTCGCAATGGCAGGAGCGGAACCGGGAGGAAGACGTTTCGCTCAGGCTGATCGCGGGCAGGTTGCCGGATGCCGCAGAATAGTTCGCCCGCCCAGTCCCCGGCCTCCTGCGCCGTCCAGGTCGAACCGCTGCGGTTCGACTCAGGCCCGCAGCCGTTCGCGATCGCCGAGGTCCCGGTCGAGACGCCGGTGAACGTCGTCTATGGCACCCTGCCCTATGCGGTGATGATGGCGAGCCCGGCCGACCTGGAGGATTTCGTCGTCGGCTTCAGCCTGACCGAAGGCATCATCACCGGGGTTGAGGAGATCCGCGAGATCCGGGTCACGCCGCGGGAAGACGGCATCGTGGTCTCGGTCGATCTGGCGCCCGGCCGTTTCCGCGAGCATCTGGCCCGGCGTCGCAATCTCTCGGGCCGCACATCCTGCGGCTTGTGCGGCGTCGAAACCCTGGCCGAGCTGCCGGTCGCGGAGCGGCTGTCCCGCAGCCGCTCCGCGGTGACGCCTGCCGCCATCCGGGCTTCGCTCGCCGCATTGGAAGGCCACCAGCCCCTGCATCGCCTGACGCGCGCCGTCCATGCCGCGGCCTGGTGCGACGGCGAGGGCAAGATCCTGGCTGCACGCGAGGATGTCGGCCGTCACAATGCGCTGGACAAGCTGATCGGCGCCCGGCTTCGTGCCGGCCATGGCACCGATGACGGCTTCGTCCTCGTCACCAGTCGCGCCTCATTCGAGATGGTCGAGAAGGCCGCGATCTTCGGAGCCGGAACGCTGGTTTCGGTTTCGGCCCCGACATCCCTGGCGATCGAGCGGGCCAAGCGCCTCGGCCTCACCCTGGTCAGCATCGCGCGCAGCGATGCTGCCATGCTTTTCACTGGCACGCTCGCGCATGAGCGGGAGGCCCACACGTCATGAGCACGATAGGCAATACGCCCTCCTCGCATGCCGAAGCGGTGCTGGCAGGTAAAGGCGCCAAGCTCGCGCACATGGGCGGCCAGATCGCCGAGTTCTTCCAATCCTACCCGGACGAGCAGGCCGTGCCCGCGATCGCCGACCATATCAACCAGTTCTGGAGCCGGCGCATGCGCGACGACTTCATCGCAGCCTTCGCTGCAAACCCGTCCGGATTGCCACCGCTGCTGCGCAAGGCGCTGCCCAGGATCAAGGGCGCGCCCGCCGGACGCTGACATCTCTGCTGTTCACGGAATGCCACCGGCCCTTCGAGGGAAGGCCGGTGTCGGAAGAAGCCGGTGCGGAAACCGGCCAGGACGCCAAACGCTCGGGGAGAATGACTGGGATGAGCATCGCACAAGATCTGGGGCAAGTCGCACTGTCGCCCGGCCTGCTGGACCGGGAGCGGATCATCGCGACTGCGGGGTTCAATCGCTGGCTGGTGCCGCCTGCGGCGCTCTGCATCCATCTATGCATCGGCATGGCCTATGGTTTCAGCGTGTTCTGGCTGCCGCTCAGCCAAGCGATCGGCATCACCAAGCCCGTCGCCTGCGCGGCGGATGTCGGGCTGATCGGCTCGCTGTTCACGACGAGCTGCGACTGGAAGGTCGCCGATCTCGGCTGGATGTACACGCTGTTCTTCGTGCTGCTCGGCTCTTCGGCAGCGATCTGGGGTGGCTGGCTCGAACGCTCGGGCCCGCGCAAGGCTGCCTTCGTCTCGGCGCTGTGCTGGTGTGGCGGACTGCTGATCTCGGCCCTTGGCGTCTACACCCACCAGCTCTGGCTGATGTGGCTGGGCTCGGGCGTGATCGGCGGCATCGGACTTGGCCTTGGCTACATCTCTCCGGTTTCGACGCTGGTGAAGTGGTTCCCGGACCGGCGCGGCATGGCGACCGGCATGGCGATCATGGGTTTCGGCGGCGGCGCGATGATCGGCTCGCCACTGGCTGACATCCTGATGAACTATTTCAAGACGCCCACCTCCGTCGGTGTCTGGCAAACCTTCGTCGTGATGGCCGTGATCTACTTCGCCTTCATGATGGCAGGTGCCTTCGGCTACCGCATTCCGCCCGCCGGCTGGCGCCCGGAAGGCTGGACGCCGCCGGCAACGCAGAACGCGATGATCACGTCCGGCCATGTCCATCTCAAGGACGCGCACAAGACGCGGCAGTTCTGGCTGATCTGGGCGGTGCTCTGCCTCAACGTCTCCGCCGGCATCGGCGTGCTCGGCATGGCGTCACCCATGCTGCAGGAGATTTTCGCGGGATCGCTGATGGGCAAGCCCGAGATCGGCTTTGCCGCGCTCGATGCCGAGCAGAAGAAGCAGATCGCGACGATCGCCGCGGCCTTTGTCGGCCTGCTCTCGCTGTTCAACATCGTCGGCCGCTTCTTCTGGGCCTCGCTGTCGGACAAGCTCGGGCGCAAGCTGACCTATGCCACCTTCTTCGGCCTCGGCATGCTGCTCTACGGGCTCTCGCCCTGGGCGGCGCATGCCGGCTCGCTGGCGCTGTTCGTCGCCTTCTTCTGCATCATCCTGTCGATGTATGGCGGCGGCTTCGCGACGGTACCGGCCTATCTCGCCGACATGTTCGGAACCCAGTTCGTCGGCGCGATCCACGGGCGCCTGCTGACGGCCTGGTCGACCGCCGGCATCGTCGGCCCGGTGGTCGTGAACTACATCCGCGAGGCGCAGATCAATGCGGGCGTGCCCCGTGCGCAGGTCTATGACCGGACGATGTATATCCTGGMCGGCATGCTGGTGCTGGGCTTCATCTGCAACCTGCTCGTGCGCCCCGTTGCGACGAATTGGTTCATGAAGGACGCGGAAGTCGCCGCCCTCCAGGCCAAGTCGGCCAATGCCAGCGCCAGCCTGCATTACGGCTCCTTCGGCATCGGCAAGGGCGGGCTCGACGGCACGGCGCTGCTCGCCTGGGCCGTCGTCGGCATCCCGATTGCCTGGGGTGTCTGGATCACCCTGTCCAAGTCGCTGGCGCTGTTCCGGTAACCGACAGGATTCGGACGTGACCGTCGAGGCCTGCGGCATGCCGCGGGCCTCGATCCGTTTGGGGCGTGCCGGCCAAGGAGACAGCTCTCCGCCCTCCCCGTTATTCAGACGGAAATACAATGCGATGTCTTGGCTTCTTCGTTAGAGTCATGAAGTAACGGTTGCGCGCAAATCGTCCTTCCCAGCGATGGCCTGGAAGATCTGCGTGGACAACGACCTGCCCGGTCGGTTATATTCCAATGGATATAGCGAACTTCCTGATCGCGCGACCATTGGGTGCCATGCCGGACGACAGAGCGACCTCCCTCCCGGAACCAGCCGCGACGCTGGAAGCCAGGGCCTTGCAGGCCAGCGAGCTGTTCAAGGTCCTGGCTCACAAGAACCGGCTGCAGCTGCTCTATCTGCTTGCAGAGCAGGAACGCTCGGTCGCGGAACTCGAAACCGCCCTGTCCCTGAGCCAGGCCATGGTCTCCCAGCAGCTGACCCGCCTGCGGCTTCAAAGGATCGTGTCGACGCGCCGCGTCGGCCGGCGGATCTTCTACCGCCTGAACGACCGCGGCGTCGGCGCCGTGATCGCGGCCACCCTCGATGCGACGGCTGCGCATTGGACGAAAGCTCACGCCTGATCGAGGCGCGCGCAAAGGCCGGTCTAGTCCTGCTACGCGCCGGACAAGGGCCGTTCCGCCATTTCCGTTGCGACCGGCCCGTCGATCGGCGTGTCGTAGGTCATCAGGATATAGCCGAGCACGGAATAGAATCCGACGGTCGCGATCAGGTCGAAGACCGCCTTGCGCCCGAATGCCTCCGCAAGCTCGGCCTCGAGTTCGGCCGGCAGGCGGCGCTGATCGAAGAGCGCGTCGACAGCGCGGGCGACCAGCCCGTCCTCGCCCTCCGGCATCCCGCGCATCGCGGCGATACGCGCATCGCTCATCCCCAAAACCCGGGACCGGCTGACATGATGGGCCCATTCATAGGGCGAGCCCATCCGGTGCGCGGCGCGCAGGATAACCAGCTCCGAACGCACGGCGCCGAGCGCGCTGTCCCTCACCACATGCTGRCGTAGCGCAGCCCAGGCCTTCAGCAGCTCCGGATGATGGGCCATCGTTCGGTAGACATTGAGCGCGCCGGCAAAACCGGTTCGCATCTCGGCAATCTGGTCCGGCCAGCCGGCGTCAGTGATCGGTGGGCAAGGCGAGTTCGTCATTGTCAATCTCGTTGAAGGCAGCGCCGGAGGATGCCGGTTCTCAAAATCACTGGCCCGAAAAAGTTCCGGTTTTTGGKACCGATGCAAACACGGAAAGGCTGAAGCATCGGGCCAGTCAGCTGCGCACCGCTGCCTCGATCGCCGCGCCGATCCGCTCGACGATAAGGTCGATCTCGTCAGGCTGGATGATGTAGGGCGGTGCAAGCAGCACATGGTCGCCGAGCCGCCCGTCCACTGTGCCACCCATCGGATAGCTCATCAGGCCGCGCGCCATCGCCTCCTTCTTGATCCGGGCATGCAGCTTCAGGGCCGGATCGAAGGGGGCCTTGGTTTCCTTGTCCGCAACGATCTCGATGCCGCGGAACAGACCGCGCCCGCGGATGTCGCCGACATGGGCGTGCTGGCCGAGCCGTGCGTCGAGCCCAGCCTGCAGGCGCTCGCCCATCAGGCGGACATGTCCCATCATTTCCGGCTGCGAGATGATCTCGACGACCTTGTTCGCCGCCGCCGCCGCGAGCGGGTGGCAGATATAGGTATGACCATGCTGGAACAGCCCTGAGCCCTGGGCGAAGGCGTCATAGATCCGCTGCGACAGCAGCACGGCGCCGATCGGCTGATAGCCACCCCCCAGCCCCTTGGCGATGGTGGCGAGGTCGGGCGAGATGCCGTCCTGCTCGCAGGCGAACATCGTGCCGGTGCGGCCCATGCCGCACATCACCTCGTCGAGGATCAGCAGCACGCCGTATTTGTCGCAGACGCGGCGCACCCGCGCGAAATAGTCCGCGACCGGCCCGACAGCTCCCAGCGTTGCGCCGACCACCGGCTCAGCTACGAAGGCGATCACCTCTTCGGCGCCGAGTTCGAGGATCTTCGCCTCCAGTTCGTCGGCGAGCCGTTCGGCATAGGCTTCGGACGTCTCGCCTGGCCTGAGGTCACGATAGGCATAGCAGGGCGAGACATGGTGGCTCTGTGGCAGGATCGGCTGGAACTGCGCCCGCCGCCAGGCATTGCCGCCGGCCGCGAGCGCGCCGAGCGTATTGCCGTGATAGCTCTGCCGGCGGGCGATGAAATGGCGGCGCTGCGGCTGGCCGATTTCGACGAAATATTGCCGCGCCATCTTGAGCGCCGCTTCGACCGCCTCCGAACCGCCCGAGACGAGATAGACGTAGTCCAGCCCTGCTGGCGCCAGGTCGATCAGGCGCTCCGCAAGCTCTTCCGCGACATCGGTGGTGAAGAAGGAGGTGTGGGCATAGCTGATGCGGTCCATCTGGGCGCGCATCGCCGCAAGCACCTCCGGGTGGCCATGGCCGAGGCAGGAGACGGCGGCCCCACCGGAACCGTCGATATAGCTGCGCCCCTCGGCATCCGTGATCGTGATGCCCTGCCCCGCAACCGCTCGCGGTAGCCGCCCATTCAGGGAGCGATGAAGAATCCTGGTCATCCTGGCTTCCGGGTTAGCGTGGCCCCGCCGCCCTCACCGCGGCCTGCAATTCATGGCACAGGGCAGCAATCGGCGCACGTCGCCAGACACCGGTGCCAACAGAGTATCCTGCGGCGCGACGCGCCATACTCTTGTTGAGCACCGAGTCCTGAAGGTCTCTCTGTATGTATTGCGAAAGAGGTGCCTCGCGCCCGCGCTGCTGGCGATATCAGGGTGCTCTTGGCGGCATCCCCGGCGCATCTGCGCCCGCATTTTCCCTCTTCCGGGCGAGCACCTGTTCCGCATCGGCGCCCGGCCGTATTCATGACCGGCGCACCAACGGCAGGTCATAGCTGACGTTACGTAGGCGTCCCTTGAAAGCACAAAGGAAGTGCTTTATATCCTCGGCATGGTTTCGCGCTATCAGTCGACCATGAGCTACGTCCTGGACCCCTCGCCGGACGACATGCGCGCGATCCGCGCAACGCTCGCGGATTATGCCGAGATGATGCGCATTCTCGACGAGATCGAACGGGATCGCGGCGCCAGTGCGAATCTCGTCGCCTTGCACGAGCAGGCTTACGCCACCATCCGCGAACAGACGCGGTTACCGGCGCGGCTGGTGACGCTCGGCCTGCGGGATCACGCCGGCCGAACCAGTGGAACCGTCGTCGCCGACCTGCCGCTGGATGGGCGGCTCTATGCCATCAAGACCCCCACACATCTGAGCCTCTCCACCATCGAGGGGCGCAGGCTCATTCCCTATTCTGTTGCCGGCTACGTACCGGGTTGGTCGGATCACGCCGAAGCACGGCTGGTGCTGCGGGATGACGAGTCTCTCATCCTCGTCGGCATCGCTGCTGCCATCACACCGAAGGAGACCGTCATGGCCACCGAAGGAATTTTATCGCGCATCGGGCGTATCATCGCAGGCGCCGCCCACGGCACCGTCGATGCCCTTGAAGGCGCCAACGCCATCGTCACCGTCGAGCAGTCGATCAGGGAGATCGACGCGGTCGCGGAGGATGCGCGGGCGGGCGCCGGCAAGGCACGCGCCGAAGAGCACCGCCTCAAGGCGAAGATCGCCGAGATCAACGACGAGATCGAGGATCTCGCAGGGAAGATCGAAGTCGGCCTGGCCAGCGGGCGCGAGGATCTGGTCACACCCGTCATCGGCCTGCAGATCGACCTGGAGGCACAGCGCTCGGCGCTGGAGACGGCGCTGACCGAGGCTGCCGGCAAGATCGAGGAGGCGGGCAAGGCCCTCCAGGCTGTCAACTCCGCCCGGCAGGATGCCGTTGCCCGGCTCGCCGCCCTGAAGAAGAGCAAAGGCGCGGAGGATGCGAGCCAGGGCGTGAGTGCCTCGGTCCGCAATGACAACCGACTGGCCCAATCGCTGAACGCGATCGAGCGCGTCACCGGTGTCTCCGGGCGGCCGGAGATAGGCGTCTCCGAGGTCGAGGAACTGGCCCGCCTGCAACGAGAGAGGGCAATCCAGGAGCGGCTGGCCCGCTATAAAGGGCACAGCGGTTCATGAGCGCACTGACTGCGCCGGGCCTCTATCCCTTCACGATCGCTGCGCTGATCCTCGTCGGCATCGTCGCCATCGAGATCCTCGCGATGGTCGTGGGGATGTCGATCTCGTCGCTGGTGAATGACGGGCTCTCCCATCACGGCGTCCATAGCGAGCACGGCCCGCTCGATGCCTGGATGTCCTGGCTCAACCGGGGCGGCGTGCCGCTGCTCGTGCTGATCATGATCTGGCTGGCCTCGTTCGCCATCGCCGGATTCGCCATTCAGGGCGTGGCCCAGGCGCTCCTTTCGCCGCTGCCGACACTGTTTGCCAGCCTGCTCGCCGTGATGGTGGCGCTGCCGACGACACGTGCGCTGTCGCGTTGGACGGCGCGGATTATCCCGGGCGATGAATCCAACGCCATCAGCCAGTCCGACCTGATCGGGCTGACCGGCACGGTGACGCTCGGCCCGCTCGACCAGGGCAAGCCGGGGCGGGTCCGTGTCAGGGACCTGCACGGCAACATCCACGTCCTTCGGGCGAAAGCCGCCGCGGGCCACCTCATCCCGCAAGGGGCGAGCGTTCTGGTGGTCGATGGTTCCAATGGGTTGTTCGAGGCCATTCCTGCGCCCGATGAGCTCGGCGCGCAGACCTGAAGCTGGATAAGGGGAAATACGTTCATGGACTATGTTTCCGTCCTCACGATTGCCGGAACGGCGATTGTGCTCATCATCGGCATCGGCGTGGTCATGGCGGCGCTCTATACGCGCTCGACCCGGGACAAGGCCTATGTCCGTACCGGCCTAGGCGGCAAGCGGGTCGTCCTCGACGGCGGGTCCGTGATCCTGCCGATCTTCCATTCCTATTCCTGGGTGCAGCTCAGCACGTTGCGCCTTGAAGTTCACCGCAGCGAAGGCGAGTCGCTGATCACGGCCGATCGCATGCGCGCCGACATCACCGCGGAGTTCTACGTGCGGGTGAAACCGGATGCGGACAATATCTCCCTGGCGGCGCAGACGCTGGGCGACCGCACCAACAATGCCGACCTGCTGAAGACCCTCGTGGAAGCCAAGTTCGTCGACGGGCTGCGCTCGGTTGCCGCGACCATGAGCCTGAAGGACCTGCAGGAAAAGCGCTCTGACTTCGTGAAGGCGGTGCAGGATGCCGTCGCGGCCGACCTGCAATCCAACGGCCTCGAGCTTGAATCCGTCTCGCTCACGCGGCTCGACCAGACCGACATCAAGCATTTCAACCCCAACAACACTTTCGACGCCGAGGGTTTGACCGCGCTGACCCGCGTCACCGAGGAGCGGCGCCGCGAACGCAACGAGATCGTGCGCGAGAACGAGGTGGCCATCGCGACGAAGGACCGTGAGGCAACGCTGCAGCGCCTGACGATCGAGCGCGAGCAACGCGACGCCGAACTCAACCAGCAGCGCGACATCGTCAACAAGACGGCAGAGACGCGCGCGGAACAGGCCCGTGCGGAGCAGGCCGCACGCCTGGCCGAGGAGACGGCCCGGCTCGAGACCGAACGTGGCGTCGCCAAGAACGAGGCAGAGGCGCGCCAGGCCAAGGAGACCGCCCGCATCACGGCCGAGCGCGGCATCGCCGAAAGCGCGGCCGAAGCGACGCGCATCACCGAGACAGCCAGGATCGACGCCGCCATCGCCGTCGCACAGAAGAGCGAAGCCGAGTCGCAGGCCAAGGCAAAGGCGGAGGAAGCCAAGGCCGCAGCCGTCACCGCCGAGGAGCAGGTCGCGACCGCGCGCGCCGTCGAAGTCGCCGAACGCGCCAAGAAGATCGCCGTCATCGACGCGCGCAAGGACGCCGAGCAGGCCGCGACCGGTATTACGGTGAAGGCCGAGGCCGAACGGGAAGCCGCCGAGAATCTCGCTGCGGCCATGCTGACCAAGGCACAGGCCGAGGCCGAGGCCGCCAAGGTTCGTGCGGGCGGCATCATCGAACTCGGCGAGGCGGAGGCGAAGCGCGAGCGTGCGCTCAACGAAGCCCGCAATTCGCTCTCGCCGCAGATGGTCGATTTCGAGCTGACGAAGCAGCGCATCGCCGTCATTCCCGAAGCTCTCGCGCAGGTGATGAAGCCGATCGAGAAGATCTCCGACATCAAGATCTTCAGTGCGGGCGGCCTGCTCGGCGCCATGGGCGCTGGCGGCGCAGGATCGGCCGGACATGGCGGCCCGATCGCGGACCTCAGCAGCCAGCTCCTCAGCTATGGCGCGCAAAAGCCGATCGTCGATGCGATACTGGCCCAGGCCGGCTTCGCAGGCGATGATCCGGTGCATGCCTTGCTCAACGGAACGCAACACCCGACCGCGCTTCCCGCAGCCGAAAGCGGGGCGGCGTAAGCGACCTTTGCGCCGCGCGGCCCAGCGCCGCTCGGTCGAGAGGCACAAGGCGGCGGCTCAAGCGTCCGGCTTTGACCGCCCCTCCCTCAGAGGCCGGGAGCCTGATCGACAAGCGTCAACCGGGGGATTTTGGTCCCCCGGCCGATGATCGCGCCGGGCGCGATGACCGCGTTCGCGCCGACCCGCACGTGGTCCCCGACGAGCGCCCCGAACTTCTCGACGCCGGGCTCGACGACCCCTCCGCCAAAGACGAAGCGAATAGCCTTCGTCTCCCATTCGTTACGGTGGTTCGCGATGATCGCACCCGCTTCGAGATTGACGTCCGCACCCAGGATCGAGTCGCCGACGAAGTTGAAATGCGCGAGCGTGGCCCCCTGGAACAGGAAGCTCGACTTGAGCTCGCATCCGGGCCCGATGATGCAGCCCTCGTCCAGGAACACGCCGCCACGCAGATAGGCGCCGGCGGCCAGGAAGCAGCCCGGCCCGATGATCGCGGGCCCCTTCAGGACAGCCCCGCTCTCGATGGTCGCGGTCCGGTGCACCGCGATATCGCCTTCACGCCTGTAATCGTCATTAAGAGCGCTGAGCGCCGCTCCGACCAGTTCCGCGGCCCTCTGGGTGATCTGCCAGGCGTGTTGAGCGTCCTGCCGGAATGGCGAAACCGGCCAAAGCGCGACGAATTTCTCGATCCGCAGATCGGCAGACATGGCGTCTCCTCACTCTCTCGATCCCTTCGCTGGCCGAGGTCAGCATCGCAACGCCAATTGCCGTTGATGTGCAGCCGCGAGCCATGCAACACTTTGTATTCAGACCGGACCGAGGACGCTTGGTGTATTTCTCCGCGCATAGTGCCGGGCGACAACAGGGTTAGACGATCCCGCTTCGTCTAACGGCAGGACACCTGATTTTGGCTCAGGGAATTGTGGTTCGAATCCATGAGCGGGAACCACCCCAAATACATCGTCAGCCGGCATTCCCGGTTTCCGGACTTGACCGCGTTCCGAACAATCGTGAACGAAACCCTACCCCCTTGCCCGCTGGCCAGGACATGCTGACGCTCGACCATCTCACCGTGATTGCGCCGACGCTGGTCGAAGGCGTCGCCCATGTTCGATCCTGCCTCGATCTCGATGTCCCTTTCGGGCAGCGCCATGGCTATATGGGCACCTATAATCACCTGCTGCAGCTCGGCGGGACCGTCTATCTGGAAATCGTCGCGCTCGACCCGGATGCGCAAGGGCCTGGCCGCGCACGCTGGTTCGGCCTCGACGATCGCATCGCCGTCAAAGGCGATTGGGATGCGGGGCGCCGCCTGCGCGGCTGGGTCGCGCGAACCGACACCATCGACCTTGTCCTTCAAGGCCGCGAAGACATCTTTGGGCGAAAGGTCTCGCTGCCATGGTCCGCCCCCTCCTTTGACTTCGCGATCCCGGATGGCGGCGCCCTGCCCCTTGGCGGAGCAGCCCCTTCCCTCATCGACAGGCGGGGCAAGCCGCGCGCGATGGCTGCGATTGCGGATCTGGGTGCACGGCTGCGCTCATTCACGCTCGCACACCGTGACGCGGCCACCCTCTCGACGCTCTGTGAGACGCTCGGGATCGACCGTCCGCCTGTCATCATACCAGGCGATGATCTGCGCTATCGTGCGCTGATCGAAACGCCAGCCGGCGTGAAGGAGCTGTCCTGAGCGAGCGAAAAGCCCGATCCMATCGGACTGGTGCTGTCCCCAGCCGGGAGAACTGCCGAGGCCCGTTMGCCCCGATCAGCAGCTCTTGAATCGCATCAACCCGCATGAAAATCTGAACCAATCGCAGAGCGGTTCAATGCAAGATGCCTGGCCATTGCGCCCCATGAACAAGGTACGCCGTATGCCCAAACGCCCACCGTTCGAGCGTATCGCGCTGCTTCTGCAAGGAGGAGGAGCGCTCGGGTCGTATCAGGCCGGAGTTTACCAGGCCCTGGCCGAAGCCGAGCTGCACCCTGATTGGGTGGCGGGCATCTCGATCGGCGCGATCAATTCCGCCCTGATCGCCGGTAATCCGCCGGGGAAGCGCGTGGATGCGCTGCGCGCCTTCTGGGAGGCGATCACTGCACCTCTGCCGGGTTTCCCCGCCTTGCTCTCGTCCATGCTGGGAGCGATGCCCTGGAATGGCGATCTCGCTCACGGCTGGCTCAACCAGACGCGCGCCTTCGCCACGCTGATGGGCGGCGCGCCGGACTTCTTCAGCCCGCGCCCGATCCCGCCCTTCCTGTCCTCGGATAGCGGTGCTGCTGCAGAGAGCTTCTACGATGTCAGCCCGCTCAAGGCGACGCTGGAGCGGCTCGTCGATTTCGATCGCATCAATGCCGGCCCGATACGCTTCAGCGTAGGAGCCGTGAATGTGAGAACGGGCAATTTCGCCTATTTCGACACGGCGACCCATGTCATCGCGGCCGAGCATGTCATGGCCAGCGGGGCCTTGCCGCCGGGCTTCCCGGCGGTGGAGATCGATGGCGAGAGCTACTGGGATGGCGGACTTGTTTCCAACACTCCGCTGCAATGGGTCCTGGACAGCCGGCCTCGCCAGGACACGCTCGCATTTCAGGTCGACCTGTGGAGCGCGAAGGGCGAGTTTCCCAAGGATCTGGCCAGCCAGGATTCGCGCTTGAAGGATATCCGCTTCTCAAGCCGCACACGTGCAGCGACCGACCAGTTCCGGAAGAACCAGAGCCTGCGACGCGCGCTGCGGCATCTGATCGAATACGTTCCGAAAACGGCATTGGCCAACGCCGATCCTGACGTTCTCGCGTTGATCGCCGAGGCCGACGACAAGATCCACAACATCGTCCACCTGATCTACCGCTCCAAGAGCTATGAGGGCTCCTCCAAGGACTACGAGTTTTCGCGCGCGACCATGGAAGAGCATTGGGCATCGGGCTACGAAGACGCGTGCTTCACCCTGAGCTATCCCGAAGTGCTTCGGCCCGCGGAGACGCCCGATGGCGTCGCCACCTTCGATCTGGCTGAACTGGCGATGCGAAAGCGCAGTTAGTGGCTTGCGAGCATGTCGCAGCAGGCTTCAGGCAACGAGCAACGAGGACACAGCGTCATGAAGATCGCCGATGTGCGCGCCAATGCTTTCGCGATGCCACTGAACAATCCCGCCTACCCGAAGCCGCCCTACAAATTCTACAATCGCGAATTCGTCGTCATCAACTACCGGACGGATATCGAGCGGCTGCGCGCGTTCGTGCCCGAGCCGCTGGAGGTCATCGGCGATACCGTGGCCTATGAGTTCATCCGCATGCCGGATTCGACCGGCTTCGGCGACTATACCGAGACGGGTCAGGTCATCCCGGTGCGCTTCACCACCGCGTCGGGCGAGGTCCAGGAAGGCGGCTATGTCCACGCCATGTATCTCGACGACAATTCACCCATCGCCGGCGGGCGCGAGATCTGGGGCTTCCCGAAGAAACTCGCGACGCCGAAGCTGACGCATCAACAGGAGACGCTCGTCGGCACCCTGCATTACGGCTCGGTCCTCTGCGCGACCGCCACCATGGGCTACAAGCATCGCGAACTCGATCTGGCGCCGCTTGCCAAGGCCATGGCCAGGCCCGCCTTCATGATCAAGATCATCCCTCATGTCGACGGTTCGCCGCGCATCTGCGAGCTGGTGCGCTACTACATGGAGGACGTGACGTTGAAAGGGGCCTGGTCCGGCCCGGCCGCGCTACAGCTCTTCGAGCATGCGATGTGTGACGTGGCGCGGTTGCCCGTTCACGAAGTGGTCTCGGCGAGCCACTACATTGCCGACCTGACGCTGGGCCTCGGCGAGGTCGTGTTTGACTACCTCGCGACCGACGCAGCCAAGGCCTGAACGGCGATCCGTTCGGCGCGGCGAGCGCGCGGCGGCGGATGGGAACAGCGTTTCAGTGTCGGAAACATCCTGGCTCCCTTGTCGAAGAGCTGCGGGACCGTCACCCCACGCGGAATAATCGACACTGCCGTGGTGGCCCGGCGCGCTGTTTCAGTCCGCCCGTGGGTGGTGGATCAGAGCGATGACGAGCAAGCAGTCGTTGTTGCAGACGGCGGCCGCTCCAAGATAGCGAAACGGATCGGTTCCGACGCAACGCCGCCTCATTGAGACAAGTGCAGTGAAGATGCCGAAACGTCAGCATTCACGGTAAGTGTTGCTGATTTGTATCTGCGCTCAGCTTCCGTATTCCCGCGGATAGTTCTCGTCAACAATGGCTATTCACCATTCGTTTTTTGGTCCTTTGCTCGGTGACGACGGGGCCAGCGGACGAATCGCGTTGGACGGTGCCTTTGGGGGGCGCAGCATGAATTTCTGGGCATCGACTGCGCGCCAGGCGCCTGCAGTAAGCGCGAACTCGGGCATGTCTACGGGCCGCGAACACCACCATTCCGGCATACGGCGGGCCTGGTTGGCCAGCGTATCGGCGCTCGCCATGCTCGGAGCCCTGGCGGCAACGCCGGCATTGGCGATCGATGTCGCGAACCAGAGCGACTGGAACGCGGCCGTGGCGGCCGTGGCCGCGGCGGGCGCCGGCTCCACGACCACGATCAACATCACCAATGGCTTTACGCTGACGAGTTCGCTCGCCCAGCTGCAGGCGAGCAACGCCAATGTCACGGTGAACATTACCGGCAACAACCAGGCGATCGATGGTGCGGCGGCCTTTCAAGGCATTCAGGTCAATGGCGCCAATGCGCCGACCGTCAACATCTCCAATCTCGCGATCACCAACACCGCCGCGCGCGGCGGCAAAGGCGAGAACGGGTATAACGGCTATTACAGCGGCGGGCTCGCGTATGGCTCGGGCGGCGGCGGGGGCGGCGGCCTCGGTGCGGGCGGAGGCCTTCTGGTCGGCAGCGGCGCCATCGTCACGATCGCCGAAGTCAGCTTCAGCGGCAATGCGGCGACCGGCGGTGCGGGCGGCAATGGCGGCGTGGCACAGAACGCGGCGGCAGATCCAGTCAATGGCGGCAATGGCGGCGCCGGTGGCGCAGCCAATAATGGCGGCGCCACCGGCGGCGGCGGCGCGGGCGGCCTCGGCGGCACCGGCGGCCATGCCAGCATGCAAKGGACCGCGGGCACTGCGGGGGCATCATTCGGCGATGGCGGCGGCGGCGGCGGCGGCTCCGGCACAACCAGCAGCACGGCCTATACGCCGAACAACAATGGCGGTGCAGGCAATGCGAATGGCGGCAATGGCGCACAGGGCGGCGATGGCGTTACCAACAACAACGGCTCGCAAGGCCCAGGCTCGGATGGCGGCTCCGGCGGCGCGGGCGGCGCGGCACGCGGGGGCGCGATCTATGTCGCCACCGGCGGCTCGCTGACCATCCTCGATTCCTCGATTTCGGGCGTCTCGGTCACCGGGGGGACTGGTGGCACTCAGGGCGTCGGACAGGGCCCGAGCAGTTTCAGCGGGTCGCCCGGCGCAGCCGGCAGCGTCAGCGGCGCTGCGATCTACCTCAGCGGCGTGACGGCGAATATCGGCGTCTCGAGCGGGACGGTGACCTATGGCAGCTCTATCGGCGGCACTGGCCTGATTAGCGGCGGCGTTTCCACGGCGCTCAACAAGACCGGCGCGGGCACCCTCGTATTGTCCGCCGCGAACGACTTCACCGGCAATATCGCCATCAGCGGCGGCACGCTCTCGATCGGAGCCAGCAACAATCTTGGCAACGCCGCCAACGACCTGGTGCTCTCGAACGGCGGCACGCTGGCGGTCACGGCCACCACCACGCTGGCGGCGGCGCGGACGTTCAGCATCACCGGTTCCGGCGGCATCGACGTGGCCAGCGGCGCGACGACGACGCTGCAGGGCGTCATCTCGAACGGCTCCTCCGCCGGGAGCCTGGTCAAGGCCGGCGGCGGCACGCTCACACTTTCGGGCGCCAATACCTATACCGGAACGACCTTCATCAATGCTGGCACCCTGACCATCACCGGCGGCCAGGCGATCAGTGACGCCGGGCGTGTCGAGATCGCCAGCGGCGCGACCCTCGATGTTGCACAGAGCGAGACGATCGGCTTCCTGTCGGGTGTTACCGGCGCGCAGGTCATCATCGCCAGCGGCCAGACCCTGACGACCGAGGACAACACCGGAGCGGTCTTTGCCGGGGCGATCTCCGGCGCGGGCAGCCTCAAGCAGAACTTCGCGGGTACGACGACGATTTCGGGCACCAGCACTTATACGGGCCCGACATCCGTGACTGTCGGAACGCTGGTGGTGAACGGCTCCATCGCCTCATCTTCCAGCTTGACCGTCAATGCGGGCGCTACGCTCGGCGGCTCTGGCCAAGTGCCCGGCACCACAGTTTACGGCACGCTCGCGCCTGGCAATTCGCCCGGCACGATCACGGTCAACGGCAACCTGACGCTCGGCGTCGGCTCGACCTACATTGCCGAAGTGCAGGGCGCGGTCTCCGACCGGGTCAACGTCACCGGCTCGGCAACGCTTGCCGGCACGCTGCGGATCGTGCCGCTGGGTGGCCCCTACACCTTCAACAGTGCCTATATCCTGCTTTCGGCGGCCGGCGGCCGCAGCGGCACATTCGGCACGACCGATGTCACCGCGTCCTTCGGCGACGGCGTTTCCAGCGCGGTAAGCTACACCGCAAATGACGTGCTCCTGACACTGACGCCCAAGGCGATGACGACGCTCGGCGTCACGGCTCCACTGAACGCCTATTCCGTGGCCGCCGGAATCGACAGGGCGGTGGCGGGCGGGGCCGATCCGTCGGGGCTGTTCGGCATCTACAACCTGCCKGCGGCAGCGATTCCCGGGGCAGTGAACCAGCTTTCGGGCGAGGCCCATACCGCAGCACCGGCCATGGCGGTCTC
>NZ_JBFTKP010000026.1:0-94892 GCF_056396005.1 Allobosea sp. 05T439 | reverse complement strand
TGGCCGGCCTCCCAGTCGGCGGTGATGATCGGGGACKAGGTCAGGTACCAGCCGCCGTGGAAATTGTAGTTCACGAAGGGCTGCAGCGTCATCGCGTTGACCGCGCTGCGGTTGCTCTTGCCCGCGAAGGACCAGACATTGTTGACGAGGACGCCGACGACCCAGGGGCCTTCGATGGCCAGAGCGACGAAGGCGGGGCCGGCCKAGTACTTGCCGCTGGTCAGGGTCTTGTCGGTGCCGGTCGGGAATACGAAGGTCGGGCCGATGCCCCAGATGATGCCGTGCGTCGGCTGCTTCGGCGAGAAGAAGAAGCTCGGGTTGATGTCGCCGAGGCCGAACTCGCGCTCGCCATTCACCGTCAGGGCCGGTTGCGAGATCACCGGCGTGATCCAGCGCGTGATCAGGTTCCAGTCCTTGTTCAGCGTGATCGGGATCACGGGCTGGATGTTGAGCACGTTCTGCAGCTGCTTATGCGGCMCGACATTGAAGTTGAAGTTGTTCTGGAAGGGCAGGCTGATCATGTCGGCAACKGGGTTCTGCGCCGCCTTGGCCAGATCGGCCGTGCTTTTCCCAGGTTCCTCCTGCGCGACCGCGAAAGAGCTCGCCAAGCCGATTGAGATGGCGAGCGCGAACCTCAGTGCCAATCGCCCGCAGCCATCGCGCCGTGCAGACATGAGATGCTCCGTCTGAAGTCCAGACCGCCTGTAGCCAGTGGAACAGAGTTCAGTCCGGGACGCTAGACCACGCGACACCTGGCAAACGTAAAGTTGAGCCTCCGTTGTTTGCGGGACACATCTGCGCGAAGATTGTGCCGCATCTCCAATCGCCGCAACATAAGCGATTGCCCTCCAGGAACCTCTGCCAAGACCGGGGCAGCCCCCCTCCCTTCGGTTCAGGGCTCAGTCCCGATCACCTTCAGCCGGCTGGGTACGCTCCCTGCTCAGGTCGCCACGGGCGCCAGGTGCTCCTCGTCTATCGAGCGGGTATCGCCTGTCTCGACCAGCGTTCGCGTTGCGTCGATCGAGGCATAGATCCAGAGGATCTTCATACCCTCGGTCGCCGAGACGTTGCGAAACCGATGCGGCAGATCGGCGGGGATGAAGGTGATGTCGCCTGCCGTGATCGGGTACTCGACACCGTCGATTTCGGCGATGGCCTCGCCTTCCAGCAGCATGACGCTCTCTTCGCAATTGTGGCTGTGCAGCGGGATCGCAGCCCCCGGCTCGAAGATGGTGATGCCATTGATGAAGCTGGTCGAGCCCGTGCGACGCGTGACGAGCGGGATCGTTTTGGCCCCACCGCCGCGCTGGCGCGCCGGGATCTCGGACGGACGAAGAACGGCGGGCCTGGCGCGAGCCGTATCCGGATTAGTCGACATGCGATCTCACCTGATGAATTGGGTTCAGGATCGGACGGGCCCGATCCAAGCGGCGTTCGGCTTCAGGCCGCGACACGTCCCGAAAGTTGCCGGCGCAATTCCGCGGTCACAGCCTCCGCGAAGGCATCCGTGCCCAATGTGCCGCCGATATCGCGGGTGCGCGTCGCTGGATCGTCGAGGACGATATCGACGGCGCGTTCGATCGCGCCCGCGGCCGCGATCAGCCTGGCATTGGCGTCGCGCCGGCCTCGCCAGTCCAGCAGCATCGCAGCCGAGAGAATGAGAGAGGTCGGGTTCGCCAGGTTCTGCCCTGCGATATCGGGCCCGGATCCGTGCTGGGCCTGCGCGACGCAGATGTCATGGCCGGTATTGATCGAGCCGCCGAGACCGAGGCTGCCGGACAGCTCGGACGCCTCGTCGGAGAGGATGTCTCCGAACATGTTGGTCGTCACGATCACGTCGAAGCGATCCGGCGAGCGGATGAGGAGCGCTGCCGTCGCGTCGACGATCAGTTCCTCCAGCTCCAAATCTGGAAAATCCTCAGCGACCTTGCGGACCTCGCGCAGGAACAGGCCATCCGACAGCTTGACGACATTGGCCTTGTGGACGGCGGTGACCTTGCGGCKGCGGCCACGCGCCAGCTCGAAGGCGGCGCGCGCGATGCGGGCCGAGGATCTCGCCGTGATCTTGCGGATCGACAACGCCATGTGGGGATCGGGCATGAACTCGCCGCCGCCGGCGAACATGTTGCGGTCCGAGTAGAATCCCTCGGTGTTCTCGCGCACGATGACCAGGTCCATCGGCTTGCGCAGGATACTCAGGCCCGCGCGCGACCGGCAGGGGCGCAGATTGGCGAAGAGCTCGAAGACGACGCGCAGCTCGGCAGAGGGATTGATGCCGCCCTTGTCGCGGGCCGGATATTCGTAATGCGAAACCGGGCCGAGGATGACACCGTCGACCTCGGGAATCCGGGTCATGACGTCCTGCGGCAAGGTCGTGCCCTGCGCCCTCAGGCTGGCGAGGCCGATCTCGCGGGTCTCGATATCGAGCCCGAGCGCCAGCGCCGCATCGGCAACGTCGAGTACCGCAAGGGTGGCGGTGGTGATCTCGGGTCCGATGCCGTCACCGGGAAGAACGAGGATTTTCATCGTGAACCTGTGGGGTTGTGTTCATCGCCGCGCGATCCGCCCCCGGGTGGTGCCCCCGGGGGCTCGTCTCAGGCTGCTGCCCGCGACAGCGCACCGTTCAACGTCGGGTGCTTCGTCAGGCCGGCATTGACGTTGACGCTGCGGTCGAGCTCGACCGTGTCGCCCTCGATGCGGAGGATGACGGTGTCGCAGAACACGGTCTCGACATAGCGCCACGTCATGACGAAGGTCGCCTCGTCGCGCCAGACGCCGCTTGCGATCACCCGCATGAGGTCCGGCTGGTAGGCGTGATGCAGGTCCTGCCCGCTCATCGTCGTCTGGCCTTCGATGCCATGCCCGAGGCCGAGCGTGATCTTGTGCGTGCCGCGGTGGTCGACGAGACGGAATTCGCAGTGCCCTGCCGCGAAGCTCAGCGACGCTTCCGATACGTGGTTGGCATTCGGCGCGAAGCGAATGGTGCGGCCGCTGATCTCGGACGCGCGAGGGCTCTGCAGCGCTCCCGCCTCGACCGGCATCGCCAGCGTCGCCAGGCGTGACGAAAGGGCCGCGTCGGCTGCCGCGGAGCCCGGCTGCGTCAGGGCCGGGAACAGCTCCGCCCAGACCGTGCTCAGAAGCCGCTTCTCGCTCAGCGGAAGGGCCGCGGTGATCGTGATCGCGGCGCGTTGCTCGGGCAACAGGATGTAATATTGCCCGAAGACGCCGGCGGCGCGGGTGCCGCCATGGGGCGTCATCCACCACTGGTAGCCATAGCCCGGGCGGATATCGGGCACGCCAGCGGGATCGGCCGGGCGATAGCGCTTGCCGTCGAACGACATCATCTCGAATTCGCCGACATGATTGTGCCGTGTCGCCCGGACCCAATCGGCCGGGATCACCTGCTGGCCGTTCCACATGCCGTCCTGGAGATGCAGGACGGAGAACTTCATCATGTCCTCAGCGGAGCAGCTCAGCCCGTTCCCGCCGGTGCCGATGCCTTCCGGCGAGACATCCCAGCTGATCTCCCCCATGCCGAGCGGGCGGAACAGGCGCGGTTCCAGATAGTCTCTGACGGTCTGCCCGGTCAGCTTCGTGACGATGGCCGACAGCATGTAGCTGGAGCCGCTGCTGTAGACGAAGCGCGTGCCGGGGCGTTCGACGACCGGCTCGTTCAGAAACGCCTCGATCCAGCTTCCGGTGAGGTAGCGCCATTCGCCGCCGGAGAGGCCGGTGCGGTGGCCCGTGCGCATGGTCAGCAGGTCCTTGACCGTCATCGCTGCGAGGTTCGGGCTGATTTCGGCCGGCAGATGCTCGGGGAAGAAATCGACGACCTTGTCGTCGAGGTCGAGCAGCCCATCGGCATGGACGAAGCCGACCGCGACGGCCGTCCAGCTCTTCGTGGCGGAATGCTGCATATGCGGGCGGTCGGGACCGAACGGCTTCCAGAAAGCCTCGGCAACGACGGCATCGTCCTTGAAGACCATGAAGCTGTGCAGTTCGAGGCCGGCGAGCTGCACAGCGTCGAGAAAGCGCGTGATCCCGGCAGCGTCGACATCGCGCGATGAAGGCGTCGCCCGCGGCAGTCGTGTCAAAGTCATGGTCCAATCCTGTTCAGCGGAAAGAGCGTCAGGGGCGGTGCGCCCGGCATCCGCGCCTGACGAGAGAGTTTGGGGATGAGCTTCGGCACCGGCGCCGGCCTGTCGGCCATCATGGCGGTGCCCGGCATGGGCTACCTGGCGATGGAGACACCCCAGGCTCGCGGTTGCCCCATGGCCCAGCTCCTGTACCCGGAGACATAGGAGCGGGCAGCGCTGGTCCGGACCTCCGAGTAGAGCACGATCATCGGAACATCCTCGCGAAACATCACCTCGAGCCTGTCGATGATCGCCTGACGCTGCGCCGGGTCGGCGACCTCCATGCTTTGAGCAAGGAGCTTTTGCGCCTCGGGGTTGTCCCAGGCCTTGCGGGGCTGCTCCGCCTTGGAACCGGTGAACATCTCGAAGGACAGCGACGGGTCGAGCCGCGCGGAAAAGCCGTGCGACATCAATTGATAGGACCCCGCGAGATAGCGGTCCTGCTGCGCGCCCCATTCCAGCACGTCGAGATCGATCGTGATTCCGGCCTCCCTGGCCATGGCCTGCGCGATCACCGCCTGGTCGAACATGCTCTGGTAGCGCTTGTTGGTGATCATCCTGATCGGCTGCCCCTTGTAGCCCGCCTCCGCCAGAAGTTTCCTGGCGGTGGCGAGATCGCGCGCGATCGGCTGCGCTTGGAGCTTCCGGTGATAGGCGCTCGCCGGCGGGATCGGTGAGTTGTTGGGCTTGGCCGTTCCCTCGCTGACCTGGTCGACCAGGACGGGCAGGTCGAGGGCGAGCTGCAAGGCGCGTCGGATGCGGACATCGGACAGCAGCGGATCCTTGGTCTGGATCAGGATGTCGTTGACATTCATCACCGATGCCGAGTCCAGGGCGACGTCCTTATTGGCCTTGTACTCGGCCAGATCGGCGTTCTGGACATCGAAATTGACGTCGATATTGCCCGCCAGCAGGGCTGCCTTCGCCGTCGACTCATCCGGGATGATGGCGAAGCGCAGCTTTTGGAGCGTGGTGGACTTGTTGCCGGTGAGGCCGTCCCGCGCCCCCGGCAAGGCGGAATATCTGTCGTTGCGGACCAGATCGATGAACTGGCCGCGCCGCCATTCGCCGAGCTTGAAGGGTGCCGTCGTGACAGGCGCAAGCCATTTGCCATCGGGGCCGAGCGAGCTCCTGTGGTAGATGCCGGTGCCGCCGCAATCGGGACGGGCCAGGGTCCCGAGGAAGAGCGCGGAGGGTTTTGCAAGCGTGAATGTGACGGTTCTGGCGTCCTTGGCGACGACATCCGTCACCTTCACGGCGCCGCGCCCATCGACCTCGGAGAGGCAGCGCCAGCCGGTGGCGGGATCGGTGTAGCGCTTCCAGGCGAACAGCACGTCGTCGCTGCCGACCAGCTCGCCATTGCTGAAGTGGAGATCGTCCCGCAGCACGAAGGTATAGGTCCTGCCGTCCTCGGAGACGCTGATCGATTTCGCCAGGAGCGGACCGACGCTCGCATCCTCCCTGAAGGCGACCAGCCCTTCGAAGAGATGGTTCTGGACCGCGTCGGTATTGGCATCGCGATTGACGCCCGGATCGAGCGAACGGATATCGGCGTTGAGGCGAAGGCGGAGCGGCTGCGCCTCCTGGGCATTCGCGATGCCGGCCAGGAGGCCGGAGGACAGTACCAGCAGCGTGTGCAGTCTCATCTTGATCCCCTCGTTTCTTGAGTTGGCTTCAGCTCCACGGGGCCATCGCTCCGCGGCCCATGGGCATGATCGATTCAAGGCCGCCGATCGTGCCGTCTCACTCGGGACGCCGACGGTTGCGCGCGGCACTTCCATCCTCGTTTCCGGCGAACAGACCGCGATGCGCGGCCTGGCCGGAATGCTCGGCGCGCGGATCAGGCGCCCTGCGACGCCAATGGCTGGCATCCGGATCGCCGGGTGGCCGGCGCCCTGCCCGCTGCGATCCGGCGTGCCCCCGCCGTATGGGCGGCCGCGCTGCCGCGACGGGCTGGCGATTTCATGGGGCGAGCAGTGCGAGGAAAACGGCATTGTTGCTAAGCTCTCCCCTTCAAGGGCTGCCCGGGCCCGCCGCAGCCTTGACGAGACGTATCAGAATGTTTTTTGTGATACAATGACCATTATGGACAATGAAACCAGCCGCCAGCCCACGCGCCTCCAGGAAGAGCTCGCCGGGCGCATCATGGATCTCGCCCGCGCCGACGGCGTCGCTCCGGGCGACCGCCTGAACGAGAAGACCCTGGCCGAGCGCCTGAACGTCTCCCGCTCGCCGGTGCGCGCCGCGCTTGATCTGCTGGCCACGCGCGGGCTCGTCATCCGGCGGCCGCAGCGCGGCGTCGAGCTGCTTGCCGCCCTGCCGGCGGAAGCGACCGCACCCGGCGAACGCTCCGGCGATGACGACCTGCTGGTGCGCATCGCCACCGACCGGGACAATGGCAGGCTTGGTGACGACATCTCGGAAACGGAGCTGATGCAGCGCTACGATGCCGTGCGCCCCACGGTCCGCAGGGCGCTCGACCTGCTTGCCGATCTGAAGATGGTGGAGCGCAAACCGGGCTATGGCTGGCGGTTCCTGACGCGCTGGAGCGCAGAACTACGCCGGGAGAGCTACCGGTTCAGGCTGATCATCGAGCCGGCCGCGCTTCTCGAGCCTGGATTTGCGCTCCTGCCCGGCTTTGCCGAAGAGATGCGGCGCCAGCACGATGAAAGCCTGTCCCTGCCCTGGAGCGAATCCTCCAGCGTCGCCTTCTTCGAGATGAACGCGGCATTTCACGAGGGCCTGGCCGAGGCCTCCGGCAACCGCTTCTTCCTCGAGGCCATGCGACGCCAGAACCGGCTGCGGCGTTTCTCGATCTATAACTGGAAGCACGGCTTTGATCGCGTGCGGGCCAACCACAGCGAGCACATGGAGATCCTGACGCGGCTGGAGGCAGGAGATGCGGAACTGGCCGCCGTACTGATGAGGCGCCATCTGGAGATCACCGGGAGTATGATCCTGCCCGCCCCGCAGTAAGTGTTTTTTGTCCGGAAGAAGTTAGCAGACCCCAGGAAGTCAGGCCTGCAGCCTGTTCGGCCAGCTCCTGGGAATGAGGCGCGGCCGTCAGTGCGGCACGAKAACCATTTCGTCAGAGGGCGGCATGGCGCGGTCAACCGATKCCGGATGCGAGCCTAAAGAGCCGCCCCGAGGACCGGGTCGCGGCTTCCGGGAAAGCCGCGGCACCCACGGAGGGTCAGATCATCGCAACGACGACCGGCACAAGCGCCTGGCCGATATTGCGGGTGTTCTCTGCGTCCAGGTGCACGCCGTCGATGACCGAAGCCTTGGCAACCGAGGCGGCGTCGAAGAAGCTGCAGCCGCGGCGTCGGGCAACGGCGTCATATTCCGGTGCCAGGCGCCGGGATTCCGCGATATCGCGCCCGCCGACGGGCAACCCGTCCGGTGCGCGCGAGGCAGCGAAGATCGGCGGCGACACCACCAGGATCTTGGGCGCTGCGGCGCCCCAGCCATAGGGAAAGCTCTGTGCGATCTCGATGAGCCGGTCGATTCCCGCGGCAGCCCCCGCGGCCCGCCCGCAGATATGCGGCTTGAGATCATTGGCGCCCAGCATGATGATGAGCAGATCGAGCGGATAATGGCTGCCGAGCAGCGTCGGCAGGATCCGCGCGCCATTTCGGTCAGACGGCGACATGTGATCGTCGAAACAGCTGGTTCGTCCGCCCAGCCCCTCAGTCACGACGGTTGCCGCGGACCCTAGCCCGGCCGCGAGCACATTCGGCCATCGGTCCTCGAACGCATGGCGGCCGCCGTGCAGGTGGTCCGAGCCCCAGGTGAGGCTGTCGCCGAAAGCCAGGATCGTGAAGCTCATCATTCATTCCACAGCGAAGTGCGGGGCCGCGCTGCCGCGGAGGGCTCGACTGCCCTTCCCGACCGGACGCGTTGCCGTATCCGCCGGGACGGACGCGATCAAGCCCGTCGACGATCCTTGGGCGACCGACGCAGGCAACGCCTTCCCGGAGCCTCTGGACCTGCCGAGGGCAGAGCAAGGTCGTGCTGCCCCGTGGACTCATGAAAGACGGCGTGAAACGCTGCGTCAGGTTGTGGGGAGATTGCCGTGAAGATGACTATCGTCGTGAGCAGCGTGCTCTTGGGCATGCTGGGGTTGGCCTCGACTGCGTCGGCGCAGTCAGGCGGGACGAGGCCGGAATGCAGGGGCATGAAGAATATGCGCGCCTGCAACTGTGCTCTCAACAATGGTGGCTCGATAACTGCCGATCCGCATCGCCCGGGCAAGATCAAATGGAACGCAGCGCCCCGGCGCACGCCCGCGCATATGGCCTTCATGAACTGCACGAATCGATCGGGGACATAATCGCCGGGACTTGAGGGCGCGTGACCTTCAAGAGCGTTCTTGGGTCCCTGCTGCTCTACGCACTGTTATTCTGCGCAAGCTTCAGCGCCAGCTTTGCCGGCCTCATCTGGCTCACGGGCGCGCCATGGGCCTCGCCGCTCGCCGAAGGGCACCGGATGCTGGCGGTCCTGTCGTTCATGATGGCCGGCGTTGCCACGGACCGGTTCTGGCGTGTGCTTCTGCTCGGTGCACAGGTCTGCGACCGGCGGCGGCAGTCGGGGGCCCTTCGGTTGTGCCCGGAATGGTTGAGAGCAGACATCTTCAACGGAAGGAACCCGGAGCTTCCGCCTGGCAGGTATTGACAGGATACGGGGACCGGGCGGCTGCTCAGTCGCTTTTCCGGTCGACTAGATGCTCAACCAACTTCATCATGCCCTGACTCGGCTACAAGCGGGGCGTGCATATGGGGCGATGGCTTCGAGCGACCGGAGCAAGGCGACATTCCGCTCACGGCCCTGTTTCCGCCCTTGCTTCCGGTCTCATCGGGTTCTTCGCGTCCCTGCCCGCGCAGGCACAGTGCGTACCCGATCCGCCCGGAGCCGGKGCGATCGTGACCTGCTCGGGTACGGACGCCGATGGTTTTGCGGCGCCGGCCAACACGCCCGTCACCATCACGGTCGCGCCGGGCGCAACCGTCCAGCAGGCACCAGCGACCGGTCAGGCTGTCACCTTCGGGCTGAACACGGCCGGGAACCTGCTCAACAATAACGGCTCGATCATCGCATCCGGAAGCGCTGCCACCCCCCTCACCGGCGTGGCCTTCTCGTCCGGGACCGGGGCCGGGACGAGCGTTCTCACCAATCTCGGCATCATCTCCGCGACGAATGCCGGAGCCGGCAATGCGCTCGGCATGTCCTTCTTGCAAGGCAACGCGGGCTCGACCATCCAGATCGCCAATGCCGCTGGTGCGACGATTGCCGGGACTGCGACGGGAGGCGGCGCAGGCATCGGCGTGAACCAGAGTTTTGCCGCCGGCGCGTCGGCGCGCGCGCTGGTGTTTGACAATAGCGGCATCGTTCGCGGATCGACCAACGGGATCGCGGCCGGCACCGGCGCCTCCAGCGCGGCTCAGACCATCACCATCAATAATGGCGTCGGCGGCGCGGCCGCGCAGATCCATGGCGGAACCGGCCCCGCAATCACCTTTGCCGGCAACGGGCTCAATACCGTCAACAACCTCGCCACGGGCACGATCAACGGCGATATCGTCAGCACGGGGAACGCGCCGCTCATCATCGACAATTCCGGCACCATCAATGGCAATGTMAGCCAGGGCAACGGAGCCGATACCTTCATCATGCGCGGCGGCCTGGTGAACGGCACCGTCGACCAGGGCAGCGGCCTCGGCGATGGCGTCGACCGCTTCGTGATGGCCGGCGGCACGATCAACAGCAACGTCAACCAGGGCGGCGAACTCGATTTCGCGACGGTGTCCGGCGGCGTCATCACCGGTGGGCTGAACGAAGGCGACTTCGTCACGGTCACCGGCGGCCAGATCGGCTCGATCGACATGACGCTCGCCAACAATGTGCTGACCATGTCTGGCGGGTTGATCGTCACCAACGTTCTGGCGGCCCAGAACAACGACACGCTCAACCTGTCCGGCGGGCGCATCGGCGGCTTCGTCAATTTCGGCAATGGCGACAACGTCTTCACCATCTCCGGGGGCAGCGTCGGCGGTTTCCTGCTCAGCGGCACCGGAGCCGACACGGTGAACTGGACCGGCGGCGGCGTGCTCGAAACCGGCTTCCGGCTCGGCGCGGGCAACGACGTGGCCGTCTTCACCGGCCTGACGGCTGCGAATATCGTCCCGACGGCCATCATCGATGGCGGCCCCGGCATCGATCGGCTGACCTGGAACAATACGAGCGCCACCGGCGTCGCGCGTTTGATCAACTGGGAGCTGTTCGAGCTCACCAACAACTCGCAGCTGACTTTTGCCAGCACACTGACGCTCGGCGACGCCGGAACCGGGACGGGCACGCTGTCGATCGATGCGACCAGCACTGTCTTCGCCGGGAATGGAGTGCATGCGATCGCGCCCTTCACGCCGGGCCAGCTGGTGACGGTCACCAATGCCGGCACGATCGATCTGACCAACGGCCCGGCCKCCGCAAGCGACAGCCTCACGATCATCGGGAATTATGCCGGCCAGAATGCGCGGATGCGGTTGCAGACGGTGCTGGGAGACAGCGCCTCGCCATCGGACCAGTTGATCATCTCCGGCGGCTCGGCGAGCGGGCAGACCCGAATCACGATCCTCAACCTCGGCGGAACCGGCGCTCCGACATTCGGCAGCGGCATCAAGGTGGTCGACACCCTGAACGGCGGCACGACTGCAGCTGGAGCCTTCAGCCAGGCCGGGCCGATCGCGGCCGGCGCCTTCGAATACGCGCTCTATCGCGGCGGCATCGCGGCCGGCACCGAGCAGAACTGGTATCTCCGCTCCACCCTGCCCCCACCGACAACCGTGGTGCCGCAGCCACAACTGGCTGCAGGCGCCGAGAATGCCATCCTGGCGCCGTCGCCGGGCGCGCCGACGATTGCAAGCCCGGACGGGCCGGTGGTTGCGCTCTATCGTCCGGAAGTCGCGACCAACGCGATCACGCCCGCGACCGCGCGCATGCTGGCGCTCGGTACGCTCGGCACCTTCCACGAGCGCCAGGGCGACCAGGACCTGCTGCGGGGAACCGGCATCGCCTCTGCCGGCTGGGGACGCGTCTTCGGCCAGCATCGCGAGCAGCGCTTCTCGGGCGATGTCAGTCCGGAGTTCAAGGGCAGCATCATCGGCCTGCAGACCGGCCTCGATCTTTACGGCGTCGACTGGCAAAGCGGCCATCGCGACCGTTTCGGCGCCTTCTTCGGCTATGGACGGGCCGAGGGCGATGTCCGCGGCTTCGCCCTTGGGCAGCTGCGCGCCTCCACCGGCAAGCTCGGGCTCGATTCCTACAGCGTCGGCGCCTACTGGACCCATGTCGGACCGGCCGGCTGGTATCTCGACACCGTCCTGATGAACAGCTGGCTCAATGGCACGCCCCGTTCCGACCGCGGCATCCGGTCGGACGCCGATGGCACGGTCTTCACCGGCTCGGTCGAGGCGGGCTACCCGATCGCGCTTGGCGGCGGCCTTATCCTGGAGCCGCAGGGCCAGCTCATCTGGCAACGCACATCGTTCGATCAGACCCGGGATCTGTTTTCCGCGATCAGCCAGGACAGCAGCGACGCGCTGACGGGCAGGATCGGCGCGCGACTGCGCGGCAGCCTGCTCTGGGGCACGACCGAGATCAGACCCTATCTCACCGCCAATCTCTGGCGCAGCTTCGGCGGCAACGACAAGACGCTGTTCGACACCAACCTCGTCACGACACAACGCGGCGCGACCGCATTCGAAATCGGCGGCGGCGTCACCGCGCAGGTCACGCAAGCCATCAGCCTCTACGCCGAGGCGAGCTATCTGACGAATGCCGATTCGAACCACAGCCGGGGCTTCGGCGGCAATGTCGGGCTGCGCGTGACATGGTAGCGGCGATCGGGCCTGACATCCGCCGCAGCCCGTGCGCCCGGCCCGGGCTTGGAGATCACTCGCACGGCGTCAGTGAAGCCGGGTTCGCCCAATGACCGTCGAAAAGCCCCGCCTGGCGAGGCGGGGCTTCCATACGTGGCGCAAAGCCCGAGTTGGTGGCCGCTACATCTTGTAGATGTCGCGATCCTTGGTCTCCGGCAGGAAGATCAGGCCGATGATGAAGGTCATCATCGCGATGATGATCGGATACCAGAGGCCCGAGAAGATGTTGCCGGTGGCCACCACGATGGCGAAGGCGGTGGGGGGCAGGAAGCCGCCGAACCAGCCATTGCCGATGTGGTAGGGCAGCGACATGCCCGTATACCGAATGCGTGTCGGGAAGAGCTCGACGAGCAGCGCGGCGATTGGCCCGTAGACCATCGTCACGAAGATAACGAGGAGGAACAGCAGGCCGACAAGAGTCAGTGCCCGGCTATCCGCGAACAGGGCTCCCAGCGACTGAACCTTCAGGATCGATGCATCGCCGGCCTTGGGGTATCCGGCGGCGTAAGCCGCATCGACGACCGCGGCGCCTGCCTTCTCGCCGGGATTGGCGACATCGGTCCCATTCACCTTGACGGCGACCGGTGCGCCGGCCGCGCCGGGCTTCAGATCATAGTGCATCGAGGTCGACGCGAGCGTGCGCCGGACGAGGTCGCAGGGCGCAGTGAAGACGCGCACGCCGACCGGGTCGAACAGCGAGCCGCAGGTTGCGGGATCGGCGGTGATGTCGATCTTCACACTCTCCGTCGCGGTCACCAGCTTCGGATTGGCGACGGTAGCGATCTTGGTGAAGAGCGGGAAATAGCTCAGCGCCGCGACCAGCAATCCAGCCAGCAGGACCGGCTTGCGGCCGATCTTGTCCGATAGGCTGCCGAAGAAGACGAAGAAGGGTGTGCCGAGCAAAAGCGCCAAGGCCAGGATCAGGTAGGTCGTGGTCGCGTCGACCTTCAGCGTCTGCGTCAGGAAGATGAGCGCATAAAATTGCCCAGCATACCAGACGACGGCCTGGCCCGCCGTACCGCCGAGGAGCGCGATGATCGCGATCCTGGCGTTGGACCAGGTGCCGAACGCCTCGGTGAGCGGGGCCTTTGACTGGCTGCCTTCTTCCTTCATGCGTTGGAAAGCCGGCGATTCAGCGAGCTGCAACCGGATCCAGATGGAGAAGCCGAGCAGGATGATCGAAAGCAGGAACGGCACACGCCATCCCCAAGCGTTGAAAGATTCGGTCGACATGCTGAAGCGCAGCCCCAGGATGACCGCCAGCGCCAGGAAGAGGCCGAAGGTTGCGGTGATCTGAATCCAGCTCGTGTAAAAACCGCGACGGCCCTGCGGGGCGTGTTCGGCGACATAGGTCGCGGCGCCGCCATACTCGCCGCCGAGCGCCAGGCCCTGTAGCAGGCGACAGATGATAAAGGCGATCGGGGCCGCGATGCCGATCGTGGCATAGCCAGGCAGGACGCCGACGAGGAAGGTCGCGAGGCCCATGATCGTCATGGTGACGAGGAAGGTGTATTTGCGGCCGATCAAATCGCCGACTCGGCCGAACACGAGCGCGCCGAACGGCCGCACGGCGAAACCGGCTGCAAAACTGAAGAGCACGAAGATGAATTTCGCCGTATCGTTGTCGCCGGGCACGAAACTGGCGGCGATGTTCGCGGCGAGCGGGATGGTGAGGTAGAAATCGTACCACTCGAAGACCGTGCCGGCCGACGAGGCGATGATGACCTTGCGTTCTTCTCTGGACATCGGTCGGGGCGCGTCAGCCGCCCCCGGTGCTTGCGCAGCCACGTTCATAACGCGATCTCCCTGCTCAATCCCCCCGCAGCCTGATCATTCGGGCCGGATCAAACGATTGCCCGAGATCGGCACTTGCGCAATCCGGCACTTAGTCTTGCATCGTTTGTCGTACGACTAGACTCAGAATTCGTTGATTGGAGCCAGACGATGACGGTTGCGGCGAGATAGATGGCCGAGAAGAAAATGGGGGCGTATCAGTCGTAATCTATGGCGATGCGTCGCCAGTCTTTAAGCTTGGCGAAGAGGTTCGCGACCTTGTGGCGCTGGCGATAGACCCCTTGTCGTAGGAACACGGGATTTTTCGGCTTCTGCTCGATGGAATGCAGGGTTCGATGTCTCTGGCACCCGGCGCCTGGCTGGTCGGTGGGTTGAGACGGACCTCTTGGAGACGCCCTGGTGCCGATCACTTGCCACCTTCTTGCCGGGCACCTTACGGCCTAAGCTGTGGCATCGGAGGAGAGTGAACGATGGCTACCCTGGAACGAGCGATCGGTATTGCGGCAGAGGCTCACGCCGGCCAGCTCGACAAGACCGGCGCACCCTATATCGCCCATCCGATGCGGCTGATGGCGCGCTTCCTGGCAGGCGGCAACGAGGAATCGGCGATTATCGCGGCGCTGCACGATGTCGTGCAGGATTCGAAATGGACCCTCCACGACCTTCACCGCGAGGGCTTCTCCCAGGAGATCCTGTCTGCGCTCGAAGCCCTGACCCGTCGCGACGGCGAGGAATACGTGGACTATATCCGGCGCGCCGCAGCCCATCCGCTGGCGCGCTTCGTCAAGGAGGCGGATATCCGCGACAACCTGGCGGAAGAACGGATGAACAAGGTCTATGACCGCGAGAGGCTTTTCAACAAATATTCCGCGGGGTTGCGTGTGATCGCTGAGACGCCGCTCAAGCGCTAGGGCGCAGCCCGTAGAACAGCAGCCGTCACCAAGGGCGACGGCTGCCATGGCTGTCTTTGGATCGGCCCGAAAACCGCGATCCACATTTCGGGCCGATTCTTTCGTGTTGGCATCGGCTGTCCCGAAAACCGCGATCCACTTTTCGGGCCGATGCCTTCGTGTTGGCATCGGCTCTCCCGCAAACCGCGATCCACTTTTCGGGCCGATGCCTTCGTGTTGGCATCGGCTGTCCCGAAAACCGCAATCCACTTTTCGGGCCGATGCTAGGAGCCCTCAGCCAGCGCTGGCGAAGCGCGTGCTGCGCGGATCGCCCTCCGGCAAGACCTCGGGCTGCTTCCAGACCACGCCGTTCGGCGTCGGGATCGGCGTCATCGTCAGCTGGTATTGCGGCTGGCCGCGAAAATTCGGATCGCCCGGCTGCTCGCTCTGGATCTGGTAGCGCAGCAGCATCGCGAAATCCTCATGCGCCGTGTTGTGGCAGTGGCTGACATAGGCGCCACCGAACTCGCCGAAGCGCACCTGGAACTTGACCCGGCCGGAGGGCCGCAGCCGCCAGACATCCTTGCGCGCCAGCCGCTCCGTCGCCGGGATCGGCGCACCGCCGCGATCGATGGTGACGCCCTCCTCGAAATGCAGGTGGATGGGATGATCCCAGCCGCCACCGCCATTGATCAGCGTCCAATGCTCGACCTCGCCCGGCTTCGGGATCAGCATCGAAATCCGGTTGGCATTGAGCGAATGCGCGTTCTCGCCATTGATCTTGATCGTCCAGGGGAAGCTCGCGATGTCGCCGCATTCAGGGATGCACTGGCCGTCGGCGCCCCGTGAATCGCCGGTGCCGGATCGTCCGAACTCGATCACCCGCTCACGGACCGGTGCCACGATCGGGATCTGGGTCGTCAGCGTCTTCGTGCCCGTGCGCCAATCGGGATCGGCGAAATTGGCGCTGCGGTCGACATCGAGCGGGCTGCTGGCATTGTAGAGCTTGCCGGGGTTGTCGACGCTCTGAAGCTGGTTCACCACCCGGAACTCGAGGAAGGGACCAACGCACGGATCGTCGTCATCGCCCTTGAAGGCCGAGGCCATCGAGACCGGCCCCTTGGGGAGACGCCCGTCGGTCTGCTTCAGCAGGTTGACCAGATAGACGCTGTCGCCGGGCTCGAAGGCGGCGAAGTCGACGACGATGTCGAAGCGCTCCGCCACGCCCATCTCGTCGGTCTCGGTCAGGGCGATCGGGTTGACCAGCAGGTTGCCGTCATTGGCGATGAAGTAGAACGGCACATTGGTCATGCGCGCAAAGCGCCGGCTCTTGTTGACCGCCAGCGCCAGCTTCATGAACCGCGCCATCGCCGCATTCAGGATGCGGAAGCGGTAGCGCCGCGGCAGCACCTCGAAATAGGGGTAATAGGTGCCGTTGACGCAGAGCATATCGCCGAGGAAACCGTCAGTGTCGAAGATGTCGAAGCGGGCCTGGCCATTGGCGTCGAAGGCGGGGTTCGAGACCGCCAGATTCACGTCGAAATCGAGATTGCCCCATTTCAGCTGCGAGCCGCTGGGCAGCCGCAGGTTGATGCCGTCATTGAGGTCCTCGCGGCCGCGATCGGGGCCGCTATAGATATTGCACAGCCCGAAAATGCCCTTGTGCACGTTCTCGGCGGTGAAGAAGAAGCGATGGTCGTGGAACCAGAGGCTGCTCTGGATCTCGCGGAAATCGCCGGGGACCTGGACCAGGCCCTCGCGGTCATCGGGCCCCGAGCATTTGCGGGCATAGTCGCGGTCGCCGGTCGGCCAGACATTGGGCATGTCGCGCCGGGCCATCGCCATGCCCCAGTGGTAATCGTAGAAGGTGCCGGGGAAGTGATAGGCGTTGCAGGCGCCGTCACTTTCGGCGCCGTTATGGGCGTTATGGAGATGGATCGAGATCTCGTTGCGCCCAAAGCCGCCATTCTTCCTCCGGTCGACCGGCAGATCGTTATAGATCCGGGTCAGGATCGGCTCGCCATAGCGCGCCTTGATCAGGGTCGGCTGGCCGATCCCGGTGCGCAAGCCGGCGGTCCGCCCTTCCCGGCCGGGTGCGCGCGGCCCGAAGGTCCACATCGAGGTCGCCGCCTGTTCCGGCATGCCGTCGCAGAAATAGCAGCCGGCCTTGACCTGTCCGAGCGAGAGCAGATAGCCCTTCTTGGGATAGAGTTCCTCCCAGCGCTGATGCGCGAAGAACTCACCGGGCGGGCGGCCCTCGAACGGCCCCGCATTGGTGACCGGGTTGCGGTAGAGCCCACCGCCTGAACTGGTGAAATCGGTGTGGTAGGAGAAATTCTTCGCCGGCAGCTCCTGGGCGCCCGAGGCTCCGCCCCAGGCGGCATCGCCATTCGCCATGCGCGTCAGCGGCACGGGTTTCAGCACCTCCGGGCGCGGCATCAGGTCATGGAACTTGTCGACACCGAAGGTCGGGCTTCGCGGCGCGCCTGTCGGCACCTGGGCGTAGGCGCTCCTGGCGAAGGGGCTCAACCCATTCTTCGCGATCAGCAGGCCACCCGCCGTGAAATAGCCCCAGCGCAGCAAATCGCGTTTGGTGATCTCGCCGACCGACAGCGCCTTGACGATCTCGAGCCGGTTTTCGAGAGCACGCTGCGCCTCCCGCAGCCGCAAACCCTTGGTCAGACGCGGTAGATACATGCCGACCTCCCCCGATGCCGCAATTGCGGCAGAAATACCGTGCCGGTGATAGCTGGAGGGCGCCGCGAATTGTAGAGATGATGGTCGCTCAATCCGTGCGGCGAAGGTCAGACCACGAATCTATACTTACGATGGGGCCGCGACAGCGCTCTGCGCAGTCCGGCGCCATTCGGGGCGCGATGCCCGGATTCAGGGCAGGAATCCGCCTTCGATCGCGCGCGCTCGCACCATGGAGCCCGTTTCCGCCCCATGAGGCCGGCAAAGCAGCGGGCTCCCGATCATGCGGCCGTCAGAGCCTGTCGGCGGCGATCACCGCCTGGGCGAAGGGCTGCGGCGCCTCCTGTGGCGGATTATGGCCGATGCCGCCGGTGAAGAGCCGGTGCTCGTATTTGCCGGTGAACCGCTTCGCATAGACGGCAGGCTCCGGATGCGGCGCGCCATTGGCATCCCCCTCGATGGTGATCGTCGGCACGCCGATCGTCGGAAAGGCAGCGAGCTTCTTTTCCAGCTCGTCATATTGCGGCTCGCCCGCGGCCAGGCCGAGGCGCCAGCGATAATTATGGATCGAAATCGCGACATGGTCGGGGTTGTCGAGGGCGGTGGCCGAGCGCGCAAAGGTTGCGTCGTCAAAGGCCCATTTCGGCGAGGCCAGCTCCCAGATCAGGCGCGCGAAGTCATGCGTGTATTTCGCGTACCCCGCCTGCCCGCGCTCGGTGGCGAAATAATACTGGTACCACCATTGCAGTTCGGCCTTCGGCGGCAGCGGTACCTTGTTCAGCTCCTGGCTGCCGATGAGATAGCCGCTCACCGAGACCATCGCCTTGCAGCGCTCCGGCCAGAGCGCGGCGACGATATTGGCGGTCCGGGCGCCCCAGTCATAGCCGGCGAGGACCGCCTTCTCGATCTTCAGGGCGTCCATCAAGGCGACGAGGTCACGGCCCAGGGCCGCCTGCTGGCCGTTGCGCGGCGTGCCGTCGCTGAGGAAGCGCGTCGTTCCATATCCGCGCAGATAGGGCACGATTACGCGGTAGCCGGCCCCGGCGAGAAGAGGAGCAACCTCGACATAGCTGTGGATGTCATAGGGCCAGCCATGCAGCAGCAGCGCCGGCGGACCATCCGCCGGGCCGGCCTCGGCATAGCTGACCTCGAGAACGCCCGCCACGATCCGCTTCAGCGGAGCAAACGAGGCCTGCACGCCCTGCCCCGCGCTGCCCGCAGGTGTGACGGAGGGTGGACTGGTCTGGGCGCGGGCACCGCCGATCGCAGTGAACGGGGCAAGTGCGGCTCCGAGCGCCAGGGCGCCGAGGACATTCCTGCGCGGGTGATCGATCTGCTCGGGCATGGCTCTTCTCCCGATGGCTTGAATGGTAGGGGAAGGACGCGGAGCCATTGTATCCCGGCTGCGTCGCGGCGCAGCCGAAATCGAAATCGCGCGTCGGATCAGGCGGTCGCGATTCCGGGGGACAATCGGCTCGCCGCCGTTGCGCAGCCAGCCCGGACGTCGGGGGCCGGCGTGACAGCGGTCATTCCGCCCACGGCGATGCTCGCACGCGACCCCTTGAGCTCGCATTCGCCTCCGGAAGCCAGGCAGCCGCAGGCGGACCCCTATTTATGCTCGGGCGGCTCGACTTCCGTCGCTCGCAGCGCCTCGACAGTGACAGCCGCAATAAGTCCGGTCATCACGATGCCGGCGAAACCGATCACGACGGCAAGCATGCGCGAGCTGAAATGCGTCGGCGTGAAATCCCCATAGCCGATCGTGAAGCCGGTCACGAAGGTGAAATAGAGGGAGTCGCCGAAACCCCAGTCCTCGATGCGCCCGATCAGAAACCCCGGCACGAGCATGGTCGCGAGCACACCGGAGAGAACCGGCCACATCACGCGGAAACTCCCGATCAGCGCGAAGAAGAAAGCGTGCCGCTTCTGCCTGGCATCCATGGATTTGAGAACCGCGTAAGATTTCGTAAGCCGAGGATAGCCTCGCCCAGCAGTAATTGCCAGTTGCGGAGGAGCTACGCGTGGCCCGCGCCGGACGTGTCCGTGACGCGTTTCGCTGGCTTGGCCAATCATTGCCCTGGTGCACGCGCAACCTGACAGGTCGCGTCAGGTAAATGTCAGGTTCACCGGTGTAGGGTTCGCAGGCCCCAGAAGCCCTTCACGCATCTGCGAAGAAGACCGCGAACACGACGTCATCCAATGCGTATTAGGCTGGGTCTCCCGGCCGAGCGATACTGCTGGAATACGCATCCGCTCCAAATCGGGACTGCCAACCATAAAACCCAGGGAGGCTACTCATGGTCATGCGACGTATTTGCCATTTTCGCACTACGCCCTGCGCGCGGACAGCGGGTGAGAACGGTCGCGCGAGCGGTCATCTGGGGACCGCCGCGCTGGTCGCGCTGCCGCTGCTCCTCGCAGCAGGCGCAGCCCAGGCCGCGTCATCGGAAGGGTGCGAGGGCGGCGGCTTTACCGTGCTGGGACGCACTCAGAATGCCACCCTCCCCGCCAGCGCTCTTGGGACGAGTTTTCGGGTGCAGGGCAAATATGCCCAATTCGATGTCGACTCGGCGACCCTCGGCATCCGCAACTTCACGCTAACCGGTGCGCCAAATCCCCTCGACATCACGGGAGGAGTGCCGACCCCGGTCTTCGCCAGCAAGCTCCCCGACCATCGCGGGTTGTCGCTGACCAGTTCACTCACCGTCGAGATCAAGGAGACCGAGATCGAGATCGGGAGAACGGGCCAAAACCTCAGCATGAAGATCCAGGCAAAGGACTGCGCGACTGGCGGCATATTCCAGATGGAGGTGGAACGCGAAGATGGAACGCCGACCCTCTTCACCCATATCCTGGCGGAAGGMGCCAACCCTCAGCTGAAGGCGTTCTATTTCGACAATCGCAACTTCCGGAACCGGGAAGGCGACGAGGTTCCCTACAAGGACATCACGGTCACCGTCCCGGCCCGCGTCAATTTCGGCAATAACTTCTCCCGCAAGTTCGTCGGCAGGGACAGCCCTCAGGTTGCCACGCGCAGGTCGGAACCGGATTGCGTGAACCTGATCGCCACCCGCGTCCCCACCAGCCCCGCGACCGTGCGTCATTGCGGCGGCGTATCCCGCTGGGACGTGGCGAGTGGCGGTCGCATGGGCCAGGTGATGGGCGAGGATGCGGTCGAGGTCGCTCCGCCAGCCACGGAATGCGTCAAGAAATGCCAGGCGCAGAACCGGGTTCGCGGCCGGTCAACGGTCCTTGGCTTCCCCTTCCCGGTCAATCCGGAAGACCAACTCCAGCCGCGCTTCCCGCGGCAACAGCAGGCGGGCGCAACGCAGTCGGTTGCGACGAACCCGCAATAGGCGGGCACGTCCGGACAGCCCGTGCCCTATGGCGAGCGCGCCACCCGCGCTCGCCGGCATTCATTTTTGAAAGCGGTATGAGGTCCTGTTCGTCGGCGATCTGGTCGGCCGCCTCGGTTCGAAACGCCGGGCGGCTCTGAAGGCATCCCCACCCGGCAGGACCGATGGGCTGGCGAAACCCGCCATGCGATAGCGGGATGGAGCGGCCGATGGCCAAACCAGTGCCCGCCGTTCCGGCAGAAGCGGCGGGGCTCAGGCCGTGATGACGCCGGAAGGGGATTGCGGCGCCTCTGGTTCCACAGCCTGCGCGCTATTCAACGGGGAATTCAAGGCGCGCGGGACGTATGAGCCCCGGCGCTCGTGAGTCCCGGGACTAGGGATGCGCCCTGAACTTCTCGAGCGTACGCCGCATCAGGTCCTCGTCATCGATGGCGATCATCACCTGGTTCGCCACGATATAGGCCAGTCTCTGTCGTTCGCGCTCAAGGTCCTGCCCAGTGTCGAGGCCAGGCCTGATCTTGTCCCAGGCCGCATCCAAGGCCGCCTGGGCGCGCGCAATGTCCACCGGATCCGTGAGCGATGAGAATGGCATGGTCGCTCCCCCCAACACCAAACTGCATCGAAAATCTGGCCATCGCGCTCAAAAATGCAAGCTCTCCGGTCGCCGACAAAAAGCCCGCCCCCCCTTTCGGAGCGGCGGGCAGTGCCTTGGAACTCAGAGATCTTGGGTCTCTGGGAGATGCCGGTATAACCCGCAGCGTCAGCAGTTGTTCCCGCCATGTCTCCTGCGGGCGCGCCAGAGCCCCAGCATCGCTGAGCCGGCCGGGAACGCAGACGCGGCCCGGCCGTTGATCTCGGTCCGACCTTTCAGAGGAGGCGCAATCATGCCGGCGAAATCCAAAGCCCAGCAGAAGGCCGCGGGAGCGGCGCTCGCCGCCAAGCGCGGCGAGATCAAAACCAGCGAGCTGAAGGGCGCGTCGAAGTCGATGGCGAAGTCGATGACCGAAGAGGAGCTGCACGACATGGCTTCGACCAAGCGCAAGGGCAAACCCGAGCACGTGTCCAAGGCGCACTGAACCTCGCCCTGGCGCCCGGCTGATCGCATGCCGATGGCCGCCTGGCGTGAATGCGGGGGATGGTCGAGCGAGCACTGCCGCCCGCGGTCAGCGGCTGTCAACCGGGGGCGTTGTGCTTCGTGGGAGCCTTGGCGCGTTCGCCGCGGTGGCGTCGAATTGCTGAACGGCCCGCTCCGCGAGCTGGCCGGCTCCGCCGGCATCCCAGAGCCCGACCACGATATAGCCGAGGCGTTCCCGTTGGATGGACGTTCTCTGTCGATCGATCTCGCCGCGTGCGTCGATCTGGCCCCACGCGGTCTCGAACGCCGCTACGATGAGGCGACCTCTTCTGGCGTGGCGACAATCGAGCGGAACGGCATCGACCTTCCCCTGACGAGAAGTGAGCGCTTCGCCCCCTCAAATGCAAGTGCAAAAACTGACGCGGGCTTCGCCTCCGCCTCCTTGAATGGCGGGGCGCCGGCGGCCTCAGCGGGACCGCGCGGGTGCCCGCTTGGCGCTCCGTCCGCGCCGGTCCATGGCGAGCTTGGCCAGCACGCAGCCGAACACCGCGATCATCAGGGGCGGTGTCCGCAACCGTGCGATCAGGAACCCGAGCGGAACGGCAAACTGCCTGGGGTACTTTCCTGCGGCAATGTCGCGAGCCAGCCATAACCCGACGAGATGAACGAGGGCGCGCATGAATCTTCCCTTCTGCAAACCATGAGACGACCGCACCAGGACAGTCTCGCCCTGTGCGTTGAACGGCGTTACTGCCGCCGCTGACGGGGCGCACCCGGCTTCGCCGGGCTCTGGACGGCAATCGGATCGCTCGTCGGAAATGTCTCCTTCAGCGCCTTGTCGAGTTGCTGATCTGCTGTGACTTCGCGCCCAGCCTTGCGTTGCGCGTGTTGCTCCTTACGGAGGCTTTCAATCGCCGGGTTCGTGTCTGGGCGCATCGCTCGTCTCCATTTCCGTGTCATCACCGACAGGCGTCCAGGGGTAACGTCGCGCGGTTTGATCCGTTCCACCGCGATCTCAGTCGAGGACGCGGCCCGGGGCCGTCGCGAACCAAGCCATCGCGAACAAAGTGACGGGGTTTGACGTTCACCCCATGATGCGGGCGGGCAGTGCTTCCCGCAGCCAGGGAGGAGAACCGCATATGGCGATCAAGCGCCCCGTCATGCTCATCGCCAGCGTCGCGGCCTCGGCGCTCATGCTCGCCGCTCGCTCCACCCTGCCCGAGGAGGCCGGCTACGGCCCCAACCCGACTTTGCCCGAGCCCAGGACGACATGGTTTCCGACCGTGAAGATCGCCGATGCGATCGGTTGGAAGCTGGGGGAGAAGCCGACCACGCCCAGCGGCGGCCAGGTGAGCACATTCGCCAGCGGGTTGCAGCATCCGCGCTGGCTCTACGAACTCCCCAATGGCGATGTGCTCGTGGCCGAAAGCGACGCGCCACCGAAGCCGGCGGAGAAGAGCGGCGGCATCCGCGGCTGGGTGCAGGGCGTCTTCATGAAGAAGGCCGGATCGCAGACGCTCAGCGCGAACCGGATCATGCTGCTGCGGGACAGTGACGGCGACGGCGTCGCCGAGACGAAGAGCGTCTTCCTGGAGAACCTCAACTCGCCATTCGGCATGGCCCTGATCGGCGACCAGCTCTACATCGCCAATGCCGATGCGCTTGTCCGCGTCCCCTACCGGCAAGGCGAAACCAGAAGCGCGGGCGCAGCCGTGAAGGTCGCCGACCTGCCTGCCGGCCGGAACCACCATTGGACGAAGAGCCTGACCGCCAGCGCGGACGGCTCGAAGCTCTATGTCGGCGTCGGCTCGAACTCCAATGTCGCCGAGAACGGCATGGCCGAGGAGGAGCGGCGCGCGGCCGTGCTCGAGATCGACCCGGCGACGGGAGCGACGCAGCTCTTTGCGACGGGGTTGCGCAACCCTGTCGGGATCGACTGGAACCCCGTGACCCGGGAACTCTGGGTGGCGGTCAACGAGCGCGACGAGATCGGCGACGATCTGGTGCCGGACTACATGACCTCGGTGAAGCGCGGCGGCTTCTATGGCTGGCCCTACAGCTATTATGGCCAGCATCTCGACAGGCGCGTCGAGCCCCAGAAGCCGGAACTGGTCGCCAAGGCGATCAAGCCAGATTACGCGCTGGGTTCACATACCGCCTCCCTCGGGCTGGGCTTCGTGCCGCCGGGCCGCCTCGGGCCGCGCTATCAGGGCAGCGCCTTCATCGGCCAGCACGGTTCATGGAACCGCTCGCGCCCGGTCGGCTACCGCGTGATCTTCGTCCCCTTCAGTGAGGGCAAGCCAGCCGGGATGCCGCAGGAGACCCTCACCGGGTTCCTGAACGAGAAGGGCGAGGCACGGGGGCGTCCCGTCGGCGTGCTGGTCGACCGGCGGGGCGGCCTGCTGGTCGCCGACGATGTCGGCAATACGGTCTGGCGGGTTGCCCTGCCGGGAGGTTGATTGCGACAGGGACGAGGGCCGCCTGCCCAGGTCGAGCTTCAGTCACAAGGAAAGGCCCGCCATCGATGGCGGGCCTTTCCCGTCTATCTGCCGATCATTCGATGATCTGTACGATCCTGCGGGTCTTCGGCTCGACCAGCACCGTCTGATCGTTCACGACGGTGTAGCGATACTGGGTCTTGCCGAAACGCTCCGGGACCTCTCGATAGGTGACGGTTTGGGGAAGCGTCGCTCCGACGACGACCTTCTCGCGATAGGCCACCGACGGCACCTTCTGCTCCGTCACATAAGTGCGGAACTCGGAGCGCCGGTCGGCCGCGATGCCGCCGACGATCGCCCCCGCCGCAGCGCCACCGACAGCCCCGACGGCCGCTCCGGCCGGCCCGCCGACAATGGCTCCACCAACGGCTCCGGTTCCCGCGCCGGCAGCGGCGCCACCGGCCGCACCAGCATTGGGTTGCTGCGCCGACACGGCCATAGGCAAGGCAACCAGCGCAGCCACAAGGACAATCTTCCTGATCATAGTCGATCTCCTGTTAGCCCCCGGCCGATGAAGGGAACAATCTGTTAAGCCATTGGTTCCATGAACAATTATTCAGGAACGGGGTTTTCGACCGGGGAATCTCGGGCGGTCTTGCGGCGGGGTAGCGGCAGGGTTGGCGCTGCTTTCCTGCGGTGGCGGGCCACAAAGGTCGTCCTGCCTTAAGGTTACGATCATGCCGTGATTGAGTATCGGCCAGCAGGCGCATTACGTTGAGGCTGGCTATCGTGAAACGAGCGCCCGGGAACGACAATGATCTCGCTGACACTGTCTGACGGATCTCAGGTTCAGGTGCTGGCGCGCCGGGTCGCCCGGATCAGGCGGGCTGTTCCCGGTGATGGCGACCCGTTGGCCAAGACCCGCATCGACTGCGTCGATGTGCTGCTGGTGATCGAGCTGCCGGACTATGTCGCCGCTGTGGTCGGTGAGAAGCTGCCGACACTCGCCGAGCTTGCGCTGCCGGACGGATCGCCGGTCTGGTTCGACGCCGAGAAAGCATCGGGCCCGCTTCCACTCGATTCCAGACACCAGGGGGATGGAATCCTGTCCTCGCTTCACATCAGCGGCAAGCGGCAGTTCGTCGGCAATTCCCATGAAGACGTCGCCGAGGTGATCTCCTGCGCCGGCGGCGCCGCGCTCCCGATCCCGAGGGCGCGCCTGTTCGGCAAGGCGATCGATCTCGTTCACTCCTTGCGCGACATCCGATCCCAGGAGAGAGAATGGGACTAGGCGCAAGGGGACCTGAACCGCGAGCGACCGCGGATCCCAGCATGATGCGGCAGGCGATCCGACCGATCCGCCTTCGACGACCAGATCAGATCACGCAGGACGGCGCTTCCGCGGCGCTGCCGGATCAGCCGACCGCCGCCAGCGCACGCCGCTTCATTGGCCCTGCGCCTTGTTCGTCGGGACGGAGCGTCAGAACCGAGACGCCGGACGCCGTCACGGCAACGGTGTGCTCGAACTGAGCCGACAGCGAGCCGTCTCTCGTCACGACAGTCCAGCCGTCAGCCTCTGTCTTCACGCTCCCCCGGCCGCGGTTGAGCATCGGCTCGATCGTGAAAACCATACCCTCGCGGAGGGCGAGGCCGGTTCCTGGCTTTCCGAAATGCAAGACCTGCGGCTCCTCGTGCATCTCCCGGCCGATGCCGTGACCGCAATACTCGCGCACCACCGAATAACCGCTCCGCTTGGCATGTCGCTCGATCGCCCAGCCGATATCTCCGAGCCGCGCACCCGCCCGAACCGCCTTGATGCCCATCCACATCGCTTCGTAGGTGGTCTGGACCAGCCTCCTGGCGGCTGGTTTCACCTCGCCGACGAGATAGGTTTTGCTGGAATCCGCGATATAGCCGTTCTTCTCGAGCGTGATGTCGAAATTGACGATGTCCCCGTCCCGAAGCACGGTCGTTTCAGATGGAACACCGTGGCAAACGACATCGTTCACCGAAGCATTCAACACAAAATCATAGCCATACTGGCCCTTGCTCGCAGGTCGGGCCTGGAGATCGTGGACGATGAAGTGCTCGACCAGTTCATTGACCTGAAGTGTCGACAGGCCGGCGAGCGCGGTTCGATCCAGCATCCCGAACACGGAGGCCAGTAACCTCCCGGATTCGGCCAGCAATGCCAGCTCGCGAGGCTGCTTTGTCATGCGTCAGTCTCGGCGAGCGGCTGAGCCTTGACGCCTGCGGCATTCAGCTCGCGCTCGATGATCTCAGTGAAGCTGAGCCCCGGATTGGTCTCGCAGAGCATGCCGAGCTTGATCCAGTAGGCAGCCTGCGCATTGATCGACCGAAACGATACCTTGCTCGCCCGGCGCAGCTGATCGTGCAGGTCGTCATCGATGTTCACGATGCCCATCGGAGTCTCCATATACGTTTCATATATGGATCGTATATATGTCGAGGATATGAAAGCCAAGGGGCGGCATCGCAAGCGCCCGGTGCGAGCCGCCTGACACTGGTCCCGAGAATGCATGGCCTATCGTACAGCGTGGCATGACCGCCGCCAGGCAGGCCGTCTGGAAGGTCCCGCGCCCAAATATCAGGATCGACTTTGGTCGGATGACGCATCCGACGAGTTGTGAGACCCTCAGCGTCACCGATGGCCTCAGTATGGATTCATAATTCTCCTTCAGCCGAACGGGGCGGGACAAGAGGTGACGATCAATCCTTGGCTCATGGCGGAACAGTTCGAGTCCGTGAACTGCACGGTTGCTGTCTGGACGGGTGAGAGTCCCACGGCAACCTTCACCGGCATACGCGCGGCTGCGCGCTATGCAAACGCAGCCTTTCTGGGTGGCGCAATCGTGGAGATCATCATCGATCACACCAATGGTTGCGCCATCATCATCCGGGATGACGACCTGATCGCGCTGCTCGAATACGCTGCCTTCAACTAGGGCAGCCGCGGCGGATACGGGAGAGTTGTCGCCAGGGTATCTCGCTCTGGATCGGCCCTCACTTCTGCGCGCTCCAGCGACCAACGCTTGAGGCAGCCGTCGCTCGCGTCTTTGCGCAAAGCACATCATTCAGAAAAAAATGCCGGCCAGCGCAGCGGCCAAGGCCGCGCCGACCGGCTTGCCCGCGATGGGAGGGGAAAGCGAGCAATGCGAGATTAGCGCGCTTCATGACCAAGAGAACAGCAACAAATGCAATATCGCCATGCGTTCATTATTTCAAAATTAGAAGCAATTCTGAGATTGCCGCTACGACACCGAGATGTAATCGACCGCCTGTCTACTTGGAAAACCGCCTCCCGCGGCGCCCCTCCCCCAACCGTTCTTGACCATCAGGCCGCCCCTTCCATTGCGGCGGTCCGATTGACCGTCATGCTGCGGGGAATGCGCCATGGGCACTCCGGAGAGCCAGCCCGGACCGGCCTCAGGACCCCGACAGCAGCGAGGCGCCGACATTGATGCCGAAGGCCAGGATAGTGGTGTTGAAGAAGAACGAGAGGATGGAATGGGCGAGCACGATCGTCCTGACCTCGCGTGTGGTGACGCCGACATCCGATGTCTGCGACGTGCAACCGATCGTGTAGGAGAAATAAAGGAAATCGACATAGTCGGGCTCGCCCTTGCCCGGAAAATCCAGGCCGCCCTCGGCACCGTCATCGCTGTAGAAATCATGGGCGTAGTGCAGCGAGAAGAAGGCATGCACCAGCGCCCATGAGCTGAGGATGGTCACGGCGCCCAGTGCCAGGTGCAGTGTCTTTTCGTCGGGCGGCACGGTCTTCAGGCCGGCGAGCTGAATGCCGATGGCCGCGACGCTCGCGGCGGCCGCCAGGCAGGCGATGATCAGGATGGCGAGCGCGCCTTCATCCTGCTCGGCGGCACGCGCCCTGATCTGCTCGACGGTCTCGCCGAAGATCATCGTCGTCAGCAGGCCGAGATAGAGGATTGCGCCCGCGTCCCACGCCACCAGAAGCCGCGTCACCCAGCCCCAGTCGCGCGGCAGCACGATCGTCAGCAACATCACCGCCACCAGCGCAATCAGAAGGCGGGGCCGAATGAGCAGGGATTGTGGGAGGAGCTTCATCGGATCTCACGCCTGCAGGCCAATGACCCTGTCCAGGACGGAGCGATGCCGGTCAGATCATCGGGCGGGATAGCGCATCCAGACCGATGATCCAGCCCCTCATGTTTGCGCCGGCTTTCCAAAGAACCGCAATCCACATTTCGGGCAGAAGCTCTAATCCCGAGTGACCACATGGCCTGGCGCATCTCGGACAGCAGGGGCAGGAACCGACCAAGACTGCGTCCACGTCTCGGAGAGGGTGCGGTTTCGCGACTTGAGATAGACGCGCAAGTCGGCAGTTTGCCCTACTGGCAAGGTCGCGTCGAGGATGACACGAAAGCCTTTCGCGGCGGGATTGGCGGCGATGATGGTATGGGCGATCGAACCGGCGGTCGTCGAGGCGACGACCTCGACACGCTTGGGGTCGCTCACGAAATACGCCAGATCGCCATCGCCAAAATCGATGATGAACCGCTGCTTGCCCATTCCGTCGGCATCGGGCTCCCGGATGTCCCAACCGCTGAAGCTGTTGCGGACCTGCGCCATGGCATGGAGCTCGTTGGTCGTCGACAAGGCGGTGATCCGATAGGTGAACTCACTGGCCTTGCCGATGTCGAGCGGCCGCGCCGGCGTCCAGCACGCCACGATATTGTCGAATGCCTCGTTGTTGGTCGGTATCTCGATCAGGTCGACCCGGCCCTCGCCCCAGTCACCGATGGGTTCGACCCAATATCCCGGACGTGCGTGATAATGCGCTTCCAGGTCCTGGTAATGTCCATATTCGCGGTCGCGCTGCATCAGGCCGAAGCCTCGCGGATCGCGGTCGCCAAAACTGGAGATCCGCAGGCTCGCGGGATTGCGGATCGGCCGCCAGATCCATTCTCCGGAGCCGTTCTGCATCAACAGCCCATCGGAATCGTGAATTTCGGGCCGGAAATCGGTTCGGTGTCCAAGGTCGCCTTCACCCGCAAGGAACATCGAGGTCAGCGGCGCGATGCCGATGCGCGGGATCTCCACGCGCGGCACGAGGGTAGCCGTGACCGACATCGCAGTCGTACGGCCAGGCGAAACGACATAGCGGAACGCGCCCGCCACGGACGGGGAATCCAGCAGGGCGTAGATCACCAGATCGAGGCTGTCTGCCCTCGGCTCTTCCAGCCAAAGCGCACGGAAAAAGGGAAACTCCTCAGGCTGCTTGCCGCCGACGTCGATCGCAAGCGAGCGCGCGGAAAGCCCGTAACGGTGGCCCCGCCCGATCAGCCTGAAATAGCTCGCCCCCAGAAACGAAATCACCTCATCCTGGATTTTGGGATCGTTGAGGGTGGTCGTCACCGCAAACCCGGCAAACCCGAGCGACGGCGAAAGCTGCTTGGGCACCGGCACCTTGCCGTATTCGAACAGGCTCGTCGTGAACGGGATCGGGATGGCGTTGCCCTCCTTCACCACATGCAACTGCACCGGCTTGTCGTGCAGAAAGCCGAGATGGAACGGGAGCAGGCGGAAATCGGAACCGCTCTCCTGCCACAAGGCCTTTTCCCGCCGGAAACGGATCTCGCGATAGCTGTCATAGGTCAGCTTCGACAACTCCGACGGGATTGTCAGGCCACCGGAATCGAAGGGCCGCTCGCCCAGAATGCGCGCCTGCGCGACGACGTCGTCGAAACCAAAACGGGCAGCCCCTGGTTGGGGCGCTGGTGCGGCAAGCGAAGGCTGCCCTCTCGCAAGCAAGGCGGTTGCGATCAGCGTCGCGAGAGCGGAGCGGCGGGTGTGGAAATGGCTTTCGCCTGAATTCATGAGTGTTCGGCTCGACGGTGATTGGGTAGGAGCCTAACCCCGGCCTGCCTCCTTATGTTCCGCAGGTCCAATGAACGAGGGCGTGCAATCTCCTGAACGATGTCCGCTTGGCCTGGCCCTGACGACCCAGGCAAGCGGAATGCCATAACGCATTGCCTATACAGGCTTCTCTTCCTGCCTTCCCTGCATCTGCCGCTGCCTGCGTGTCGCCTGTGCGCGCTCAAGCGATCTCGCCTTTCGTCGGGCGTCCCGTAACTCCTCGATGGTCGGCTGCCACCAGCCCCGGGCAAGCTCCGCCCCACTCGCTGGCTGCCGCGCCGGCCATGTCCGCACCAGCTCGTCATGGCCGGGCCTGCGCCAGCTTGCCCAGACGAAATCGCCGGTCGCGCCGGCACTCCAGAGGTAATGCTGGTGCAGGCTTTCCTCGTCGACCAGCTCCCCCGTGACCTCGGTGAAGACGAGCGCGCCGGCATGAGACATCAATGGGCGGTCGCCGGGCGGGAGCTGATCGGCAAGGACCGGATAGCGATGGCGCTGCCGCTCCCTGGATTTCGCGCGCAACGCGTGGTGCTCTGCCGAGCCCTTCAACTCGTCTCGCCGCCGCTTCCGCTCGACCGGCTMGGCGCGGCGGGCGGCCTCCTCGATCGCCGGCCAACGGCGCCGCAGTTCCTCCAGCGAGCGATAGGGAATGCGCCAGAGCCTTTCCTCGCCGTCCCACCAGGCCCAGAGCACGGCGCGCAATTCCGCGACGACGGTCCTGGAATAGGGCGTACGGACCATCAGATCCTCTGCCGGGACGAGATAGTCGCTCACGATCGGATCGAATGCGAAGGCGTCCCTGCCGCGCGCATCGGCATGCGCGAGCACGCCGGAAAGTTCCCGCTGCAGCCAGCGATCGAGCCGCCTTTCGGCCGTGCTCCCTGGCACGAACCAGGCACGGCGATCATCGCGCCAGCGCGCCCGGGGAAAGGCCGCGCGGAAGCGCTCGACCAGCGCCGTGTCATAGGGAAAAGACGCGGTCGCCCCAGCCCTGTCCTCGCCGGCCGGTTCGACGGTGATGCTCTCTAGCGGGGATGGCATCGTCGATCCGCCCTTGTCCTCGAGCAGACGCCTGCCGCGTTCACTCGACCTTCAAACCTGCACCGGGCCCTGGCGCCGCACCAGAGCCTGTCGCTCACCCGCCCGAACGGTTCCCGACCGCTGGATACCAGCTCGGCGCTGGAGGCAACGTCKACCGATGCGACATTGTTCAATCGGAGGGGGCCAGCTCCGAGCCCTCTCACTCCGCACAGACCGGAAGATCAGCGAGCCGGGCGCGAAGACGCGGGGCGGCCCAATCCAGGAACGCGCGGGCCTTGACGGGCAACTGCCCCTGGGCAGCATAGACGAGCTGGACCGGGATCGGCTCCGGCGCGAAGGCTTCGAGCAACGGCACGAGCGCGCCTGAGCGCAACTCGTCGACGATTTGATAGGACAGCACCCGGGCCACACCGAGACCGGCCACGGCGGCCTCGACCGCCGCTTCCGTCGAGTTGACGGCGAGCCGCGTGCGCGGCTCCACCGAGAGCGCTTCTGTGTCACCACGGTAGCGCCATTCCGGGKAGGTCGAGAAGCCTTTGAACGTGATGCCGTCATGCGCGCGCAGGTCCTCGGGGACGGCGGGACGACCGTGGCGAGCCAGATAGCCCGGGCTGGCACATATCACGCGCCTGACCTCGCCGACGCGCGTCCCCATCAGGCTGCTGTCCGCGAGATGACCCAGCCGCACGCCGATATCCAGATGCTCCTCCAGCAGATTGACATGGCGGTCGATCAGGAACAGACGCAGGTCGATCCTTGCATATTCAGCCAGGAATTCGGCCGCGACGGGGAGCACGTGGCGCCGCCCGAGGACGACGGGCGCCGTGACGGAGAGTTCGCCGCGCGGTTCGCTGTATTCGCCTGCTGCCGCCCGTTCCGCCTCCTCGACCTGTTCCAGGATTCGCCTGGACGCGGCGACATAGTCGCGGCCCGCATCCGTCAGCGCGACCCGCCGGCTGGTGCGGACGAGAAGACGGGTTCCAAGGTGCTGTTCGAGATCGGCCACCTTCCGGCTGACCGTGGTGAGCGGCGAGCGCAGACGGCGCGCTCCAGCCGAGAGGCTGCCCTCCTCGACGACGGCGAGAAGTACCGACATCGCGTCGAAGCGATCCATTCCATCCTCCCGAATTTCGGGAGGAAACGTCCCGATTTCTCTGAATAGCTCAGTTCAATGAAGGCTCTAGCATCCTCTTCAATCCCGCGAGGGGYGCGCCTGACGGCTGCCCTCGCAGCTTAGGAGACTTCAATGACCGCCTTATCCCGCCGGGCCTTCTCCCTCTCCGTCCCCGCCCTTGCCCTCCCCGCCCTGGCCGCAGCGTCCGGTCTGTCCGTCGGCGGCGCGCTGGCGCAGGCGCAGCCGATCGCCTCCAGGGCCGGCCCGCCTCTGGCGCGGATCTCGATCGGTCGGTTCACGGTGACCGCGCTGACCGACGGCTTTGCCGACATGCCATTCTCCTATTTCGTGGGCCGGCTGCCCCAGGAGATCGAAGCGGCGGCGGCGGCGCAGTTCGCAGCCCGCCCCAGCGGCATCCGCCTGATGTTCACCCAGCACCTGATCGAGGACGGCGAGCGGCGAATCCTGATCGATACAGGGCCGGCCGGCTTGCTTGGGGAGAGCGGAAAGCTGCCCTCCGCCCTGGAGGCCGTCGGGGTCGGACCCGAGAGCATCGACGCGGTCATCGTGACCCATATGCATCGTGACCATATCGGCGGCCTGGTCGCGGGCGGGCGCCGGAATTTCCCGAACGCCGAGATTCATGTCGACAGACGCGAGATCGCCCACTGGACCGATCCGGCCAAGCGCTCGACGGCGCCTGGCTTCCTGAAGAGCAGCTTCGATGCATCGGCGGAGTTCATCCGCCTCTATCCGAAGCTGCAAGCGATCGATGGCGAGCGCAGCATCACGCGCGGCGTCTCGATCGTCGACCTGACGGGCCACACGCCCGGACATATCGGGGTGCGCGTCGAGGATGGCGGCAAGAGCCTGCTCATGGTCTCGGACATGCTCTTCCATCCCTCCCTCCATCCCGCCGCCACCGATATCGGCTTCGTCTTCGAGCAGGATCCGGCGGCGGCCCGCGCGATGCGCGCCCGCTTCTTCCCGCGCGCGGCCGAGGAGAAGGCATTGATCGCCGCAACACACATGCCATTCCCGGGGCTTGGCCACATCGTGTCCGATGGCGGCCGGCTGCGCTGGCTTGCCGCAGAATGGGCCCAGCAGGGGTGAATGGCCTTGCTGCGCTCGACGCAATTCCTCCGGGCCGGCGGCTGCGCCGGTTCGGATATCGGAGGCTCGCATGCTTCACAAATATCTCGAGATCGCTTCGACCCCGGCCGTCAAGAATGCGCGCCAGCACTACGGCAGCGCGGGTCAATATGCCAGGATCGACGGAACGCTCGATCCTGGAGCAGCACCCCAAAACCACCTGCTTGGCCCGGATGAGGAGGCGTTCATCGCCCGGCGCGGCGAGTTCTATCTCGCCTCTGTTTCGGAAACGGGCTGGCCCTATGTCCAGTTCCGCGGCGGACCGATCGGCTTTCTGAAGGTTCTCGGTAGCAAGACCCTTGGCTTCGCTGATTATCGCGGAAACAGGCAATACATCACCACGGGCAATGTCGCCGGGAACGACAGGGTCTCGCTCTTCCTTATGGATTATGCCCAGCAGCGGCGCCTGAAGATCTTTGGGCATATGCATGTCGTCGACGTGACCCTCGACACCGCACTGGCGGCCAGGCTGGCGGTTCCCGGCTACGACGCCCGTGTCGAACGGGCTGTCACGATCACGATCGAGGCCTTCGACTGGAACTGTCCGCAGCACATCACCCCGCGCTTCAGCGAGGCCGAGCTCGCGGAATGGCTGGAGCCGGTCAAAGCCAGATTGGCGGTCCTCGAAGACGAGAACCGCAGACTGAAGAATCGCCTGGAGCAAGGTGCGGCATGATGCGTCGGCCGTGGCTCGGAAAGGCCCCGACGCGCCCATCTTGCCGCCCATTCCGCGCGTGGCACCACCTGCCGATCACTCAGAACGTGATCTTGACCGATGGAGCGCTGCGTTCGGCCTCGCCATGGAAGACGGCCTCGATATTGTTGCCGGCGGGATCGAGCAGGAAGGCGGCGTAATAGCCGGGGTGATAGGGGCGCTCGCCCGGCGCGCCGTTATCCCTGCCGCCGCTGTCGAGGCCAGCCTTGTAGAAGGCGTCGACCATGGCGCGGTTCCTGGCCTGGAAGGCGATATGGTGCCGGCCCGTGAGCTCGCCCTGCGCCGCCTTGCTCTGCGCGCTCGAGACGAAGAGTTCGTCCACCCAGAAATAATCCTCGGCCGTCCCGCCGATCGGAATGTGAAGTTCGCGGAAGATGCCCTCGTAGAAGCGGCGGCAGGCGCCGAGGTCCGCGACAACCAGCTGGATATGATCGATCAGCCGGCCGCGATGTAGTTCCTGGGTTTCCATCTGTTCCTCCCGATTGCGCATCAACTCAGGCGAGACAGTGTGGTTCCAGGCCGTGACGAGACCTGGCAGTACCCGATCTGGCAGTACCCGATCTGGCAGTACCTGGCAGCCTCGAGAAACCCTGCCCCGACGACGAACCGGCTCCCGATGACGGGAGCCGGTCGCTGGACGTGTCGACGGCCACCGGCTCTGCCGGTCATGCAGGGGCGGGATCAGGCCCCGGCGGCGGGGAGCCTGCCGTCGGGCGTATAGCGATCCACGGCGTCAGGCAGTTGCCGGGACAGCCGGGACAGCAGCTCGTCACGGGACAGGCCCGTCTGGCGTTCGAGCTTGGCCAGGACATCGGGTCCGATCACCTGTTCCAGATCCGGCGGCGCAACATCCTGATTGGCACCCTGGCGCACCCAGGAATCGGCCTTCTCGCCCTGGCCGGCCTGTTTGAAGCGATCGATCAGCTCGCCCAGACCTCCGTTCAGGAAGCCGCCGATCCCGCCTGCGCCCAATGTGCCGCCGAGATTGCCGAGCACGGAATCCGCGCCTTTCGGGATATCGCCGGCCGGTGCACCGGTTGGGGTCGGCTGACCGGGTTGAGTGACCTGGCCGAGCCACTCTGCGATCTTGTCCTTGTTCTGGTAGCCTGCGAGGGCCAGCAGGCCCAGCAGTGCCGTCATCGACGGAAAGCCCTGGTTGTCGCTCATGAAATTTGCTCCTGCTGCCGGGGTTAGACCGTGTGTCGGCGGTTCGCGAAAAACGCCCACACCCCCAGGACGATGACGGCGCCGATGATGGCCCCGATCAAGCCAGCACCTTCGCCGGGGGCGTACCAATGCATGGCCTGCCCGATGTATGTGGCAACGAAGGCACCCACGATCCCGAGGATGGTGGTGAGAATGAAGCCCGAAGGCTCGTTCGATCCAGGGGTTAGAAATTTGGCGACCACGCCGGCGAGAAAGCCGACGAGGATGGTCCCGAGAATGCCCATAATGTCCTCCCTCAAGCGTCTGGTCACATCCGAAGCTTGGCCACATCTGAAGGCGCAAGAGCCGCCGCAAACGACGCGCAAGCGCAGGTTCTGAACCGGCGAACGGCACAGAGGTTCCCTTTGGTTCGTCAGCCCGGGCGAATCCGCGCCGGCGGTTCGGAACGAAACCACTGCCAACTCCGTTTGGATCGCTGGGACAGTCCGGAGTTCAAGATGAAGCTGATCGCATCGGCCCAACTCGTCTATGGCTTTTCTACGCCGACGCAGGTGATCGGGCTGATCCAGGCGTCACATTCCAGCGATCAGTCGATCCTTGCGGAAGAATTGACTGTCAGCGGCGATGTGCGGCCCATCGCAGACGAGACACCCGCGGGAGATCGCCGGTTCCGGGCCTGCTTCTCGGGCGAGACGACGATCAGCTATACTGCCACGGTCGATAACGGCGTGCGCCAGTTGCTGCCTGCGTCGGGGCGCCAGCATGCGTGGAACGAACTGCCGGCCGAGGCGCTGTCCTATCTTCTGCCTAGCCGGTTTTGCCCGAGCCACCGCTTTCAGCGCTTTGCCCAGCGCGAGTTCGCAGGCGCGGGCGACGGCGTCAGCCGGGTGATGGCGGTTCTCGACTGGATCGCGTCCCATGTCGACTACGTCGCGGGCGTCAGCACGCCTGAATCGACGGCGGCGCATACTTTCACCGTCAGGGCGGGGGTTTGTCGCGACTTCACCCATCTCGGCATCACCTTCTGCCGTGCCCTGTCGATACCGGCTCGCGCAGTCAGCGCCTATTCGCTCGATGTCCAACCGCCCGATTTTCACGCCGTGATGGAAGTCTATCTCGAGAACGCCTGGTGGCTAGTCGACCCGACGCGCCTCGCCCCTATCGAGGGCATCATCCGCATCGCCCATGGCAGGGATTCGACGGATACCGCCTTCCTGACCACTGATAGCGCCTGTACCGTGATCTCGCAGACCGTCCAGGTCCGGCGCAGCGATGCAGCCTGAGGGACGCATGACAAACCAGCTCGATTGCCTCGTGATCGGCGGCGGCCCCGCGGGCCTGACGGCGGCGATCTATCTTGCGCGCTTTCACCTCAGCGTCACCGTCATGGACGCGGGCCATGGCCGCGCGCTGCAGATCCCCTGCACCCATAATCATGCCGGCTTTCCCGAAGGCATTTCCGGTCGCGAGCTGCTCTCGCGGATGCGGTCGCAGGCAATCCGGTACGGCACCTGGATTGTCGATCGCCGCGTCGAGGCGCTGACCCACGACGGTTCCGGCTTCGGGGCGCACGGGCGGGACGTCGACATCAAGGCGCGCTCGGTTTTGCTCGCCACCGGCGTCACGAACCGTCGCCCCCCGATTGCCGACGCGCTCCATGCCGAGGCGCTCATGCTGGGCCGCCTGCGCTACTGTCCGGTTTGCGACGGCTACGAGGTCACCGGGCAGAACGTCGCGGTCATCGGCTCCGATGCCGGCGCTGCGAATGAATGCGAATTCCTGCGGTCGTATACGGCGCGGGTCAGCCTTGTCCTCGATGGAACCGAGGGYCTTGCCGCCCCCCTGAATGAGCGTCTCGCGGGTCTCGGGGTTCGCATCATCGGCGGACCCGCGCAGGACTTCCGGCTGGAGGAGGATGGCCTGAGCCTGTCTTCGGCCGCGGGGCGGCTGCGTTTCGACACCGTCTATCCCGCCCTTGGCTCGGTCGTTCATTCCGACCTCGCGACCGCATTGGGCGCGGCCGTGACGGATGATGGCTGCATCCAGGTCGATCGCCACCAGCGCACCAGCATCGCGGGATTATACGCGGCCGGCGATGTCGTGATCGGTCTCGACCAGATCAGTCATGCCATGGGTCAGGCCGGCGTGGCCGCGACCGCGATCCGCAACGATCTCGCCGCATCCCGTCCGCAGCTGCGCTAGTCATGGCGGCAAGCCCCCTCCCTTCTGCGACGCCGGCGACAAGGATATTCCAGATCATCCGCTTCGCCGGCTTTCAATCCGGAACAGAGAAGGCCTGCCGAGTGTCGAGGCAGTCCCCGGCGACCATCGCAAAGATTATGGGGGATGAGATCGCCAGTATTCCAAATTCTCCCACTGCGCTCGCTCGACAGGGGTTGGTGCCGGTGCCGGAATTGTCTGTACTGGCAGGTATGATTCGATCGAGGGCCAAAGACTGGCCGCATCAGCCTGCGGTAAGAACGTGTTAATCTTTGTTAATCAATGGTTCCGACATGTCGATCGCTCCAAGACACCGGCCTGCGTGCCGATGAGCGTGTCCAGCCTGCGTCCGGCGCTCGGCCCGGCTCGCGGCCAGACCAGGGGGCGGTTCGCAACCCTTGCCGCCGCGGCCTTGCTGGGTGCGATGGCGGCAGGCTGCGGTGAGCAGAGGCTGACGGATGCCGAACTGTCGTTTGCAACACGCTCCATCGCCGTCGACCCGAGCCGCGCCCTCATCGTGCTGCCGCCGGGCGGGCCAGCGGTCGTGAACGTCACGCAGCGCAGCTACGAAAATGCCGTGTCCCAGACCGTTACGCTCGCCACGCGAGGCCGGACGCCGGGCGAGAATGCGATCTATGCCGCCTTCCTGACGGCGGCGGATGTTCCCGATACGAATGGTGTGGAAGGCAGGCTCCTCTCGCTTCCGAGCATCGAGGATTTCGCGATCGCGCGCGAGATGGAGGAGCGGCTTCCGGGCGTCGCCATGGTGCCGTCGGCCGCCTATGTGCAGAACCGCTACGGCCCGTTCGGCTATGCCTTTGGCCGCGGCCCCGGGGGCGATGGCTGTCTTTACGCCTGGCAGCGCGTCGCAAGCGATGACAGCCTTTTCCGCCCCAGATCGGGCGTGATCTCCGTGCGCCTGCGGATCTGTGCGCCGGGAGCGTCGGAAGCCGCCTTGCTGCGCCTCGCCTATGGGTTTTCCGTCAACGCCTCGCTCAGGCGCGCAGGCTGGAACCCGATCGGGGATGCGCCATCGCCGTCCCCCGATCTCGGCGAGGCCGGCGCGCCGATCTATCCCCTGCCCCAGGCATCCATGACCCAGACATTCCTGCCTGATGCGGTCGAGCGGCCACCTCGGGTTGCCCGCCCGAAACGTCCGCAGCCGGCCCGTACCGAGATKAGAGACCCTGTCCCGGACAGGCCTTTGCCGGACCGACCCCTGGAAGGATACCCGACCGTTCCGCCGCCCTTGTCGCCTTGACCGCAACCAGGATCACCTGAAGACCGATGCGAACAACGATCTACGTCATCGTCTGGGCTGTGATCGCCGCCTTGGTCGTGGTGCTGATCACCTTGCCGATCAGCCTGCAGGCGCATCTGATCGCGGGGGCGATCGTGGTCACGGCGATGATCGCGCTGAAGTTCCTGCGGCCTGACGGCGTCTGGCGGCTGATCGCGCTGGGATTGGGAACGGCGATCGTGCTGCGCTACATCTATTGGCGCACGACGAGCACCTTGCCGCCGGCGAACCAGATCGAGGACTTCATCCCGGCGATGATCCTCTATCTCGCCGAGTTCTATAATATCGGCATGCTGTTTCTCAGCCTGTTCGTGGTCGCGCTGCCCTTGCCGCCGCGCAAGACACCGCCGGTCGACCTGGAGAATGCGCCCACCGTCGACGTCTTCGTGCCGACCTATAACGAAGAGGCGGACCTGCTGGCGACGACGCTCGCGGCTGCGCTCGCGATGGATTACCCGGCCGATCGCCTGAAGGTCTTTCTCCTCGACGATGGCGGAACCGACGAGAAGTGCAACGCGGATAATTTCGTGGCCGCCAACGCCGCCAAGGAGCGCCGGGGGACGCTGCAAAAGCTATGCGAGGGCCTCGGCGTCACCTATCTGACGCGCGAGCGCAATATCAGCGCCAAGGCGGGTAACCTCAACAACGGTATCGCTCACTCCGAAGGCGAGTTGATCGTCGTCTTCGATGCCGATCATGCGCCCGCACGGTCCTTCCTCGCGGAGACCGTGGGCTTTTTCGGCCAGGACCCGAAGCTGTTCCTGGTGCAGACGCCGCATTTCTTCATCAATCCCGACCCGCTGGAGCGCAATCTCCAGACCTTCAAATACATGCCGTCCGAGAACGAGATGTTCTACGGCATCATCCAGCGCGGTCTCGACAAATGGGACGCCTCGTTCTTCTGCGGTTCGGCTGCGGTGCTGCGCCGCCAGGCACTCAAGACCACCAATGGCTTCGCTGGACGTAGCATCACGGAAGACGCCGAGACGGCGATCACCCTGCACGCCACCGGCTGGCACAGCGTCTATGTCGACAAGCCGCTGATCGCCGGGCTGCAGCCGGCGACCTTTGCGAGCTTCATCGGGCAGCGCTCGCGCTGGGCGCAGGGCATGATGCAGATCCTGATCTATCATCGCCCGCTGTTCAAAACCGGTCTCTCGCTGCCGCAGCGGCTCTGCTACTGCTCCTCGGCGCTGTTCTGGCTGTTTCCCTTCGCGCGCTGGATCTTCCTGATCTCGCCTCTGTTTTACCTGTTCTTCGGATTGCAGATCTTCACGGCATCGGGGGCGGAGTTCTTCGCCTATATCCTGAGCTATATGGTCGTGAACCTGATGATGCAGAACTATCTCTATGGCCGCTATCGCTGGCCATGGATCTCGGAACTCTACGAGTTCATCCAGTCGGTCTACCTGCTGCCTGCGGTCGTCTCGGTCCTCATCAATCCGGGCAAGCCGACCTTCAAGGTCACGGCCAAGAACGAATCTCTGGAAACCCGTCGCGTCTCCGAGCTGGGGCTGCCGTTCTTCATCATTTTTGGCGTCCTGGCGCTCGGTGTCGTCGCGACCTACTGGCGGATCATCACCGAGCCTTACAATGCCGACACGACCGTGGTCGTCGGCCTCTGGAACCTGCTCAACCTGCTGATGGCGGGCTGCGCGCTCGGCGTCGTCTCCGAGCGGCCGGAGGGGCGCGCGGCCCGGCGCTTCGCAGTGCGGCGCCGCGGCGAGATCACCATCGACGGGCAGACCGCGCCGATCGTCACCGAGAACGCCTCCGTCGACGGCGTCGGCATCCGCGTCCTGTCCCATGTTTTCGACAAGCTGCCTGTCGGCAGCGAGGCGCTCATTTCTTTCGAGACCACGATCAACATGCCGGCCGGCACGCTGCCGGTGCGTGTGATGCGCCTGGCGCCTGACGACAAGGGTTTGCTGATGGGCTGCCGCTACGCCCCGAGCGAAGCCCTGCACAGCCGCATGATCGCCGATCTCGCCTTTTCCGACGCCGAGCGTTGGACCCTGTTCCAGAAGGCGCGGCGCCAGAACATGGGGGTCGTCTACGGCACGATCCGCTTCCTGCGGATCGCGATCTTCCAGACGAGCCGCGGCTTGTCTTATTTCTTCGGCCTTTACCGCCTGACACGCTCTTCGGCGACACCGGCGAGGCCAGCGGAATGAGGCTGCAGCCATTCTCCCTGATGGCCGCCATGGCCCTGCCGCTGTTCTGCGGCGCCAGCATGGCCCAGGACGGGCGCGTGCAGCCAGCCCCGGCCGAGCCGGCCCCGTTCATGATCGCGCCTCCGGAGCAGCCGCCGGCCGCAAAGCCCCCCGTGGCACCGGCTGCACCTGCTGCTGAGCCCCCTGCCCCGAGCCAGCCGCCGAAGTCCGCGACGGCAGCGACTGCGCCCGTCCCCTTTGCGTTCAAGCCGTTGCTTCCTGCCGCCCGCGTCACCCTGGAAGGCGAGAGCGACAGCCGCAACTGGGCTTTCTTCCTGACGCAGGACGAAGCCGCTGCCGATCTGAACCTGGACGTGGCATTCCAGAATGCCCTCGTCGTGATGCCGGAAGCCTCGCGGTTGACCGTGCGGATCAATGGCGAGCGCGTCATCGAGCAGCCGATTGCATCGTCGGACCGGCTGGCGCGGCTCTCGGTCGCGATCCGCAAGGCGCTTTTGCGCGCAGGCGAGAATACGATCGGTTTCGAGGTCGTGCAGCGCCACCGCACGGATTGCACCCTGGCATCCACCTATGAACTCTGGACGCGCATCGACGGTGCCGGCACGCGACTGAGCTTTCGCAGCCCCGATGCCGCGCAGCTGCGTTTGCGAGGCATCGACGATCTGCCGTCGATCGGCGGGGACGAAAGCGGCCAGACGACGATCAACATCGTGGCGCCCAGCGCGTCGCGGGCGATCGCGGGCAACACCATTCTCGCCGTAGCCCAGGCCGTGGCCCTGCGCGGGCGCTTCGGGCAGGTCGTGGTGCGGGTTTCCGAACGGCCGCCGGAGCGGCTGCGGCCGGGCTCGCTGACGGTTGTGATCGGGACAGCGAACGAACTGGGCGAGCTACTCGGCACAATCCCGGAGGAAGCGGCCACCCGCAGCTTCCTCGGCTTCGTCGCCAGTCCGAAGCTGGGTCCGGCCACACTTCTCGTCACGGGCCAGGGCTGGCCGGATATCGAGGCGGTCGTCGCCAAGATCCTGACCGAGCCGGTTTCGAGGCCGACCAATATCAACCGCACAAGTATGGATACGGCGAGCTGGCACACGCCGAATCCACCTTACGTTACGGGCCGGCAGGTGCTGCGCTTCGCCGATCTCGGCGTTCCCACCCAGGAATCGACCGGCCGGCGCATGCGAGTGCGCGCCGTCGTCGCAATGCCCGGCGACTTTTTTGCGAACGCCTACGGTGAGGCCACGCTTCTTCTCGACGGCGCCTATTCCGCGGAGGTCCTGCCCGGCGTCAGCCATATCGAGATCTTCGTCAACGGCAATGTCGCCGCGACCGTGCCGCTCAACACGACGACCGGCGGCCTGTTCCAGCAATTCCCCATCACCGTGCCGATGCGGCATTTCCGGCCGGGGATCAATGAGCTCTGGCTCGAGGCCGTCACGATCGCGAGAACCGATCTGAGCTGCGGGCCCGGCGCGACGCTGCCTGGCAAGAGCCGTTTCGCGCTGTTCGATGCCACCTCGCTGGCCGTTCCGGATTTCGCGAAGATCGGCGTCAAGCCAAACCTCGCCGCCGTTTCCGGCACGGGATTTCCCTACTCGGTGGCGCCGCGCGTGGCCCTGGTCATGGGCCGGCTCGATGCCGCCAATTACGGCGCGGCGGCGACTCTGCTGGCGCGCCTGGCCCAGCGCGCCAGCCGGCCCATCGCGGTCGATCCGCTGGCGAACGCCGCCACCGTGGGAGATCGCCCGGCGCTGATCGTCGGCGCCGTCGGCCAGTTGCCAAGCGGCCTGCTGCCGCGCGTCGGCATCGCCGACACCGTCCGCACCACATGGCCACAGCGCGCCGACGCCGTCGTGGTCTCGCCCGATGCGGATGGCACGGCCGTGTTCGACGCCGTGCTCAACCGTTTCCAGGGCCGCCAGACGACACCGGAAGATTCAGGCGGCGTGCCGCAATCCACGAACGAGATCCGCGACCGGTGGCGGAACTCGCTCGGTGGCCCGCTGGCCCGCTATCTCGTTGCCTTCGACGGCTGGCTGCAGCGCACCTTCGACCTGTCATTTGCCCAATTGCGCACACCGTCGCGCTCGTCTTCGCTCTACGAGCCTGCCGAGGGAACCGACCTGATCGCAGCCCAGGCCGCCGATCCGGATACCCGGCAGGTCTGGACCGCCTTCGTCGCCCGGCGCGAAGAGGCGCTCGAGAGCAGCGTTGCCCGGATCGTGACGCCGGGCAATTGGGCTGCCATGGCCGGCAGGATCACGGCTTTCCGGGGTGGGCAGGAAACACATGTCCTCTCCGCCGACCGCACCTCCTTCTTCATGACGCGGCCCTTCAGCTTGACAAATATGCGCCTCGTCCTCGCCAACTGGATGTCGAGCAATATCGGCACCTACGCGCTGACGCTCCTGGCCGCCTGCATCAGCCTCGGCATCGGCACCGCGTTGATGCTCGGACGGTTGGGGCGGCGCTCATGAGAAAGCTCCTGGCTACATTCTCAGCCACCATGATGCTTCTCACATCGGCCCTGTCTGCCTCCCTCCCCGACGGCGCATGGGAGCTCTACCGGCAAAAATTCGTCACGCCCGAAGGGCGCGTGATCGACGATGCCAATAGCGGGATCAGCCATAGCGAGAGCCAGGGCTATGGCCTGCTGCTCGCCTGTCTCGCGGGCGACCGCAGCAGCTTCGCCAGCATATTCGCGTTCACGCGCACAGAGCTCCTGATCCGCGACGACGGGCTCGCGGCCTGGCGCTGGGACCCCAAGGCGAGCCCCCATGTCACCGACATCAACAATGCCAGCGACGGCGATCTGCTGATCGCCGAGGCCCTTGCCTGCGCCGGCGCGCGCTGGGCCATGCCGGCCTACACGGCGGCGGCGCGCCAGATCGCCCGGTCATTGGCCAAGGTCGCGCTGTTGAAGCGCGGTGGCGAGACCTGGCTGATGCCCGGCGCGGTCGGCTTTTCCGAGAAGKACCGGCCCGACGGGCCCGTGGTCAATCCATCCTACTGGGTGTTCGAGGCGCTGCCGGCGCTCGCGCAGCTCACCGGCGATCAGAGCTGGATGCAGGTGCAGGCGAGCGGCCTGAAACTGCTCGACACGCTTGCCAAGGCGAAGATGCTGGCGCCGGACTGGGTCTCGATCAAGGACACGCCCAGGCCTGCCGACGGCTTCCCGCCCCAGTTCGGCTACAACGCCATCCGCATCCCGCTCTATCTGATGCGGGCGGGGCTGGCCGACAAGGCGCGCATGGAGCCGTTCCGCAAGGCATGGGCCGGCGGGACTGCCGTGATCGACGTCAAGACCGGCAATCCCGTCGAGCCGCTGCCCGACGCCGGCTATCGCATTCTCGCGGCCGCGATGGCCTGCGCGCTCGACAAGACGCCAATCCCGGCGGAATTGAAGACCTTCCAGCCGACGGCCTATTATCCCTCGACCCTGCATCTTCTGTCCCTCTCGATGCTCCGCGAGAGGTATCCGCAATGCATGTGAAATACGCCGTCCTGGCGATCGTCCTCGCGAGTGCCGCGTTCTATGCCTTCGGCCGCCATGGCCGGGAGGTCGATCTGTCGTTGACGCCGCCTGCGGCGATCCGTCAGGCGGCCGCGGCCGGAAGCTCTTCCCCTGACAGCCAGCAACCCGCGCCGGAACTCGCTCAGGCGCAGCCGCCGGCGACCCCGCCCGGCCAACCGGCGCAGCGGCCCCCCGTCGTCGACGAGAGTGCCTTGCGCTATTTCGCATCTCAGGGCGACACGCGGCGCCTGGAGGCCGAGCTTGCCCGGCTGCGCGCCCTCTATCCGGAATGGAAGCCGCCCGCCGACCTGACGTCTCCGGCTCAAACCGGCGATCCCGAGCTCGAGCGGCTTTGGAAGCTCTTCTCGGAAGGCAAGATCGCCGAGGTCCGGGCCGCGATTGCGCAACGCGGCACCAGAGAGCCGAACTGGCGTGCGCCTGTCGATCTCGTCGCCCGGCTCGACGCCGCCGAGGCGGCGCAGCGGCTGGTCAATGCCTCCAATGCGCGGCAATGGGAGCAGGTGATCCGGATCGGCACCGAGACGCCGGCCTTGCTGACCTGCGCGAATGTCGATGCGCTGTGGCGGGTGGCCGAGGCCTTCGTGCAGACCGGCAAGCCCGAGCGGGCGCGGGACGCCTATTCCTATGTGCTGGGCAACTGCAACACCCCGGCAGAACGGATCGGGACGATGCAGAAGGCGCTGGCGACGCTGCCCGATACGCTGACGGACGCGCTTCTGGCGCAGGAGAGGCAGACCGAATTCTCCAGCATCCGTGACGAGATCGCGCGGCGGCGCATCGGGCGGGCTGCCGAGGATACCAAGCTCACCGTATCCGCCGACGACATCCGGCGGGTCGAGGCGCTTGCGAACGCCGCGACGACGCCGGACGATGCCATCCTGCTCGGCTTCTACACGCTGCGCCACAATGATCCGGTCAAGGCGGAGGCGCTGTTCCAGTCCGCCTTGCAGCGCAAGGGCGGAGCCAAGGCGGCGGAAGGCGCGGTGCTCGCGCTGGCCGCCAATCGCAAATATCGCGAGGCCGAGGCGCTGGGTTCGCAATGGCTGGACGCAGGCGCCGCCAACCGCAAGGCCTATCTCGACGCGGTGACGTCGCTGATCACGCAGGAACCGGCTCCGAAGCTGGATCGCGCCGTCGTCGAGCGGATCGCGAAGACCGTTGCGACCGACCGCTACGCGCCAGGCGCGGCCGGTCTCGGTTGGTATGCCTATAATGCCGGCCAGACCTCCCCGGCCGAGACATGGTTCGAAACCGCCCTCTCCTGGGACCGTGGCTATGAGCCGGCCGCCTATGGGCTTGCCCTGGCACGGCAGCGCCTGCGGGACCAGGCCGGCCTGCGCGCGATCGTCAACGACTGKGGCGGCCGCTCCGAACGGATCGCCGCGCTGCTCGATCCGCGCCGCAACCGCGCCTCGCGCGGCCAAGATGCGCATGGCCAGGATGCGCGTGACCAGCAGCAGCGCCGGGATGATGTCGCCGCTCCGGCCGTGCCGGTCATACGCGAGCGAGACCCGATCGAACCCGCACTGAGCCGCCCGGTGCGCTCCCGGGCAGCCCGGCAGACCGTCCAGACCGTCCAGGCCGATAGCGACGCTGAGCCTGTCCGGCGCCGCCAGGCGGCAGCGCCCGCTTCCGGCAGTTGCGGCAATGGCCAGTCGGGCGCGGCAGCATTGCAGCGCGGCTGGTGCCTGCTCAACCTGAAGCGCCCTGCGGCTGCGGCCGAGGCTTTCGAGGCCGCGATGCGCAGCAGCTCGGGCCAGGTCGCGGCCGACGCGGCCATGGGCAAGACCTATGCGAAGCTCCAGCAAGGCCTGACGGCGGAGGCCAATGTCGCGGCGGCGCAGACCAATCCGGCTCCCGCGCAGCGCCGCGAACTCTCGGCGCTGCTGCTCTCCGAGCGGTTCTATGCGCAATATGACCACAAGGACTTCAACGGCGCCCTGGTAACCCTGTCGGAACGTGCCCGTCTTGCTCCCGAAACCACCGACCTGATGATGATGCGCGGCTGGTCCTACTTCCATCTCGGCCGCTACACCGATGCCAGCAGGGTCTTCACGGCGCTCTACAGGAGCAACGGGTCGCCGCAGGCGCTGGCCGGATTGACCGCGATCGGCGATGTGACGCGCCAGAACAGGTACTGATTTCGCGCGCGGTCAGTGACTGAGGCCGGGCGAGCACCGCTTCATCTCCCGCGTATGGCCAACCGACAAAGGCGCGAGTCTTTGCCGCGGGAACCGATAGCCGGGCCGATCGTTTGACTGTCTCGCATCAGCTTATGACAGGACGGGAGGTCCGCCATGCCTCTGATCGACGAAGCCAAACCCGTGGCCGCGGGGGTGAGCGCGGCAGGTCGTCGGGATGATCCGCGCGTCCAGAGAATTGCCAGGGCGATGTGTCGCGCCGCGCGCATCGACCCCGAGCAGCCGGCCGGAACGGTGGCGATCTTCACGATCATGCACTGCCACGCCGGACGGTCGGAGAATGATCCGGCCTGGATGTTGTTCGCGCGTCAGGCTGAACTCTTCATCGCGATGAATCCGGACGTGGTCGAACCGCTCTGAACCGTCACGGAGACGCCGACAGCCTCGGCGAACCCAGCCCCTCGCGGTTTCGGCATCAGCCGGGCTCTGTGCAAGCGCCCGGAAGTTTGTCACCATGGGCTCAGATCCCAGCGGGGTTCGATCCCACGGGAGTTATGATCCTGGGGGCTTGGGTCCCTGGATCGGTCATTTGCGGGGCATACGGATGACGTTCCGGCTGCTTGTCTCGATTGCGGTGATGGCGCTGGCGCTCGGCGCCTGCAACGACAGGCAAGCCGCGCAACCTCCGGCCGCCCCGCCTGCGCCCGCCGTCGGCATCCAGCCCGCCGCCAAGAAGGGCGTGACCTGGTCCTATTCCTTCGTCGGCCGCATCAAGGCGCCCGAAAGCGTGGCGCTGATCGCCCGCGTGCAGGGCTTCCTCGACAAGATCCAGTTCACCGAGGGGCAGGAGGTCAAGGCCGGCGACACGCTCTACCAGATCGAGAAGGTGCAATATCAGGCGCAGCTCGACCAGGCGACGGCCAACCTCGCCGCCGCCAAGGCCCAGGAGCTCAACGCTCAGCTCACCTATGCGCGCTCGCAGGACCTGGTGAAGACGCAGGCCGTCTCGCAGGCGACGCTCGACAGCAACCGCGCCGCTCTCGACGTCGCCCATGCCTCTGTGCTGCAGAACCAGGCGGCGCTGACCCAGGCCAAGGAGAATCTCGGCTATACCGACATCATCGCCCCGATCGCCGGCCGCATCGGCCGCACGGCCTATACGCAGGGCAATCTCGTCGGCCMCAGCAGCACCCCGCTTGCGACCATCGTCAGCCAGGACCCGATGTATGTCCTGTTCCAGGTCAGCGTACGCCAGCTCGAGGAACTCCGCGAGGCGCGCCGGCGCGAGGATGGCAGCCAGAGCAAGATCGCGATCACCGTGCGCCTGTCCTCCGGCAAGGAATACCCCCATCCCGGCGTCTGGAACTATACCGACCCGCAGGTCGACCAGCAGACCGACACCGTGACCATGCGGGCCTCGCTGCCCAACCCCGATCGCCAGCTGATCGACGGCGAATTCGTCTCGGTCGAGGTCCGCGAGCGGAGCCAGCAGGCACGCCTCGTCGTGCCGCAGGCGGCCGTCCAGGTCGATCAGGCCGGCAGCTACGTCATGGTCGTCGACAAGGACAGCAAGGCCCAGCAGCGCCGCATCAAGCTGGGCCCGCAGCAGGACGCCGATGTCGTCGTCGAAACCGGATTGACCGAGGGCGAGAACGTCATCGTCGAAGGCCTGCTCAAGGTGCGCCCCGGCCTGACCGTCTCCGCCACGCCCGTTGCTCCGGCAAGCGGGAGCTAGACGTGATCTCGTCGATCTTCGTCGACCGGCCGCGCCTCGCCTTCGTCGTCTCGATCGTCATCACGCTGGCGGGCCTCATCGCCATCTTCACGATCCCGGTTGCGCAGTTCCCCGATATCGTGCCGCCGCAGGTCACCCTGACCGCGAGCTATCCCGGCGCCGATGCCGAGGTGGTCGAGACCACCGTCGCCCAGCCGATCGAGCAGCAGATCAACGGCGTCGACAACGCGCTCTACTACCAGTCGACCAGCGGCGCCGACGGCAGCTACACGCTCAACGTCACCTTCGCGCTCGGCACCAACCCGGACATCAATACCGTCAATGTCCAGAACCGCTCGTCGCTGGCCCAGCCGCAGCTCCCGACCGAGGTCACGCGTCAGGGCCTGACCGTCCGCAAGAAATCCGCCGCGCTGCTGCAGGTGGTCGAGATCCACTCGCCGAAGCACACATTCGACTCGCTCTATCTCAGCAATTACGCGACGATCAACCTGGTCGACGCGCTCGCCCGCATCAACGGCGTCGGCCAGGTCAGCCTGTTCGGCCCGCTCGATTACTCGCTCCGGGTCTGGCTCGATCCGAACCGGCTGACGGCGCTCAGCCTGACACCGAGCGACGTCATCTCCGGGGTCCAGGGCCAGAACGTGCAGGCGGCGCTCGGCCGCATCGGAGCCGCCCCGGTCAGCAGCGACCAGCAATACCAGCTCACGGTCAAGACGCAGGGCCGCCTCACCAAGCCGGAGGAATTCGCCAATATCGTTCTGCGCACCAATCCCGGCGGCTCGGTCGTGCGCGTCAGGGATGTGGCGCGCGTCGAGATCGGGGCCCGCACGGCCGATCGCTACAGCCGTTTCAACGGCGCGCCGGGCGCCGCCATGGGCATCTACCAGTCGCCAGGCGCCAATGCGATCGATGTCGCCAAGAAGGTGCGGGCGACGATGGAGGCGCTCTCCAAGCGCTTCCCCGAGGATCTCGCCTACGGCATCTTCTTCGACACCACGGTCTTCGTCAGCGCCACGATCGACGAGGTCATCCGCACCCTGCTCGAAGCCTTCGTGCTGGTCGGCCTCGTCGTCTTCCTCTTCCTCGGCAAGCTGCGCACCACCATCATCCCGCTGGTCGCGGTACCGGTCTCGATCATCGGCACCTTCGCCGTCATGCTGGTGATCGGCTTCACCGCCAACACGGTCTCCCTGCTCGCGCTCGTGCTCGCCATCGGCATCGTCGTCGACGACGCCATCGTGGTGATCGAGAATGTCGAGCGCGTCGTCGAGGAGGAGCCGGAGCTTTCGATCGCGGACGCGACCAAGAAGGCGATGGCCGAGATCACCGGGCCGATCATCGCCATCACCTTCGTGCTGCTCGCGGTCTTCGTGCCGGTCGCCTTCATTCCCGGCATCAGCGGCCAGCTCTTCCGGCAATTCGCGGTCGCCGTCTCGACCGCCATGCTGATCTCGGCAATCAACGCCCTGACGCTGAGCCCGGCGCTCTGCTCGATCCTGATCAAGCGCGGCCATGGCGGCGGCGGGCCGATGCGCTACGTGATGAACGGCATCGACAAGGTCCGCGACGGCTATGCCGCGATCGTCAGGCGCCTGGTCAGGGTCGCCGTCGTCGTCCTGTTCGTGCTCGCCGGCATCCTGGCCGCGACGGGCGGGCTGTTCCTGACCACGCCGCAGAGCTTCCTGCCGGAAGAGGACCAGGGCGCCTTCTTCATCGCGATGCGCCTGCCCGAAGGCGCCTCGGTGAACCGGACCGCGGCCGTGGTCGAGCAGGTCGAGAGCATCGTCCGGCCGGTCGCCGGCGTCCAGGGCGTGCTTTCCGTCGTCGGCTTCAATTTCATCGACGGCCTCGCCTCCTCCAACCAGGCCTTCTTCGTCATCCGCCTGAAGCCGTTCGAGGACCGCAAGGATCCGGCGCAAGGGGTCGGCGCGATCATCGGGGCGCTGCGGCCGCAGCTTGCCGCCGTGCAGCAGGCAACGGTCTTTCCGTTCAACCTGCCGCCGATCATCGGGCTCGGCAGCACCGGCGGCTTCCAATATGTGCTCGAAGCCCTGCAGGGCCAGTCGCCGACCGACATCGCAGCCACGATGCGCGGCCTGCTCATCGCCGCCAACCAGCAGCCCGAGCTCGCCGCGGTCTTCAGCACCTTCGCCGCCGACACCCCGCAGATCTATCTTGATATCGACCGCGACAAGGCGCAGGTGCTCGGCGTCCAGATCGCCGACATCTTCAACGCCCTCCAGGCGACGCTCGGCGGCTTCTACGTCAACGACTTCAACGTCTTCGGCCGGACCTGGCAGGTCAATGTCCAGGCCGAGACGCCCTTCCGCCGGGCCGTGACCGATATCGGCAAGATCTATGTCCGCGGCAAAACCGGCGCGATGGTGCCGCTGAACGCGCTCTCGCAGGTGCGCCTCGTCACCGGGCCGCAGGCCCTGACCCGCTACAATGGCTACCGGGGCGCGATCGTCAACGGCTCGCCGAAGCCCGGCGTCAGCTCGGGTCAGGCGATCCGGGCCATGGAGCGCATCTCGGCGACGACCCTGCCGGCGGGCTTCGGTTTCGAATGGACCGGCACGGCCCTGCAGGAGAAGGCCGCAAGCGGCGGCACCCCGATCGTCATCGCGCTCGCCCTGCTCTTCGCCTATCTCTTCCTCGTCGCGCTCTACGAGAGCTGGAACGTGCCGATCGCGGTGCTGCTCTCGGTCACGGTCGCGGTGCTCGGCGCAGTCGCCTCGGTTGCGCTGACCGGCGTCAGCCTCGGCGTCTACGCCCAGATCGGCCTCGTCGTGCTGATCGCGCTCGCGGCGAAGAACGGCATCCTGATCGTCGAATTCGCGCTGGAGCAACGCGCCAAGGGCGAGTCGATCATCGATTCCGCCGTGTCCGGCGCCAGGCTGCGCTTCCGCCCGGTGATGATGACGAGCTTTGCCTTCATCCTCGGTCTGCTGCCGCTGGTGATTGCCACGGGGGCCGGCGCGCTCAGCCGGCGGGCGGTCGGCACGCCGGTCTTCGGCGGCATGCTCTTCGCCTCGATCTTCGGCATCTTCCTGATCCCGATGCTCTATGTCGTGTTCCAGCGGATGCGCGAGCGCAGCAGGGGCAGGCCGAAAGACGCGGCCCCGGCCAGCGAGCCGGCCCCCGCCCCGGGCCCTGGACACTGAGCCCAGGTCCGGTGCCGGAGCGTCCGCTCAGGCTTGGATCACAGATCCCGCGTGCGGTCGGGGAGCTTGTCGATCGCCTCGTCCGCGCCCTGGTCCTTCTTGAGCACGCCTTCGCGCAGAACCTTGGTGGCCGCGTCGGCCTCCTTCTTCGTGTCGCCGGGAAGAGGTGCCGTCTCGGGCGTAGCAGTGAGACCGATATCCTTGGGCTTCTTGCCGTCATTGCGGGCCGTTGCCGCGAATGTGGCAAGGGATTCGGGTTGTTTGGCCATTGGAGCCTCCCTGGTTTCCAGGGTAACCCGCCAGCCAGCGAACCTGTTCCAGGGCGTTATCGGCAACAGCCCTGGCCGAAGGCGCCGACAGTCGCGCCGCGATAGTGAAACCGGACGGCGCCCATCAGGCAAATTGCCCCTCACGGCACGACCGGCCGAGGCCGGCCTGCCGTGAGGGGCGCGGTCGCCGCGCTCAGGCGACCTTGGCGTGCACCGTTCCGATGCCCTCGACATGGCCCTCCATCACGTCACCGCGGACGATGGCGCCGACGCCCGACGGCGTGCCGGACATGATCAGGTCGCCCGGCTGCAACTCGAACAGGCCGGAGAGATACGAGATCATCTCCGGCACCTTCCAGATCATGTGGTTGAGATCGCCCTGCTGGCGGATTTCGCCATTCACTTTGAGCCAGACCGCACCGTTCTCGGGATGGCCGATCGTGCTCGCAGGCACGATTTCGCTGAGCGGCGCGGAATGCTCGAAGGCCTTGCCGATCTCCCAGGGCCGGCCCGCCTTCTTGCACTCGTCCTGCAGATCGCGCCGCGTCATGTCGAGGCCCACCGCATAGCCATAGACATGCTCGAGCGCGCGCTCGACCGGGATATCCTTGCCGCCCTTGGCAAGGGCGACCACCATCTCGATCTCGTGGTGCACATTGCTGCTCCGCGGCGGATAGGGGAAATCGGCGCCATCGAGGACGACGCTGTCGGGGTTCTTCTGGAAGAAGAAGGGCGCCTCGCGGTTGGGGTCGCCGCCCATCTCGATGGTGTGGGCGGCATAGTTGCGGCCAACGCAGTAGATGCGGTGAACGGGGAACCGGCTTTGCGTCCCCCGCACCGGGACCGTGACCTGTTGCGGGGCCTGGACGACATGGTTCTGAGGCGTGGCGATATTCATCTTGCGGGATCCTTCGTTGGCAAGAGAGGTCTTCAGCGCGCGGCGGCGTAATAGCCGAACCGACGTTCGAGCCGGGCGAGCAGTTCGTTGAGGGTGAAGGCGAAGGCGAAGAGCACGAGCAGCAGCGCCCAGAAATGCTCCATCAGGAAATGCGATTGGTAGATTTCGAAGAGCGTGCCGAAGCCGACGACGGAGACCAGCAGCTGCCCTATGACCACGCCCTTGACGGCGCGGATCATGCCGAGCCGGATGCCCGCCAGGATTTCGGGGAGTGCCGCCCACAGATAGATCCGGCTGAAGGCCTGCCAGCGATTGGCGCCGAAGCTGCGCGCCATCTCGACCAGCGAGGGCGAAATGGCGCGGATGCCGGCGCGCGTGTTGAGCACGATGATCCACATCGAGAAGAGCACGACGGTCAGCACGATCGTCGTCTCGCCCAGCCCGAACAGCACCATGATGACCGGCACCAGCGCGCTGAGCGGCGCGGAGAGGAAGAGGTTCACCCAGGGCAGGAGAAGCCGGTCGGCAATGACCGAGCGGCCCATCACGATGCCGAGCGGGACGCCGACGCAGATCGCAATCGTGTTGCCGAGCAGGAAAGCGCGGCCGGTGATCAGCAGTGCGTCGAGGAAGGAGGCTGTCGGGACGATCTCGAAGACGCGCCAGATGATGCGCGACAGCGGCGGCAGGATGAAGCCGGCATCGGTATGACCGGCGATCTCCCAGATCACGGCCCAGACGAGAAGCGCCGCCATCATCGGAAGGCGGATACCTGAAATGACCATGGCCGACTCCTAGTCCAAGTAATGCCGGAGCTGCTGCCAGATCGCCTCGACGACATCGAGATAGGCACTGTCACGCCTGATCTTCTCGGGGTCGCCGCCACGGACTATCTGCGGCTCGATGATCGCCGAGACGCGGCTCGGCCGGCGCGAGAGCAGCGCAATCCGATCGGAGACATAGACCGCCTCCTCGATGCTGTGCGTGACGAAGATGAAGGATTTTCCTTCATTGGCGACGAGTTCCAGCAGCTCTTCCTGGAACTTGCGGCGGGTCTGCTCATCCACGGCCGAGAACGGTTCGTCCATCAGCACGACCTTGGCATCGACCGCCAGCGCACGCGCCAGGCCGACGCGCTGGCGCATGCCGCCGGAGAGTTCGTGCGGGTATTTCTGTTCAAAGCCCTTGAGGCCAACGCGCGCGATATGGCGTTCGGCGATCGCCTCGCGCTCGCTATGGGCGACGCCGCGCAGCTCGAGCCCGAAGGCGACATTGCGGATGACGCTGGCCCAGGGCATCAGCGCAAAATCCTGGAAGACGAAGGCGCGTTCKGGGCCGGGCCCGGTCACCTCGCGGCCATCGACGAGAACCTGGCCGCCGGTGGCGGGGATCAGGCCTGCGATGATCTTGAGCAGCGTGGTCTTGCCGCAGCCCGAGGGGCCGAGCAGCGTCGTCAGGCGCCCTTCCGGAAACTCCAGCGAGATGCCGCTCAGCGCCTCGACGCCGCCGGCATAGGTTTTCGAGACGCTGCGCACTTCGACGATCGGCCGGGCCGCGCGGGCGGGAAACGGCGGACGGTCACCGAGGTGCTGCGGCATGATGGCTGCGTTGGGGGTCATCTGCGCACCTCCGGTCGAAACAGGGTGACTTCGATCCGCTCGAGCAGCTCGATGAACAGGACCGAGAACACGATGATGGCGAGGATGGCCGCGTACATCTTGGGATAGTCGGCGACCGATTGGTTGTAGGAGATCACGTCGCCGATGCCGGTCGGCGTGATCAGCAGTTCGGCGAGGATCACGCCGATGAAGGCGGCGGCGCAGCCGAGCCGAAGGCCTGCGAAGATCATCGGGCTGGCTGCCGGCAGGATGATCAGGCGGATGCTCTGGCTGCGCGTCGCGAGAAACGAGCTGCCCATTTCGAGAAGCGATTTCGGCGTGTTGCGCACGGCGCCGAGCGTGTTCAGCACGATGACCGGCATCGCCATGATGCAGACGGTCATGACCTTGGCGGTCAGCCCGATGCCATAGGCGAAGGTCAGGATCGGGATGAGGGCCGCCAGCGGCGCCGCCTGGGCGATCACGAAGATCGGCGCGAACAGCCATTCCGAGGGTTCGTGCAACCCCATCAGCACGCCAAGCGCGACGCCGCACAGGATCGAGGCGGTCAGCCCGATGACGAGCGGGTGGAGTGTGATCAGGAAGGCCTTGAACAGGGTTCCATCGGCCATGATCGCGCGAAGACCACCGAGCGTTTCCAGGAAAGTCGGAAAGGCGGGGCTGAGCGGTATCCGCCCGGCATATTCCCAAAGCGCGAGAGCGGCCGCGAAGGACACCAGGCGCAGCACGAGCGGATGGATCAGGAGATCGCGCCAGCGCTGGGCCGGAGCCCTGCCAAGCGCCGGCAGGGCAGGAGCAAGTTCGGAAATCTGCAAGGGAGAGCACTCCGCTTGTGCGCGTTTTCGAAACGAGGGGTCCCCAGGCCGGATGCTGCATGCACCGGCCCCGGGGACGGGTCCGGACGAGGCTAGCTGCCCAGGGCCTTGCGTGCCCGCTCCAGCGGCGCGAGGTACCAGAAATCCTCGACCTTCAGCTCGGCGGCCGGACCCTGCAGCTGGCCGGCCTCGGTGTAGAACTCGAAATCAGCCTTCGCGACCTCGGCGCTGCCGCCGGCCGGCGCATAGACGCCTTCCTTGGTCGCCAGCGTGTAGAATTTGGTGATGCCCTCCAGTACCTCCTTCGGCTGGTCGGCCATCAGCTTGCGCTTGACCCTCTCCTGCTCGACGATCGCCGGATTGGCCGCCATTTCCTGCCAGAGCCGCAGGAATTCGGTGACGATGACATCGACCTGCTTCTCGTTCTTCTGGATCCAGTCGGTCCGGCCGAACAGCGTCTCGTCGGAAGCCGGCTCGCTAACGCCGGGCAGGACATGGAAGCGGTCGCCCGCCTTCTCCAGCAGCAGGTTCTTGTTGGCGAGATCGACGATGGTGGCTTTGATCTGGCCCTTCATCATGCCGATGATCCGGTTCTCCGAGCCCGGCACATAGCTGCGCTCGCCAAACTGGATGCTCTCACGCTTGGCGATAATGTTGCCGATCGCCTCGGTTCCGGTGGCGCGGGCGTGAAAGGCGATCGGCTGGCCGTTMATGTCCTTCCAGGTCTTGTAGGACTTGTCCGCGACCGGGAAGAAGACGAGGCGCGTGCCCTGGAAGAGCACGCGCAGCGGCGCCTTGCTCTTCTGGACGACCGCGTAGGGCGTGCCGACGCCGAGATCCGCCTGGCCGTTGATCACGGCCTGGATGGCAAGGTCCTCCTTCGAGAAATGCGTCACCTGGTAGTCGACGCCCTTCTCCTTGGCGCGCTCCAGCGCGATGATCATCGAGAGCGTCTCGGTCGACAGCACGTCTCCCAGCGCAACCCTGACCTTCGCTTGCGCCTGCGCGGCGGCGCTTCCGAGCATCAGCGCAGCGCCGACGGCGGCGGCTCCGAACAGGACGGACCTTCTCCTCAACGGCTTCATGATCTGACTCCTCCCAGAGTTCTGTTTGGCTTTTTGCGCGATCTTGGTCGCAACCAATTTTATTTTGGGCACTGTCATGTGCCGGATTGATCCTGTCAAGGCTTCGATTTGCAGTAATTTGCCCGAAAATCCTTGCGCAACGCAGCAATAATCACAACCAATATTCAAAATGGTTGCGCTCGCCCGCGATCCATGGGATCACGATCACGTTCCCCATTGCCGGTCGCACATCATGGATCAGAAAGCCCCCACCCCGCCCGATGCCGATGTCTCGGGCGTCCTGACGCAGCTCTATGGCTACATCACCGCGGCGCAGCTGCCGGATGACGGGCGCCTGCCGCCGGAGCGGGAGCTGGCCGAACTGCTAGGGGTGAAGCGCACAGAACTGCGCAAGGGCCTCGCCGCGCTCGAACGCGAGGGCCAGCTCTGGCGCCATGTCGGCAAGGGCACGTTCGTCGGCCCCAAGCCGCCGCAACTGGTCGATATCGCGGACCTGGTGCAGCGCAGCAATCCGGTCCAGGTGATGAAGGCGCGGATCGGCCTCGAGCCCGAGCTCTCACGCCTCGCGGCGATCAACGCCACGGTGGCCGAGATCGCGACGCTCGCCGAACTGAACGCCTCCTGCCGCGCCGCGACGAGCTGGCGCGAATACGAGGCTTATGACGCGCGCTTCCACCACCAGATCGCCGAGGCCGCGCATAACCCGATCCTGATCGCGCTTTTGGAAACGCTGAACGCTGTGCGCCGCGCCGTCACCTGGGGGCGGCCGCGACCGAGCCATTCAAGCCCGCCTGCCGATCATCACAGCTTCGAGGACCATGACCGGATCGTCGACGCGATCGCCCACCGCGAGCCCGGGGGCGCCGCGGACGCGATGCGCCGGCATCTGCAGAATGTCGAGGACCGGCTGATCGGGCGCTCGCCCTGAGGCAGGGCACCTCCTCGATTGCCGTCTGATACCGCCATCGCGCATGGGCCCGGCAAGCATGCCCCACGCGCTGCCGTCAGGCCCGGACCGAAGCGGATCCCGCTGCGATGGTGTTCAACGCCGCGATCGCCTCACCGCTCAGGTCCAGCACGCCGGCGGCGATATTCTCGCGGAGATGAGCGACCGAGCCGGTGCCCGGGATCAGCAGAATATTCGGCGCGCGCTGCAGCAGCCAGGCGAGCGCGACCTGCATCGGCGTTGCGCCGACCCGCGCCGCGACCTCGGTCAGCCCAGCCGATTGCAGGGGCGAAAAGCCTCCGAGCGGGAAGAAGGGTACATAGGCCGTGCCCGCAGCTGCCAGTTCGTCGATCAGCGCGTCATCCGTGCGGTGAACGAGATTGTAGTGGTTCTGGACGCAGACGATCTCGCAGATGCCGCGCCCCTCCCCGACCTGCCTGGCGGTGACATTGCTGAGACCGATATGGCGGACAAGGCCCTGCTGCTGGAGTTCGGCGAGCACGGTCAGCTCGGCAGCCAAGCTGCCCTCAGCCGGGCCATGGCCATCGCCCCAGAGTCGCAGGTTGACGACATCGAGCGCCTCGAGCCCGAGATTGCGCAGATTGTCGTGCACGGCCTGCCGCAACGCGTCCGGCGAGGTCGCGGGAAGCCAGGATCCGTCAGCGCCGCGCCGGGCGCCGATCTTGGTGACGATGACGAGATCGTCGGGATAGGGCGACAGCGCCTCGCGGATCAGCTGGTTGGTGACATGCGGGCCGTAGTAATCGCTCGTGTCGATATGGTCGACGCCGCAGGCAATCACCTCGCGCAACACCGCGAGCGCCGCATCCCGGTCCTTCGGCGGGCCGAATACGCCAGGCCCGGCGAGCTGCATGGCACCGTAGCCGAGCCTTTTCACCTGGCGGGTGCCGAGGCGCCAGGTCGGGGATGGGCTCCTGCCAGGCATGGTCGCTCTCCTGTCGATGAAGGCACGAGACAGCGACTGGATGACCGCCGGATCAGAGCGCACGATCGGCGCCGGCCAGGCGGAATTCCATGCATTGCAGATCCATCTCGAAGACCTCAAGGCGCCCGACATTGTTGCGCGTGCCAAGGGTTTTGGCGAGGGCGATCATCTGGGGAAGGTCCGGGCACGGCTTGAGCCTCGATCCCAGGCCAGGCTTCAAGGTCATCGCGGCAATCTCCTGCGCGCAATCCCAAAGATCAGGACAGCGGCGACGATCGCGGCGGCGAGGTTGTAGGCCATCCCGCCGACGAAGGCAGAGGCGTAGAGCTGGGCTTGCCCTCCTGCGTCGATGCCGGCGGCAAGCGCCGCACCGAAGAGGATGCCGACGACGGCCACTCCCAGCGCCGCACCGACTTGCTGCAGCGTTGCGACGACGCCAGAGGCCATGCCTGCCTGTCCCTCCCCCACAAAACCGAGGACGAGGTTGAGCAGCGGCGTCATGATGAGGCCCTGGGCCGCGCCGACCACGATCAAGGCCGGGATCAGATGCGCGACCACGAGCCCTGCTCCGGCAAGCCAGACCTGCGCGATCAGAATGCCGAGCGACACGGCATAGAGAAGTGCGCCTGCGGCAATTGCGGCTGTGCCAAGGCGCGCGACGAGACGGGGCGCCGCCATGGAGGCGATGACGAACCCGATGCTGCAGGGGACGAAACTGAGACCCGCCTCGAAAGGACTGAGACCGAACCCGGTCTGCGCCAGGAGAGCAAAGCATAGAAAGAACGAGGACGATGTCGAATAGATCAGGACGACCAACAGACCGCCGTGGGCAAAGCACGATTGACGCATGAGCTTCATATCGACGAGAGGCTCGCCGCCCGCCCGGCGCCGGCTCTCCTGCTGCCCGTAGAACGCAGCGATCAGGACGGCGGCCCCTGCCAGCGATGCAAGGGTCCAAAGCGGCCAGCCCTGCGCCGGCCCTTCGATCAGTGGCACGAGCAAGAGCGTCAGCCCCAGGCTCACGAGGGCCACGCCGGACCAGTCGAGGCTCGGACGCTCCGGCGCGTAGGTCTCGGGAATGAACGGCGCCATCAGGATGGCGATGACACCGACGGGAACATTGATGAGGAAGATCATGCGCCAACCGAGACCGAACAGGTTCGCCTCGACGAGAAAGCCGCCGACCACCTGGCCCGCGATGGCGGCAAGGCCCAAGGTCATGCCGAGCAGTCCAAAGGCGCGACGAGCGTCGTCAGCAGAGAAACTTACCCGGATCGAGGCATAGACCTGCGGAAACAGGAGTGCTGCCGCCAATCCCTGCACCACGCGCGCAGCGATGAGGATCTCGATCGTCGGCGCCAATCCGCAGAGCGCCGAGGCGAGCGTGAAACCGGCAATTCCGACGACGAAGAGCCGCCGGCGGCCGTGAATGTCGCCGAGCCGCCCACCGGTGATCAACAGCACCCCGAAGCCAAGTTCATAGCCCGCGACGATGAAGCCGATCTGTGACAGGCGGGCGCCGAGGCTGGCCTGCATGGCCGGGATCGCGACATTGACCACGAACAGATCGAAGATCGTCACGAATCCCGCCAGAAGCAGAACGGACAAACCGAGCCAGGGCGGGCGGACCCCGCAGCTTTCTGCCGGGCTGCGCAGGGTTTGGGCCGTAGCGGTATCGGAACTCATGTTGCGTCCTCGGATTAACGACGCAACAGCCATGAAGCGGCATTGACGCTGATACAATTTAACTCATTATGCTATTACTTTTTGTACGGATGGGGCCATGGCGACCTCCGATCGGACCCGACCCGAGCTTTCAGAGTTCCTGCGTGCGCATCGCGAGCGGCTGACGCCCGAGGATGCCGGCTTACCCTCCGGCAAGCGTCGGCGTACGGCCGGCCTCAGGCGCGAGGAGGTTGCCGCGCTCGCCGGGGTGGGCCTGACTTGGTACACATGGCTCGAGCAGGGTCGCAATATCGGCGTCTCCTCCGGTTTCCTCGACAATCTCGCCAGGGTGCTGAAGCTCGATGGCGCCGAGCGACGGCATCTCTTCCTGCTCGCCCAGGAGCGCCCACCGGCCGAGCCGGGAAAGACATGGTGCACGGTTCCGTCTCTCGTGAACCGGCTGATGGGCGACCTCGCCCCACATGCGGCCTATATTCTCAACCTGCGCTGGGACGTGCTGGCCTATAACGAAGCGGCCGAAGCCCTGTTCCGGTTCGGCAGCCAGCCTTCAAACCGGCGCAACCTGCTGTGGATGCTGTTCTGCGATCAGCACCTCGCCGATACGCTTGTGGATTGGGAAAACCAGGCGCAAGCCATGCTGGCGAGCTTTCGCCGGGATTTTGCAGGCGCGCGCGGCGATGCGGACATGCGCGCCCTGGTCGCGGAACTGGAAGATGTCTCGCCGGAATTCAAGACATGGTGGCGCAGCCCGGACGTCCACGCACCCTGCACCGGCACGCGCACGCTTCGCGTCGGTGGCCACCCCGTCACCTTCGAACACACGTCGCTCACCGTCGATGGCGGACGGCATCTGAGATTGGTGGTCTATGCCGCCCTTGCCGCTCAAACCTCCAACGAACGGACCGAGTGCCTGCCTGCATTGGAGCAGAGCTGAGCGCTTCGCGCCCTCTGCGAAGCGTCGGTCGCGAACCAAGCCGCGGGCATGGTTTCCCGTCGGGCGAATGGACGGTTCAATATCCGTTTCTGTTTCCGCTGCGGGGATCGTCGGCCAGCTTCTCGCGATAGATCTCGCCTTCTCTTGCCCTGGCGCGCCAGGGCCGCGCCCTTTGAAGCGCAATTTCGTAGGCGGGGTCGTTCCGGTCCAGCGTTGCCATAGCTAGCCCAGGCTCCGGGGATGGCGACGATTGCGCGGCCCATGCCCCGTCCGGTCCAATGATGCCGGCGGGGCCTTTGGCGGCGTCCTGCGCGGGGGTAGCAGCAGCGATCCAGATGCAGTTCAGGCCGGCAGGGAAGGCCGTATGATGCGAACAGAACCCCATCGACGCCGAGACGCTCATAGTCGCTGAAGATCTCGGGGAACTGCGATTCGATGCAGATCGCACAGCCAAACCTGTAGCCATCGACGTCGACCATGACCGGCTCCGTTCCAGGCGTGTACCAGCCAGCAAGTTCGGTATTCGAGAGAAACCTCTTGTCGTATCGGGTGAGCAGGGCGCCGGTATCAGAGAAGACGTAGAGACTGTTGTGCGGCGGATATCCCCGACCGAGCCGATGGGCCCCGCCGACGACCGCGACGATGCGGAGCTGCCCGCACAGTTCAGCGATAGCGCGAAGCTCGGCCTCCTGAATGGCCCAATCGAAGGCCTGCCAATCCCCCTGTTTCAGGATCTGGCTCTTTGCGTAGCCTGACAGCGCCCCTTCGCAGAAATTGATCAGGCGAGCCCCCTCGCCCGCCGCACGCGCAATCATCGCGCGGATGGCGCTGCCATTGGCGGCGATGTCGGGGGAAACAACGGTTTGTGCGGCCGCTATCCTCAACACTCGCGCCCCCTTCCGTCTCGTCCCATAGACTTCGCAAGATGTGAAGCGGAGTGAAACCGCTTACCGCAGGGAGTGCAGTCCTGTGGCGCTTGCATCATGATGCCGGAACCCGGGCTGAGGTCAGCACCTGCCAAACCACACCGCGACGGAGCTCATGCCCGTGCTGAAATCGATCATCAGCTCTGTATGGCGCGTGCAGCTCCGCCCGAGCCTCGCCGTCCTGCTCGGCATGAGCGTGCTCGTCGGGCTCAATGAAATGACCGCACGGCACACCGGCGTCGTTGCATTCCTGCTGCTAAAGCATCGGCCCGAAAAGTGGATTGCGGTTTTCGGGAAAGCCGATGCAAACACAAAGGGTTAGATCATCGGTCCGGATATGATTTCCGGCCCGATGATCTAGCTGGCCTCGCAGGCGGACTGGCCTTTGTCTGCTGGGTTGCTCGCGGACCGCGCAATGACGACCGCCGCTGACACTGCCCTCCAATGGACAGCATCGGCGGCGGCCACTCTCTGCGCCGGCTAGTTCTTGGGCGTCAGCTTGCGCATGACGTCATCGAGGTTGAAGCTCGCCGGCTTCTGCCGGATCGGGAACTCCTTGAAGCTTTCCAGCCATTTCCCGACGACCGCCTGCGATGGGACCACGACGAAGGAACGATCGAAGAACCATTTCTCGTATTCCATCGAGGTGTCGCCGCGCTCGAAGGGGTCGGCCCGCAGGTTGAACAGTTTTGGCGCCCGCAGATTGGTGAACTCCCTGCGCCAGACGTCGATGCCCTCGTGCTCCTGCGCCTTGAACACGACCTTCCAGTCGGCGACCCGCACCGCCACCAGTTCGCCGTCGTCGTTCCAGTAAAGGAAATCGCGGCGCGGGGAATCCTTGGCGCTGCCGGTGAAGAACGGCATCAGGTTGTAGCCGTCGAGATGCACCTTGAAGCTCTTGCCGTTGGCCTGGTGCCCCTTCATGCATTTGGCGACCACATCCGGCTCTCCGCCCGCGGCGCAGAAGGTCGGGATCAGGTCGTAATGCGAGAACGCCTCGTTGTAGATCGTGCCGGGCTTGATCACGCCGGGCCAGCGAATGAGGGTCGGCACGCGATAGCCGCCTTCCCAATTGGTCGCCTTTTCCCCGCGGAACGGGGTCGAGCCGCCATCCGGCCAGGTCATCACCTCGGCGCCGTTGTCGCTGGTATAGACGACGATGGTGTTCTGGGTGATGCCGAGATCGTCGAGCTTCTTCAGGAGCTGGCCGATATGCCCGTCATGCTCGACCATGCCATCGGGATAGATGCCCTTGCCGGTCTTGCCCTCGGATTCCGGCTTCAGATGCGTGTTGACGTGCATCCGGGTCGAGTTGAAGTAGCAGAGCCACGGCTTCTGGGCCTTGTTCTGCCGGTCGATGAAGTCGATCGCCGCCGCCGTCGTCTCGTCATCGATGGTTTCCATCCGCTTCTTGGTCAGCGGCCCGGTATCCTCGATCTTGCCGTCGGCCGACGAGCGGATGACGCCGCGCGGTCCAAAGCGCTTCCTGAATTCCGGATCCTTGGGGTAGTCGGGGTTCTCCGGCTCTTCCTCGGCGTTGAGGTGGTAGAGATTGCCGAAGAACTCGTCGAAGCCGTGATTGGTCGGCAGGTGTTCGTCCTTGTCGCCGAGATGGTTCTTTCCGAACTGGCCGCTGACATAGCCGAGCGGCTTCAGCAGTTCGGCGACCGTCGGATCCTGCGGCTGCAGGCCGATATCGGCGCCGGGCAGGCCGACCTTGGTGAGGCCGGTACGGATCGGCGACTGGCCGGTGATGAAGGCGGCACGCCCGGCCGTGCAGCTTTGTTCCCCGTACCAGTCGGTGAACATCGCGCCTTCATTGCCGATGCGGTCGATATTCGGCGTGCGATAGCCCATCATGCCGCGGTGATAGATGCTCGGATTGAACCAGCCGATATCGTCGCCCATGATCATCAGGATATTGGGCTTGCGTCCGGAGGCCGGCGCCGGCGCGGGCTGCTGGGCCTGCGCTGTCTGGATCGTCGGGGCGGATGCAAGGCCCGACGCGGCAAGCGCGGTGCCGCCAAGAAGAATGCGTCTGCGAATAAGGTCCGGTCCATCGGTCGCCATGGTTTCCTCCTTGGTCAGGCAGAGAAACTCAGGCTAGTGCCGCATCGCCCGGGAGGCCAATCGGTATTTGCGCAAAGCTTGCGTGAGCGGGAACGGCCGGTCTGGACGGCCTTGGCGGATGGCCGCCCTCAGCACATCCAGTCGGTCACGCTGCGCGCATCGTGCTCGGCAGCCTCTGTGGTGGCAAAGAGTCCCGATCGCCCCTTGCCCGCGCCAGCCCACCATGACCAGGAGCCGTTCACGTCCACCTCGTGCCGAAGTGCCGCATGCTCGTAGGAATAGAGGCCGTCGGGACGTCGAAACAGCCAAAGGCAATGTAGCCCGTCCGCGCTCAAGACCTGGCTCACGAGGACATCGGGCTTTCGCCTCCACGCATCGCGTAGCCCGAGCAGCGCCCGCGCAACCCGTGTCGCCGGGACGCTCGCGGGAGCCAGCCCCATCATCTCGCTCTCGATCAGCAGGAGATGGGCCAGGATCTCGGCTTCGGACGCCGTCGTGCTCCGCACCAGCGCAATGAGGCMGGGCACATAGCTGTCATATTCATCGGCCGGCCCTTCCGCGCCGAGCCCGATCGGGTCCCAGATGTGGCGGAGCACATGTCCCACCTGCTCCGTCAGAGCCTTGTCGTCGGTTGCCGTGGCCTGCTCGCTCATCATCCGCGCATCGAACCCTCGATGCGCGCCGCCCGCAAGCGACACATCCCCACGCCCCGCATCATTTTGACCCCGAGCCGCAATCGAGCACCGCAGGAGGCAGGGCATCCGGGTCGCTGTTTTCAGCCTCAGCCGAGCTTCGCCGCCGACAGCGGCTCCATCAACTCGATGCGGTTCCCGAACGGGTCGTCCACATACATGCGGTCATATCCGTCCAAGGGCTGGTCCTCGGCCACGTGGTAGCCGCGCGCCTTCAGCGTGGTGACCAGCGCTGCGAGATCGCTCACGATGAAGGCCGGGTGCGCTTTGCGGGCTGGCTTGAAATCGGCGTCCACTCCCAAATGGACCTTCAACGCCCCCTGTTCGAACCAGCATCCGCCCCGGCCGGCGAGATGAGCGGGCTTGGCGACTTCGCTGATGCCGAGAATGTCCGCATAGAAGGCGCGCGCCTCGCTTTCGCCGCCGGCTGGCATGGCGAGTTGCACGTGGTCGAGGCGCGTAATGGTCATTGTCGCAGTTTAGTTTCGGCAGGGGCCGGAATCCACCGACGGAGAAAGCGCGACAAACCGCCTGTGCCGTGGCCAAGGCTATCGGGCGGCCCCGAGCAGTCACTATGCCCCCAACCCGTCCAATGCGGCGGCGAGATCGCCATAGCTGCCGACGATGCGATCGGCCCCCGCCATCCCCAGACGGTCGCCATGATTGCCGGCGCAGTGAGCGCCAGCGGTGAAGCCGATGACCTGCATGCCGGCGGCCTTGCCCGCCATGACGCCGTTGACGCTGTCCTCGACAACCACGCACTCACCGGGCTGCACGCCCATCGCGGCTGCGGCATGGAGAAACAGGTCGGGCGCGGGCTTCCCGTTCGCGACCATGTCCGAGGAGAAGATATGCGGATCGAACAGGCCGATCAGGCCGGTCTGCTGCAGCTTCCAGCGCAGCCGCGCGGACGGCGTGCTCGATGCGACGCAACGGCGCGCCTCGATGCCATCGATGGTCTGCCGGGCGTCCGGAAGGGCGGCCAGATGCACCTCTATGCGTGCCGTCGTGTGGTCATCCAGCCGCACGAAGAAATCGGATGGCAGGGGCGCGCTGCGCTGCTCCGCGATGATCGACTGGAGCCTTGCCTGCCACATCGGCGGGGACAGCCCCATGAACGTGTCCGTATAGACATCGCGTTCGAGGACKACGCCGACCGAGGCCAGGAACTCAAGCTCGGCAGCGAGATAGACCTCCTCGCTGTTCACAAGCACGCCGTCGCAATCGAAGATGATGAGCGTCATCGAGGGCCGTCCGGTTTCAGGCGATGTCCTCGCTAAAGCATCGCCCCGAAATGTGCATTGCGATTTTCGAGAAGGCCGATGCAACCATGGAAGGCTCGATCGGCCGCATTCCAGGACGAGCAGGTCCATCGGCCGGTTGACGGCGCTTCCCCCGCTGCCCCACAGCACCGGCATGAACGCAGAACCCCGCCCCCTGCCCGAGCCGTTCGATGCCGGGCTTCTCGCCGTCGGCGATGGAACCGAAATCTACTGGGAAATCTCGGGCAACCCCGACGGCAAGCCCGCCTTGTACCTGCATGGCGGCCCGGGCAGCGGGCTCCGCTCGGGCAGCTATCGCCGCCATTTCGACCCGGAACGCTACTGCATCATCGGGATCGACCAGCGCGGCTGCGGACGAAGCCGCCCCCTCGCCTCGGACGCTCCCGGCGAATTGCACCGAAATACGACGCAGGCGCTGATCGGGGATATCGAGGCCGTCAGGACGCATCTCGGTATCGCGTCCTGGCTCGTCTCGGGCGTCTCCTGGGGCTCGACGCTGGCGCTGGCCTATGCGCAGGCGCATCCCGGCAGGGTCTCCGAACTGGTGCTGGTCGCGGTCACCACGACCAGCCGCGAGGAGGTCGACTGGATCACCGAAGGCGTCGGGCGCCTGTTTCCCGAAGCCTGGCAACGTTTCGAGCGGGATTCGGGCCGGCGCCCCGGCGAGCGCGTCGTCGAAGCCTATGCCAGGCGGCTGGCCACCTGCGGCCTCCAGGAGCGCGTGCTCGCAGCCCGCGCCTGGAACACATGGGAAGCGACCCATATCTCGCTCGACCCGGGCTGGGAGCCGCCGAGCCAACCGCCCGACGACGAACGCGGCCTGGCGTTTGCGACGCTCGTCACGCATTACTGGGCCCATGACGGGTTTCTGCGGAATGGGCAGGAGATCCTGCGCCGTATCGCCGAGATCGCCGATATTCCCGCCGTTCTCATCCATGGCCGTCGCGATGTCAGCRGACCCGCGATCACCCCCTGGAACCTGCACCAGCGCTGGCCGGCCAGTCGCCTGGTCATCGTCGAGGCCGAAGGGCATGGCGGGCCACAATGCTACGAGCAGATGCGCCTCGCGCTCGATGCATTCGCGCAGGGTCGGTGACGGGCGCGGCAACCCTGCCCCGTCCATCTGCTTTCTGGTGCGTGAAGGCCTGTGGCTACGCGGCGGCCGCGTCTCCTACTGGATATGCGCCGCGTTCAATTGCGGCCAATGGCGCTCGGCCTTGGCGATAAACCCTGCGGGATCGCCGAGCCAGGTCTTCCGGACATCGCGATCGTAGTTGAGGTAGAGCGTGCCATCGACGATGGACCAGGCCTCCGGCTCGATCTTCACGAGATAGCCCCGCGAGGTGCCATAGGCGCAGAAGCCGCCATAGGCCGGCAGGTAGCGCGCCGGATCGGCTTCGAGCAAGGCCTTGTGCTCGGCGCTGGCGAAGCGCCAGGTGGCGCCGTGAAGGGCGACGGAAAATTCCGGCCTGCCCAGCCTCGGGCCGCCATCGTGGAAATAGGCGACGGGATCGTAGCCGCGGATCGCGAGCCCGTCCGGTGAGCCGAGCGTGTTGACCGGGCGGGGCATATCGGCCCGGACACCCGATGCTGCGAGCACCGCGCCAGCGAGCAGGATGAAGCTGCGCCTGCCGAGCATGGCGCGTCTCCCGTCCCTCTCGCCGTTCGCGACGAGCGCGCGTCCTGTGCCGAGATCGTCTTCGGCCGCCCCCGTGCTGCGGACCGGTGACATCGTTTCGTGGTGCATCTCGTCTCTCCGGCGCAGCCGCCCCAGGCGGCTTTGGGGAGAGATCGCTCGGCGGGGCGATTTGGTTACACCGTCACGCAGACGTGAGCGCCTGGCCGGGACGGAGATGAGTGCCGACACAACCATCGCCAGGCACAGCCCTGGGTCGCAGCTTCGACCATCGCGGCGTGGAAGGATCGGGTGCGCCCATTGTTCCCGCGGCACATGGAAACGGCCAGCCTCCACCCCAGAACTCTCTCGGCCCTTTCGTGATCTGCGCGCCCCCCTTCGCAGAAATCCCGCCGGAGCCGCCGAGCAGCTTTGTTTACAGTCCTGCGCTACGTCCCCAGCACCGCGATACGAGGAGATGGAATTGAGTTTTTCCAGGGTGGCAAAGGCCGTTGGTTCGGTGAGTTTCCTTTTGGGCATCCTGATTGCGGCCGCAAGCGTGCGATTCCCGGACCTGTTTCAAGACATGGGGCCCATTCAACACATCGGCGCAGCAAGCTTCTTCTTCGCAGGCGCGTTTGTCGCGATGCAAACGCTCGTCAAGCGAATGGAGGGCGGACATTCCGACGATGCGTCGCTCGCAGCGAGCTTGAAGGAGCTATCTGGGTCATTGCTCTATTCGCTTTTCGGCCTGACCGTTACGGCGATGTCGGTCTGGACGTCATTTGCGCAATAGGTTGGTTGTAGTTTCCGGTCCAATGACCGGTTTCATCTGGGAGCCCGCGCCGCCCTCGGTTTCAAAGAACAGAGCGTGGCGTGGTGCAGGAACTCAGAAGAGGAAAACCGGAATCCGCGAATACGACGCCCCCCATCTCCGGTGTCAGTTGAGCGCAACGGTACCGACAGCACTTCATGAGACCATATCGTGCACCTGATTGACGTGGACCTTCATGTCACGATGCCATGCTCACCCGGTTTCTCCTCCTGCCTTGCCCGCGAGCCGCGATGATCAACACCCGATATGCCCTTGTCATCGCGTCAGTTGCGGTTCTCTCGGGATGCATCGGGGAGACAATGTTCAGTGTCGAACTGCATCGAGAGAGCGACAACGCCAAGGCGACCTGCATGAGCAGCGTCTACTCGCCGGGCTTGTTGTTCGCGGAACGAAGCCAGATACGAGATGTTTCACGCTGCGTAACGGCTTGCCTGAACAAGGGTTTCACCGTCGCTCAGCGTCCCCAGGGCATCTCGATTGACACTCTCGCACCTGACGCAGTCGCGGAGGATGATTGCGCCCATCATGCGCAAGCGATAGCGGCCGGTTCGGCCCCTGGGCGGAAGGGCGGCGATTCCGGCGCCCCAACCCGCCCTCGCCGTCTCAGTCAATGACGAGTGCGCTGCAGCACAAAATCTTTCGCGACTGCGAGGTACTGTCATTCCTTGCGGCCTCTACTGTCGTGCCGGCTCGCTCGTGCAACTTAGGGAAGACATCTCCGGGCCGCTTGTCGCAAGCTCCGCTCACAGAACGCGTGCCTGGTTTGCCGCTCTCGCCGGTTTTATTTCACTCGACGAGAGGTCTGCCAGCAAAGACACGCAGTGCCGAAGTCTTGGCATCATCAAGTTAACATTTGTTAATGCTCTGTTCACAGAGATTTAATCCAAGATTGAATCCCACATTGAGGCGGCAATTTGCGTATTTGATGAATTTCGCAGGAAATCAGATCACGGTTATTTGCATGAACATTTCAGCTTCGCGACGGTAATATGGATACGAAGTCGGATTTCAACCCGGCCTCGTGCTTTGGAACGCAGGAGATCAGTCATGATCACTTACAGGATTGCCCTTGTCGGAGGCCTTCTCGCGCTGTTCGGGATGGCCAACACGGCGCAGGCCTACGAGTTCGGCCCCGAAAGCATCATCCACGAGCAGTACGAGAACCCGCTCGCCCTGCAGGAGCAGCAGCAGTATCGCGCCTATCATGAGCACATGAAGGAGCTGCGTGAGCATCAATATTACGCACCGGCGATGCGGCGCCATCACAGCTGAGAGGCAAGCACCTCTCGGAGGCAGGGGCCGCCCCAGCGGCCCCTCTTTTTTGGATGCCGGCTCTACGCCGGTGCCGAAGCGCGCGAGCCGGCCGCCGGCAATCAGGGCGCGGCGTGGCCGGCTCCTCCCTCCCCGCCAAGCTCGACCCAGTAGCCCGGCTGATAGGGCAGCGGCAGGAAGCGCTCGTGGAGTTCGCGCAGCGTGGCTTCGGGATCGAGATCCGGGAACAGATCGGGATGGAGCCAGCGGGCGATCCTCTGGATCGCCACGAACTGATAGGGATTGTTGTAGAACTGATGCCAGATCGCGTGGACGCGCCCGCTCTTCACCGCGGCCGTATGGGCGAAGGCCGGGCGTTTCGCGAGATTGGCGAGTTTTCGCTTCGCCTCCGCGAGGTCCGCGCCTGGCCCGAGCCCGACCCAGGCGCCGCCCGGCGCCAGCGCGCTCCAATTGCCGCCGGTCGCGATCACCACATCGGGATTCATGGCGATGATCGTTTCGGGGTTCACCGTGCCGAAGGTGCTGGGCAGCAGGAGGCTGCCGAGATTCCGCCCACCGGCGACCTCGACCATTCTGCCGAAATTCTCCGGCCCGAACGTCATGCAGCAATCGTCGGAATAGCCGGGTATCCGGTCGACCATGACGAGCGGCCGCCTGAGATCGGCCACCCCGGCCAGGCGATCGGTGACGCGCGCGATCTCGCGAGAGCGAAAGGCGATGAGTTCCTCGGCGATCTCCGAGCGGCCGAACAGGCGGCCCATCAGCCGGAGCGACGGTTCCGTGTTCACGAAGGGCGCATGGCGGAAATCGACATAGACCACGGGAATGCCGACGGAAGCGAGCTTTTCGACAAGCTTCGTCTCCGCGCTCGCGATCTGGGCCTCGACATTGAGGAACAGCACATCGGGCTTCAGGGCGATCACCGTCTCGATATCGAGATTACCCTCGCTCATGGCCCCGAGCGCCGGCAGCGCCGCAATAATGGGATAGCGCTCGAGATAAGCGCGGTAGCTGTCCGGATCGGCCTTTTGCAAATCGTCGCGCCAGGCGACGATGCGGCGGAACGGCGCCTCCCGGTCGAGGGCGGCGCCGGCGTGGATCTGCCGCCCCTCACCCAGGATCACGCGCTGGACCGGAACCGCCACCGTGACGACGCGCCCGAGCACATCGGTCACGGAGACCTGCTCGGCCGATGCCGGCACGGCACTCGTGATCACCACGAGTACCAGGGCGAGGCAGTGCAGGAGCGCCGCGAGCCCCTGCCCGCATGCGCCGATACCGGGGCGCCGATCGAGTTCGCCGCGACCCGCCATTACAGGTCGACCGACATCGAGAGCCGGAAGGTGCGCGGCGCACCCGCATAGAACGTCCCGAACGAGGCGACGCTCGACCAGTATCTGGTGTCGGCGACGTTCTGGACGGTGGCGCGGAAGGTCGTCTTGCGCCCGGCGATCTCGGTTGCGTAGCGCGCGCCGAGATCGACCCTTGTCCAGTCGGGCAGCGACTGGGTGTTGGCCGTATTGATGAACTGCTTGCCGGTGTGGATCAGCGCGCCCGTCAGGGTCAGCCCCTTCACCCAGGGCAGATCCCATTCGGCGCCGAGATTGAGCTGCATCGAGGGAACGCCGATCGGCCGGTTGCCGAGATTGGCCGCGAGCGCCGGCTTCGTCAGTTCTCCATCCAGCAGGGTGGCGCCGCCAAGCAGCCGAAGCTCGGGGGTGATTTCCCCGTAAACATTGAGCTCGAGACCGCGCACGCGCTGCTCCCCGCTCACCGAAAAGACTCCGCTGCCGCTCAGCTCGGCACTCGGCTTGGTGATCTGGAAGGCGCTGATGCCGGCGCCGAACGTGCCGAACTGCGCCTTCACGCCCGCCTCGTACTGCTTTGCCCGATAGGGCGCGAAGGCCTCGCCGGCATTGGTCGCATTGGTCGGCGCGATATCGCCGCGGCTCAGCCCTTCGACATAATTCGCATAGAGCGAGACGTTGCTCAGCGGACGCAGCACGAGTCCGACCACCGGGGTCGTGGCCTGCTCGTCATAGGACGAGGTCACGGCGCCGGTCGTGGTCGAGTAATTGTTCGTCTCCACCGATTGGCGGCGCACCCCCAGCGTCAGCAGGACGCGCTCGTCCAGGATGGAGAGCGTATCGGCCAGCGCAACGCTCGTGAGATCGCTGTCCGAGGTTCGCGCGCGGGGGACGCGGGTCGCATATTGTGGTTGGGTCAGGACGGGGGCGTAGATGTTCGAACTCACGGGCCGGCCGGCGGTCAATGCCCGCTCGATCTCGTCGTGATAATAGGACGCCTGGAAGGTCAGCTCATGCTTGATGAAGCCCGTCTCGAAGCGGGCCCGGAGGCCGCCATCATAGGTCTGCCGGCCGATCGCCAGATCGAAATATTGCGGGGTGTAGGTGACATCGCCTCGGCCGTTCAGGATCGTCGGCAAGGGCGAGTTGCCGAAGAACCGGTCGACATGGGATTGCGAGCCGCCGACATTGGCGAAAACCGTCACATTATCAGTGAGATCGTACTCGTTCTTCAACAGCACCGAGCCGTCGTCGATCCGTGAATGCTCCCAGGGCTGGATCACGTTGCGCCGCCCGCTCGGGGCCGCCGGCACCGCAACGCCGGGGCTGGCCAGGAAGGGTCGCGTGGGCGCGTCCCAGTAATCGCGCTGCGCCAGGACATAGAGCCAGCTGCGGAAGCGCTCGCCCTGGTAGTCGAGCGCGAGCGAGCCGATGCCCGTGCCGTTGTACTGCCGGTCGACGGCGGTATCGCCGCCGCGCAAGCTGCCATTGACCCGGACACCGAACTCGCGGCCCGCGCCATAGCGCCGGGCGACGTCGAATGTGGCGCCGCCATAGGCTTTTGACGCGAACTCCGCGCCGATCCGGGTGAGATCGCCCTCCGCCCGCTTCGGCACGATGTTGATGATCCCACCGATACCGCCATTCGGGGCGATGCCGCCGAGAGCCGCCGCGGGCCCCCTCAGGACCTCGATCCGCTCGGCATAATCGGTGAAGACGCGATAGTTCGGGGCAACGCCGAAGACGCCGTCAAAAGCGATCTCACCATTATTGCCTTCCGAGATCGGAAAGCCGCGAATGTTGAAGGAATCCACGATTCCGCCCGACGGGTGCGAACTGCGCACCGAGGGATCGAGGATCAGCGCATCGGCGACCGTCGCCGCCTGCAGGTTCCGGATCAGGGCTGCCGTGTAGCTCGTCATGTTGAACGGCGACTTCAGGGTCTGCGTATTGCCGAGCAGGCCGAGCCTGGCCCCTTCCGCCACCTGGCCGCCGGCAAAGGGGGGCGGGACCTCGCTCTTCGTGCCCTGCCCGTCCACGACGATCTCGTCGAGCTGCACGCGCGTCGGCGCGGCGCCCTGAGCCAGGGCGCCCGTTGCGCCCAGGCCGAACATCCCCATGCCCAGCAGCGCCGGGACCACGCGGCTCACCATTGGATCGCTTCGAAGCTTCATCACGCCCTCATGAAAATTCAAAAACATGCCGCATCGAACAATAGCGGCGTGGTTAATGGGGCTTCGTATCGATCAATCCTTATTAACCGTCAACAACACGGGAATGATGTACAAACATACATTTTAAACATCATTCGTAGTGTCGATTATTACTTTCGACTAATTCAAAAATGACTTCGACATCAGGAAATAAATCTGACCAGACAACCACTTGGCGCGAGCCCATTTCAGCCCAAAACGGATCATGCACACCGGCGCAGGCCCCGGCTCGCGCCGGCCGGGCACTCGCACCGGATTCCCGAGGGCCAGTCGATTTCAATTTTTGCAGGCCGCCCGGACAAAATCAGAGGCAGCCGACCGACGGGAGGGCGGCAGCGTCAGGCCGCGTAGAGACGGACGAGATCGCGCGCCGACKAGATTTCGTCGCAGATCCATTCGTCGACCAGCTTGACCTCGCGCCGGCGCCGCATGTCGGGCGGACGGACGAGGTAATAGGAGGCGCCGGTCGGCACCGCCTTGCGCAGCGGCACGACCAGCCTGCCGGCCTGGATCGCCTCATGGGCCAGCACGACATCGGTCATGGCGACCCCGAGCCCGGCTTCGGCGGCGCTGAGCGCCATGTCGAGGGCGTCGAAATCGAGGCCGCTGCGCGGATCGAGATTCGTCCCCGATTTCTCCGTCCAGGTCGCCCAGTCCTGTCGATCCGGCAAGGGGTGGAGCAGCGTCGCCTGGGCGAKGTCAGTCTCGCTGGCCTGGCGCCCGGCGAGATAGCCCGGTGCGCAGACCGGGAGGATCCATTCCGCATAGAGCTCGGTCGTGTAGTCGCGCGGCCAGTTGCCGACGCCATAGCGGATGCCGAGATCGGCATCGGTATCGTTCAGCGTCATGTCGTTCAGGCGCGTCTGGACATTCACCTTGATCAGCGGGTGCCGCTCCTGGAAGGAKCGCAGCCGCGGCAGCAGCCAGCGCAGCGCGAAGGTCGGCAGCACCTTGATGGTCACGGCTTCGCGGTCGTTCTGGAACGGGTTCACCGCATTGGCGATATGATCGAACGCCTCCTTGACGCTGACCGCGAGACGCTGGCCCGCATCGGTGATCTCCAGGCCATTGTGAGTGCGCAGGAAGAGCTGGGCGCCGAGCTGCTCCTCCAGGATGCGGACCTGGCGGCTCACCGCGCTCTCGCTGACATGCAGAGCGAGTGCGGCCTTCTTGATGCTGAGCTCGGCCGCCACGATTTCGAAGCAGCGCAGCGCATTCAATGAGGGGAGCCTGCGGGTCAAAGCGACCTCCTGCTATGTGTCCGGGTCGCGGAGCCGGCCGCTGCCGGCCGCGCCAGAAGGCGTCACCACGCCCCGGCGACGTCTTCAGCTGATCTCCATGCGCGGGTCGAGGGCATCCCTCAGGCCATCACCAACGAAATTGAAGCTCGTCACCGCCAGTGTAATGGCGAGACCGGGCATGATGGCAAGCCAGGGCGCGCTCGACAGGTAGATCTGCGCGTTGTTGAGCATATTGCCCCAGCTCGCGTTGGGCGGCTGGATGCCGTAGCCGAGAAAGCTGACATAGGATTCGAGCAGGATCGCCTTGGCGACATTGAGCGTCGCTGCGACCACGATCGACGCGACCGCATTGGGCAGGAGGTTGCGCCACATGATCCGCAGGCTCGACGCCCCCATCGCCCTGGCGGCGACCGCGTAATCCTGGTCGCGCAGCGCCCTGATCTGCGCCTCGACGATGCGCGCGACATTCATCCAGGATGTCGCCGCGATCAGCAGCGTCATCGAGAGCAGGCCGGGCTTGACCAGTGCGGCCAGCGCCAGGAGCAGGAAGATCGTCGGAAAGCACAGGATCGCATCGACGAAGCGCATCAGGAGCGAGCCGATGATGCCGCCGTAATAGCCTGCGATCATCCCGACCCCGGTCCCTGCCGCGATCGCGATCGCCATGGCGGTGAAGCCGATCGCGAGCGAGATCCGCCCGCCCATCATCAGCCGGGCGAGGATGTCGCGGCCGAGTTCATCGGTGCCGAGGACATGGGCGCCGGACAGCGGCGGCGCGAAACGATGCATCACATCGATATGGGTGTCGTCGAAGGGCAGGAGATAGGGTCCGAGGAAGGAGCCGAGTACCAGGATCGCGATCGTCACGGCTCCGGCCATGGCGAGCTTGTGGCGCCGGAAGCGGCTCCAGGCGCTCTTGTGCTCGCTTCCCGCGCGGGTGTCGGCCAGGTCGATCAGGCTTGCTGCGTCGGTCATGGCTCACCCCATCCGGATGCGCGGATCAGCCACCGCGTAGAGCATGTCGGCCAGCAGCGACCCGAGCAGGACCATCACGGCCGAGAACATCAGGATGCCCATGACCACGGGATAGTCGCGGTATTCCACGGAATCGAGGAAGAGCCGCCCCATTCCCGGCCAGGTGAAGACCGTCTCGGTCACCAGCGCGCCACCGAGCAGCGTCGGGAACTGCAGGCCGGCAAGGGTGATGAGCGGCAGCAGCGCATTGCGCATCGCATGGCCGCGCAGCACCGCCTGCTCCGGCAGCCCCTTGGCGCGGGCGGTGCGGATATAGTCCTGGCCGATCACGTCGAGCATGGCCGAGCGCATGAAGCGGGCCCAGATCGCGGTCTCGACCAACGCCAGCACGAGCGCCGGCGCTATGAGATGATGCGCGACATCGAGGAAGGAGCCGTCGCCGATGGTCTGGCGATTGCCGGCCGGCAGCCAGCCGAGCTGGACCGAGAACAGGTAGATCGCGATCAGCCMGAACCAGAAGGTCGGGATCGAGAGCGCCACCATCGCGCCCACCGTCGCCACCATGTCGAAGATGGAATAGCGCCGGATCGCGCCCAGGATGCCGATCCAGCAGCCGAGCGCGATGGCAATCAGCGTCGAGACCGCCATCAGCTCGAAGGTGGCGCGCAGATGCGAGCCGATGACGCTCCAGACCGGGCTGTTGTCGCGGAAGGAGCGGCCCCAGTCGCCGCTCAGCATGCGCAGCAGCCAGTCCCAGTACTGCACCGGCAAGGGCCGATCGAGCCCAAGCTGGCGGGCGATGCGGTCGAGATCCTCCTGCGACATCTGGGCGGACTGGGCGAATTGCGACATCGGCCCGCCCGGCGCCAGATAGAGGATCGCAAAGCCGATCATCGAGACGATGGTCAGCAGGATCAGGGACTGCCAGAGCCGCCTCAGGAGAAAGGGGATCATCAGTGCCCGCTCACGAAGCCCAGAACCAGCTGCGCATGTTCCAGCAATTCGACGAGCAGTTGATATTGGCGGCGAAGCCCTGCAGCCCGTCCTTGATGCCTTCGGCCATCACCGTCTGGTAGATCGGCAGCAGGACGAGATCGTCGCGGATGATCTTCTGGATCTTGCCATAGGTCGCCTTGCGCTCAGCCTGGTCGAACTGGCTCGCGCCCTCGGCCAGCAGCCGGTCGATCTCGGGGTTCTGGTACTGATAGGTGTTCAGGCCGCTGCCGGCCTTGGCCGGGATCGCCCTGCTGCTGAAGCGCGGCGTCACGTCCGGATCGTTGCCGAGCATGAAGTTGGAGCCGACCATCACGGATTCGAATTTCGACTTCTGCCAGAACTCGCCCCAGATCACCGCTCCCGGCATGTTGTTGATGCGCATGGCCACGCCGAGCGCCCGCCAATCCTGCATCAGGAGCTGCTGCGACTGTTCGCGGCCGGGATTGCCGACCGTGGTCGAGTTGGCGAATTCGAGACGCGCGCCGTTCTTCTGCCGGATGCCGTCGGAGCCGCGGGCCCAGCCGCCGGCATCGAGCAGCGCGTTGGCTTTGGCGGGATCATGGCGCTGCGCCGGCAGGCTTGAATCATAGGCCCAGGATTGCTGCGGCAGGAAGGACTCGGTCGGCACCGGCAGGCCGTAATACAAGGCCTCGATCCGCGCCTGCTTGTTCATGCCGAGATAGAGCGCTTCCCGGACCGCCTTGTCGGCGAAGGGCGCGAATTCGAGGTTGAGCGCGATATGCTCGATGAAGGCGGTCGGCGACAGCGAGAGCTTGCGGCCGCGCAAGCCCTGCGCCTCCTTGACGAAATGGGCGGAGATGCCGCTGAGCCCGAGATAGTCGATCTGCCCGGTCCGGAACTGGGTGTAGAGCATCGTCAGGTCGGGGATGTATTTGAAGACGACGCGCTCGAGATAGGGGCCCTCGCCGTGATGGGCCGGGTTGGCCTGGAGCAGCAGGTGGTCGCCGGCGACACGCTCGCCCCAGCGGAAGGCGCCGGTGCCGACGGGCGCGCTGTTGAACGGCGCCGTATTCGGATCCTGCGCCTTTTCCAGGATGTGCCTGGGCACGATGAAGGTCAGCGCCAGGATCGAGAGATAGGGCGAATAAGCGCTTTCCATGCGCCAGTGGATCTCGTCGGGGGCGACGACGACGATATCCCTGACGAGGCTGTGGCCGACGCGGTTGCGGACCCTGAAGCCGGGGGTATTGATCAGGTCGAGCGTGTATTTGACGTCCTCGGCGGTGAACGGCGTACCGTCATGCCATTTCACGTCCCGGCGCAGCTTGATCTTCCAGATCAGCCCGTCGGCGGAAAGCCCGCCATTGCCAACGCTCGGAACCTMGGTCGCGAGATCGGCGACGAGCCTGCCCTGCGGATCGATCGACCAGAGCGGGTTGAAAAGCTGCCACMAGACGCCCTGGTCGACCTCGCTGCCCGGCATCAGCGGATTGAAGACGGTCGGTTCCTGCGAAATCCCCGCGATCACCTGGCCACGCGGCTTTTGCGGCGGCACCAATGGACGGGCCTGCGCCTGGGCCGCGTCGAGCCCGCCGAGCAGCGAGGCCGCTCCGGCGCCGAGGCCAAGGCCCAGAAGTTCACGGCGGCTGACGCCGCTGCCTGCCTTGCTATCGATCATCGCTTCTATCCCCTTTTATCGGCGCGGGCTGTGTTCAGCCTCGAATGATCGCCGGCTCCTGCCGGCATAGGCCTGGATCACGTCTTCTGCGGTCAGGAAAGGCCGTCAAAACGCTGAATACATGATAAAATACAATATCTTAGAGCGTCTTTCTCGTGAGAAACCGTCGCCACTTTTCGCAGCACGCTCTAGGCAGCTCGCTGCAGCCCATCCCGCATCGGTGAAAGATCCGCGGCGATGAGGCCGAGTGCGGAAAGGTTCGCCGGAAGGCTGCTTCCGGCCATGATCGCGGCGATCGCCTGCCCCATGGCCGGAGAGGTCAGGATGCCGCAGCCGCCCTGCCCCGCCAGCCAGTAGAAGCCCGGCGCGTCCGGCCGCGTGCCGGCCACCGGGTTCTTGTCGGCGACGAAGCTGCGCAGGCCCGCCCACTGGCTGAGCGGCCGACCGACCCGCAAGAGCGTATCCTGCTCGATATTCTCGATCGCCTGCGCGACATCCATGTCGTCGGGATAGACATCGCCCGGCTCCGTCGGCACCGCGTCGGCGAGGCTTCCCATCAGGCAGCCGGTTTCCGGCTTCACATACCAGCCGTAGCCGACATTGCTGACATGCGGCCAATCATGCGTGTCGAAGCCGGGCTGCAGCGCGAAGGTAAAGGCGGTCCGCCGGTGCGGCACCACACCCAGCGCGCCAAGTCCTGCCAGCCGCGTGACCTCGTCGATCCAGGCGCCGGCGGCATTGAGCAGCAGCGGGGCGCGCAGCTCGCGATCGCCCAGGCGCACGCTCCAGAACTCGCCCTCGCGGCAGATCGACTGGACATCGGCGTTGGTCAGCAGCGAGGCGCCATTGCCTTTCGCACCGCGCAAATAGCCCTGCAGCAGCGCATTGACGTCGATATCCATCGCATCGGGCTCATAGACCCCGGCATCGACCTTGTCGGCGACCAGCGCCGGGAAATGCGCGAGCGCGGCGCGACCGCCGAGATACTCGGCACGGGCGCCGACGGAGTGGAGATTGTCGCGCAGGCGGATGAGCGCCGCCTCCTGCCCCGCCTGCGCCACCGTCAGGCAGCCGCGCGGCGTCATGATCGGGTGATCGGTGAAGCCCTCGGGCGGCGTCTCCAGGAAGGCGCGGCTCGCCTGCGCCATCTTGCGCATCGTCGCGGCGCTGATCCCGACGGTGAACTGGGCCGCGGTGCGGCCGGAGCTGTGATAGCTGAAATGCTCCTCACGCTCGATCACGGCGACCGAGCCATGGGCGGAGAGGAAATAGGCCGCTGACGCGCCCGCTATCCCGCCGCCGATGATGATGACGTCAACCTGCATCGGCCGAACGCTTCCCTGCACTGCTGCCCGGCAACCGACGACCGGTTGCGCTGATCTGAAGGAGGGCACCGGGACGCCGGCTTGTCGATTTCAATAATTGGAGGTCGAGGGCTGAAAAACTGGGACCGCCCTCGCCCGATTTCCCGCCCCAAGTTCCCGGACCGAATTTCTGGCCCTCCGCCTCCAATAATTGAAATCGACAAGGCGCCCGTCGCCGCGCTCCCTCTTGGCGCAAGGCAACGTCATGCGAAAGCGATCATGAGCGACACCAGACCATCAGCGGGCGGCCGGCGCCTGATTTCCTCGGGCAGCGAATTCGAACAGACCTATAGCTACAGCCGGGCCGTGGTCGTCGGGCCCAATGTCATGCTGTCGGGCACCACGGGCTATGACTATGCCTCGAGCACGCTGGCAAAGGGCGCCCGCGAGCAGACCCTGCAGCTCTTCCGCAATGCCTCGGCCGCCTTCTCCCAGGCCGGTGCGACGCTTTCCGATGTCGTGCGGGTGCGGATGTATCTGTCGCAGGCCGCTCACTTCGAAGAGATCATGGCCGTCTTCGCCGAGATTTTCCGGGGCGTGAACCCGGCCTGCACGACGGTCGAGGCCGGGCTGTTCGATCCGGAGATCCTCGTCGAGATGGACATGGATGCCATCCTCGATGTCCGCGCTTAGCCTGTTCCCGCACGCCCCCGACGATGTCGTCGCGCAGCTCGGCGCCGAGCCGGTCGCGCTGCCGCGCCAGGCCGATGTCGTCGTCATCGGCGGCGGCATCATGGGGGCGGCCTCGGCCTATTATCTCGCTGGTGCCGGGCTCAGCACCATCCTGATCGAGCGGGACAAGGTCTCGTCCCAGCAATCGGGCCGCAACTGGGGTTTCGTGCGGACGCAGTATCGCGATCCGCTCGAATTGCCGCTGGCGATMGAGGCGCTCAGGATCTGGCCGGAGCTCGAACAGGAGCTCGGCCAGCCGATCGGCTKGCGCCGGACCGGCTGCATCTTCGTGGCGGAGACCGACGCGGAGCTCCAGAGTTTCGCGCATTGGCAGGATGTCACGCGCGACATCGCCGTCGATGCCCGGATGCTGTCTCGCCCTCAGCTCGCGAGCCTGATGCCCTCGCTGCGCGGCCAGGCGCCCGGCGCCCTGCACACACCCTCGGACGGACAGGCCGAGCCCGCGCTCGCGACCACGGCCTTCGCCCGGGCGGCGATGCGGCGCGGCGTCCGCGTGCTCGACGATTGCGGTGCGCTCGCCATCGAGGTCTCCGGCGGCCGGGTCAGCGGCGTCGTCACCGAGCATGGCCTGATCCGCTGCGGCACCGTGGTCTGCGCGGCTGGCCTGCAAAGCCACCGCCTGCTCGCCCCGCTCGGCCTCGTCCTGCCACAGCAGGGCGTGCGCAGCACGGTCTCGCTCACCGCCCCGCTGCCGTCGCTCAGCGACGCCTGTTTCTGCGGTTTCGGCATCGGGCTGCGGCAGCGCGCCGACGGCTCCTGCATCATCGCGGCCGATTCCAGCTCCGATATCGATCTCTCCCTCGATTCATTCCGGGCCTCGCGCTTCTTCCTGCCCGAGCTGCTGCGCTACCGCAGCGGCTTCGCCTTCAGGCTTGGGCGGCCGCTCCTCGACGATCTGCATGAGCGGCTCTCGGTGCCGAAACGCGAGCGGCCGGTGGCGCGCCGGCGCCCGCGCATCCCGGCCAATGAGGCGCGGGCGGCCAGGACCGGCGAGAGCGTCAGGCAGCTTTTCGCCGGAGCGGACGGCATCGAGATCGTGAAATCCTGGGCCGGCCAGATCGACGTGATGCCGGACGCACTGCCGGTCCTGGACAGCCCTGCCGAGATCGCCGGGCTGATCGTCGCGACGGGCTTCTCCGGGCACGGCTTCGGCCTCGGCCCGGCCGTCGGGCGCCATGTCGCCAGTCTCGCCAGCGGTGACGCTCCCGCCGCGATCCTCGCGCCGCTGCGCTTCGACCGTTTCGCGCGCGGCACCTATTCGCGCCCGCACGCCTCTCTCTGAGCCTCATCCGGGATGTCGTCATGAATTTTGAGACCGCGACCCCTTACCGGGCCATCGCCGACAGGCTGGCGCTGCCCGCCGGGGCCTTCATCGACGGCGCGCTCGCGGGCCCGGCCGACGGAAAGCTCCTCGAAACCGTCAATCCGGCGACGGGCGAGGTGCTGACCACGATCGCGCATTGCGGGCCTGACGATGTCGACCGGGCCGTGGCTGCGGCCCGTCGTGCCTTTCGCAATGGCTCCTGGTCGCGCGCCGCGCCCGAGCTGCGCAAGGCGGTGCTGCTGCGGCTGTCCGAACTGATCCGCAGCAACGCGACCGAACTCGCCGTGCTGGAAAGCCTCGACAGCGGCAAGCCGATCAGGGACTGCCTGAAGGAGATCGCGATCGAGGTTCCCGCCACCTTCCAATGGTATGCCGAGCTGATCGACAAGAGCTTCGGCAGGGTCGCGCCCACCGGCGAAGACGCCTGTGCCCTGATCACGCGCGAGCCGATCGGCGTGGTCGGTGCCGTCCTGCCCTGGAATTTCCCGCTGCTGATGGCGGCCTGGAAACTGGCGCCGGCGCTGGCCAGCGGCTGCTCCGTCGTCGTCAAGCCCGCAGAGCAGACCGCGCTGTCACTGCTGCGGCTGGCGGAGCTGGCGACTGATGCCGGTCTTCCCGCCGGCGTGCTCAACGTCCTGCCCGGCCTCGGCGAGACCACCGGCCGGGCGATCGGCCTGCACAGTGACATCGACGCCGTCTCCTTTACCGGCTCGACGCAGGTCGGCCGGCTGTTCCTGCGCTATGCCGCGGAGAGCAACCTGAAATCGATCGGGCTCGAGATGGGCGGCAAGAGCCCCTTCATCGTGCTCGATGATGCCGAACTTTCGCCGGAGCTGATCGAGAACGCCGTGACTGCGGCCTTCTGGAATGGCGGCCAGAACTGTTCCGCCAATATGCGCCAGATCATCGACCGGAAGCGCCAGGAGGAATATCTCCATCTGGTCACGGAACGCGCCCGGGCGCTGGTCGTCGGAGATCCGCTCGATCCGGCGACGGAGCTCGGCCCGATGGTCTCGGCCGAGCATCGCCGGACGGTGCTGGGCGTTGTCGAGGCCGGGCATCGCGAGGGCGCGCGCTGCGTCCTCTCCTCCTCGCAAGCGCTGCAGGCGCAGCCCGGGAATTTCCTCGGCCCGACCGTCTTTGGCGACCTGAGCCCACAGATGACGATCGCGCGCGAGGAGATTTTCGGCCCGGTGCTCGGCGTGCTCCCGGTCGACGGTCTGGATGAGGCGCTGGCGGTCGCGAATGACAGCGATTACGGGCTGCACGCGACGCTCTACACCAGGGATCTCGACCGGGCGCTGTTCATGTCCCGGCGACTGGCCTGCGGCACCGTTGCGATCAACGGCTTCACCGAAGGCGATCTCAAGACGCCGTTCGGCGGCTATAAGCGCTCGGGCTCGCTGGCGCGCGACAAGGGCCTGGAAGCCATGGGGCAGTACCTGCAGACGAAGACGACCTGGATCAGCATCAGCGCGCCGACACGGCAGGGATGATGTGGCGGGACAGGCAGGCCGGGATCTTGGCCAGGAACGGGCAATGGATAAGGCGATGAGCATGGACAGCTCCACCCGCGCGCAGATCGAGCGCTTCTATGACGGCACCTTGCTGCCCGACGAGATGGTCGCGACGATGTCGACCGATGGCGGCTGGTTTCCCTCGCGAACCATCGCACGCGCATCGACGCCGTCCGTGCTGAAACGATCTGGCCAGGCCCTGCCACCGCTCGCCATCCAGGACCACGGCACGAGCTTCGACCTCTACGACTATCTCTCGGTCAACCGCGTCGCCGGGCTGATGGTGCTGCGCGATGGCGAGGTGGTGCAGGAGAGCTATTCACTGGGCATCGGCCCGCAGACGATGTGGAATTCGTGCTCGCTCGCCAAATCGGTGGCCGCGACGCTGGTCGGCATCGCGCTGCGCGAGGGCGCCATCGCKAGCCTCGACGACCCGGTGACGCGCTACGCCCCGCTCGGCGGCGTCTATGCGCAGGTCTCGATCCGGCAGCTCTTGCGCATGGCGTCCGGCATCCGCTGGCGCGAGGCCTATACCGACCCGACCTCCGACCGCAGGCAGCTGCTGGACATCCAGATGCAGTGGCAGAAAGGCGGCATCGCCCGGCATATGTCCGGCCTCCCCGCCGAGACGGCGCCGGGGCAGTCCTGGACCTATAATACCGGTGAATCCTACCTCGTCAGCGCGGTGATGGAAGGCGCCACCGGCACGAACCTCGCCGATTACCTCTCCACCCGGCTGTGGTCGCGCATGGGCGCGGAAGCCGACGCGACCTGGTGGTCGGAGAGCCCGGACGGAATGACCGTGTCGGGCAGCGGCATGCACGCGACCATGCGCGATTACGCCCGTTTCGGGCAGTTCGTGCTCGATGGCGGGCGCATCGGCGGCGAGACCCTGCTGCCCGAAGGCTGGACCGGCGAAGCGGGTTCGCCCTTCCCGATCGGCGACACCCTCATCCCCTATGGCTATATGTGGTGGATTCCCGTCCTCGATGATCCCGCGCTCAAGGGCACCTTCCAGGCCGAGGGCATCTATGGCCAGTACATCCACATCAATCCGCAGAAGCGCCTGGTCGTCGTGGTGCTGAGCGCGCGCTCGAAGCCGAGCTTTCGTCAGCGCCTCGAGATCAATGACGACGCCCTTTTCGCGGCGCTTGCCCGCGCCTTGTGAGGGACAGGGCCGGAGTGCGTTTCCCGCAACGATGGACAAGGGCGTTCGCGCGGCATCCTGTTGCCCGAACTGGCACCATATTGGCCTGGATTGCGAGAAGAGGGCAGAGGCGAACCGACGAGCAGGTAGGTCTGCGACGACAGATCACGCAGCTTGTCCGGGCAATAGGCTGCTCATCGCATCCAGCGCCCGGGAGACCTCAAGGGAGTTTCAGGCCGCGCTCGGCATGCGCGAGATGAAGCTCGCCCGGGTGACCGAAATCTTCATGCCCCCGGCCCCGCTCTGCGCCTCCATGACGGCGTCGAGCTGCTTGACGAGCGCTTGCACGATGGCCGTGCCCAGTCCGGTGCCGGCGTCGCTTGCCGTCTTTCCGATGCCATTATCGGAGACGATCAGCTTCCAGTCGGCACCGTTGATCTCGTAGGTGACGAGGATCATGGCATCGGCCCGGACGACGGGGAATGCGTATTTGATGGCATTGATGACAAGCTCGGTGACGATGAGGCCGAGGCTCACGGCTTGATCGGAACGGATCGCTCCTGAATCCGCCATCACCTTGACCGTGATGGGCTGGCCCTCCCCGACCATTGACGAGGCGAGGCTGCCGCAAAGCTTGGTGAGGTAGGAGCTGACCTCGACCTGGTCGATCGCCTCGGAGGTGTGGAGATGCCGCTGCACTTCGGCGACCGACATGACGCGTTGATGCGCATCCTTCAGGTGCTGGCGGGTTTCCTCCGATGAGACAGCCCGCGCCTTCAGCAGCAGGATGCTGGCGATGATCTGGAGGCTGTTGGCGACGCGGTGCTGGATTTCCTGAAGCAGGACATCCTTCTGGCGCAGCAGCTCTTCGGTTTGCCTGAGAAGCTCCTCCTTCTCCCGCTCGACCGCCCGACGCGCCGTGACGTCGGTGCAGGTGAGAAGGATCCTTGTGGCCGAGCCGTCTTCGTCGACCATCTGCCGGGCATTCAGGAGAATGGTCCGCCGGCCGAGATCGGGACAATCATGCTCGACCTCGAACCCGTCCATGACGGCATGCGTGGGAATGATCCGTTCCAGAAGAACGCGAAGGGCAGCGATGTCCCATTGGCCGTCGCCCAGCGTGGAGAGCGGACGGCCCGGCGCTTCGTCAGGATCGATGCGGAAGGCGGTGCAGAAGGCGTTGCTCGCTGCCAGGACACGAAGCTGATCGTCGAGCACAACAAATGGCTCGGGGATCGTATTGACGATCGCCTGCGCCAATGTGCGTGGGTCTGCCATGTCTTGAGAAATCCTTCTGGGACGCGGCAAGCCCCCCGGCGGGGAGCACAAGCGCATTCTCGGGCCGGCGACCGGCCCGTTTCCGAGGGATAATACACCTTGCAGTCATCACTGTCGCAGCCCGAGCGGGGCTTTCGGGCTTCCAGAAGGGTCCAATGCCCTCATCGCGAATGACACCGCCGATGGCCGTCTTCGATCACCGCCGAGCCTGCGGTCTGGAGTAACTGACGTCCTGGATCATCGGACCGGAAATCGTATCCGGTTCGTTGATCTAACCCTTTGTGTTTGCATCGTCTTTCTCGAAAACCGCAATCCACTTTTCGGGCCGATGCCTTAGAGGGTCCAGTCCGGTCGAAGGGCGTTTGCGGATCGCCCCGCCGCGACCAGGGCTGACTGACCGACCGCAGCCTCCGCGCCATTCACTCACGCGGGGCAACCGCGAGATCCAGGGCTTCACATGCCGGGGCACCGGAGCGGGTTCGTTCCGGTGCCCTCTCCTGGGGATTACTGGCCCACCACGGCCGGAAGCCCCTGCGCCCTGGTGATGGCTGGGGGGTTCCATTTGCCGGTCAAGACCTCGGATTTCGGGCCGTAGAGCCGCATCGTCAGATTGAACTCGCCCTTCGGCGCCGGAAGCCAGTTCGCCTCCTTGTCCTTGCCCGGATTGGCATTCTGGAAATACAGGTCGAGCGATCCGTCGGCGCTGAATTTGAACGGCATCCAGCTGCTGACCGCAAAGCGATCGAGACTGTTGGCGACCYGAAATCCCTCCGGGTCGTAGAGCGTGACCGACCAGAAGGCGTTCACGGGTGGCAGGGCGCCCTTTTCAAAATGCAGCGTGTATTTGCCGGCGCCGTCGAGCGGCTTGCCAGATTCGTCACCGAGATTGAGGGGGTAGACCGCATCTTCGGGGAGATTGGCGCCCAGGCCTACCTGCGCAACGATAGCGCGCTTGAGATAGTAGTTTCCGTAGACGCCCATGGTATCGGTGTTCATCGACCAATGGTTCGCCACCCGGGCGAGCGTCGGGATCTTCCATTCCATGAGCTTCTGCCCGGCCTCGGGTGCAGCTTCGAGGCCCTTCTTTACCGCCGGCGGGAGCTTGTCGATATCGAAGCTCTCGCCCGGCACGATGCCGATGCGCTTCATCTGAGCGATGATCGGCTGATCCGTGGAATGCGGCGGATGAAGCTTCAACAACTCGGCGGCGTAGGCGAAGTATTTAGCCGCAGGCATGGTGTCGACCTGAACCTTCGGCGGCGTCTTCATGTCGATGCTGGGATCGATCTTCACCTCGACCGGCTTCGGCGCCTTGCCCCAGTCGGACAGGGCCGTAACCTTGTAGCCGGCCTGGACCTTGTGAACGGCCTCATAATCCGGCGGACCGTCCGTCTTCGTCCGGCCGATGATCCAGACATAGGGCGTCGGCGCGCCGATACGCGCCATCCCGGCTGGTACCGTCCCGGTMCAGCCAGGAGGTGTGATCAGGAAATTGCCGGCTTGCGTCCCCGTCGTCCGCCATCCCGGCGATGCGAAGACGTCGGTCCACATGTCGAGCATGGGCAGAAGATAGTAACGGCCGCCCGTGTCGGGTGCGGAGACGACCTGCGGTTCCTTGGTCAGATCGAGCCACGCAATGGAATAGAGCGTGTCGAAATTAACCCGGACGACGACCTTCATATCGGCCGGCGGGAACGCCGGCACGTTCACGAACATGTTCATCGGGCCCTTTCCGAATTCTTTTCCGGCCTCGATGTTCGTGGATTGCTTGCGGGTTACGTCCATGGAGAGCAATGGATAGAAGTAGAGATAGGCATCGACCCCAATGGCTTGAGCCTCAGCTTCGGTCAGCGCTGGCTGCGAACCCTGGGCCATCGCGATATGTACAGATCCAAAACCAAGAAGAACACCCAGAGACAATCCAATTGCAATTTTATTCATTTCAGTCTCCCGCTTCCGCTAGAGATGTCAGAACTTAAATTCGGAAGCCCAGAATTTATCTTCCGTAGATCAGTATACCGATGCACCGATTTATGTAATCATCGATTTGATATTCGGCGAACATTTGTTGTCGACAAAGGCCACGCAGAATTCATTGTGACTGAGAAGGAGACCGCGTCAATTCGTAATGGAGCGGGAGAGCCGACATGCTTGGCCTCTGCCATGAAGGCCGAACCTGGCCGTTACACGACGCGCCTCGGCGCCATTCCTGCTGGCCTCCTGCGCCAGTTCGCCATCCCGACCATCCGAATGCCCGGCTCTGCAGCCCTGCGAGAGCGGAGCACGTGCCAATGCCATGGATGACGTGGCMGTATAGTGCGCTAAGCTTGCCCTGCCGAGCTCGTGGGCTGCCCCTGCTGAATGGGTTCAGGGTCCGACTTATCCTGGCTTGCAGGGGCTGAGCCGACGTCTTCGAAGCGAGGCGCAGTTCGGGACATGTGCCATKAACATCTCGATGTCGCGTCTCCTGCTGATCGCCGCGGCGGCCTTCGCGCTGCTCACCGCCGCCGTCGTCGGCTATCTCTCCTGGTCGCAGCCCCTGCATCTGCGCGTCGCGGCCGGCCCCAAGGACGGGATCGATGCCAAGCTGCTGATCGCCTTCAATCGCCTGCTCGACGTCAACCGGGCCGGGGCGCGCCTGGACCTGGTCACGACGGCCGACATGCACGAAAGCAGTCAGCTGCTGGAGAAACGGGAGGTCGACCTCGCCGTGCTGCGGCTCGACGATCCCCTGCCGACCGGGGCTGCACTGGTCGCAATGCTGCGCACCAATCTCATGATCGCTGCAGCACCGGCCAGGCTCAAGCTGGAGACCCTCGCCGACGTGAAGGGCAAGCGCCTCGGCCTTGTCTCCCGCTCACCGCTCGACGAGCCGTCTTTCGTCCGGCTGCTCGACATGGTGGGCCTCACACCGGCAGATGTCCGCATGACGATCATCAAGCCCGAGGATGTCGCCCGGCTCGTCGCCGGCGGACAGCTCGATTGCGTCGTCGTGCTCGGCGTCCCCGCCGATCCCGTGGTCAGGGACGTGGTTGCCGCGGTCGGCGACAAGCGCAAGACTCCCCCGACCATCCTCAGCATCGAGCTTGGCGAGTCCCTGAAGCAGAACACACCGGCCGCCAGCTCCGAGACGATCGAGAAGAACGCCTTTCCGCGCCTGTCCATTCCCGACGACGATGTCGACACGGTCGGGGTTCCAACCGCGCTGGCCGCCAATCGCGCCTCGACCGGCCCCATGCGCGTGCGGCTCTACAACAACGCGATCATGGAGGTGACGCGCGGCCTGCTCGAACGGCGCAGCGAGCTGGCGCGCGAGATTCCGCTGGCCAGCCTGATCACCCCGCCCGACAGCGAAAAGGACGCACGCTTTCCGCTTCACCCCGGAACCGCCGCCTATCTGGAAGATACGGACACGAGCTGGTCGACCCTGTTCAGCGAACAGATCTGGAATGTCGTGCTGGTCGGCGGGGTCATCAGCTCGATGCTCGCCGCCGCCGGCGGCTTCCTCAACCAGGGCGGCGCCGATCCGATGGGCGGGATCCTGTCCCGCCTGAAGGACATCACGGAACGCGCCGGCGCCTCGACCGATCCAGCCGACGCGCAAGGGCTGTCGCAGGAACTCGGCGTCCTGGCGATCGACATGGCAGCCCTCGGCTACAAGCGCCGATGCAGCTACGAGGAGTTCGCGCCGCTGCAACTCGCCTATGAGAGCGCGCGGGACGCTGTCGCGGCACTGCGCGCCGGACCGCCGCCCACGGCTCGCGGCGACATGGCATCGGAAGCCGTGGCGCGGCCCCAGTCACTGCAACGGGAGCGCAGCCCGTGAGCCCTGCCCCTGTCGCACGGCGCTGATGGCCGCCCCGGCAAGGACGCTCGCGATGAATGCCCCGCCCACGAGCACCCGGACATTGCCCGCGCGAGCCGGATTGTGGGCGTCAGAGTTGCGAGTCGATCGGCAGGAGCTTCAACAGGTCGGCGACGAGGCGCCGGCGCAAACGGGTCTCGGGCTCGCCCCGATAGTGGACGCTTTGCCCCTCCCGCGCCGTCTCCCAGACGATCCCGCCATTCGGCTCGAGCAGAACACGGTAGCTGTTGGCGGGCCCGACGCCGGTCGCCATGTAGGCGACCAGCCTCTCCGCCAGCTCCGGGCTCTCGATATAGAGCCCGGCCTCGGTGTTGATCACGGCGGAGCGCGGATCGAGGTTGAAGCTGCCGATGAACACGGCCTGCCGGTCGAAGGCCATGGCCTTGGTATGCAAGGCTGCAGGTGACCGGCCGGAACGGAGCGACCAGCCCGGCCGGTAGGCGTCGGTATCCGGGCGCAGCTCGTAGAGCTCCATGCCGTTCTCCAACAGCCGCCGGCGGGTCTTGGCGTAGCCGGAATGCGCCGGCAGCATGTCGTTCGAAGCCAGCGAATTGGTCAGCACGCGCACCCGGACATGGCGCTCGTGCAGCGCCTTGACGGTTGCCTGCGCCCTGGCGGGAAGCACGAAATACGGCGTCTCGACGAGCAATTCCTGCTTCAGCTCGGCGACACGCCCGCGGATGAACGCAACCACATGGTCGCTCTCGATGCCCGGCGCGATGGTTTCCGGATCGTCGGCGATGACCCGGCCCTGTGCCCAGACGAGATTGTCGCGAAGCTCCGCGCTCTGGAGTGCCAGTTCGTCGAGGTCCTGGTCGATCGGATAAGGGTATTCGGCGGCGGCGATCTCCGCGCGCAGGCGAATGAGGATGGCATCGAGATCGGCGGCGCCATAGCTGCGCTCGACGATCGTCGCGATCGGCACGGTCGAGGGATTGTTCCAGAACCGGTCGAAAACATCGGACAGATTGCGCACGACAGGCCCGACCGCCAGCACGTCCAGATCGCGATAGTTGGCGATCGTGTTCACGCCATAATAGATGTCGCCGATATTGCGGCCGCCCACGATCGCCGCAGCATTGTCGGCAACCATCAGCTTGTTGTGCATGCGGCGGTTCAGCCGGCCGAAATCGACGATATAGTCGAGCGCAGACCAGCGCCGGTTTGTCACCGGATTGAACAGGCGGATCTCGACATTGGGATGCGCGTCGAGGGCGGCTTTGACGGCATCGCTGGCCTTGTAGAAGGCGTCGTCGACGAGAAGACGAACCCTGACCCCGCGATCGGCCGCCTTCATCACGCTGTCGACGATGATGCGGCCGGTGATATCGCCGTCCCAGGAATAGTACTGCATATCGAGGCTGCGCTCGGCCAGGTCGGCCAGCGCGAGACGGGCGATGAAGGCCTCACGCCCGTGGATCAGGAGGCTGAAGCCGGAGAGGCCGGGATGTTGATCGGCAGCCGCGCCGAAGGATTGTCCCAGCCTGGTCGAAGCGGGGTCGCCGAACGCCGTCGATATGCTGCGCTGGTCGTCGGACCAAGGGCGGGCAGCGCGGCCGGTGAAAACCCTACCCAGCCAATTCACGACCATGCGCGGGATTGCGCTCGCGCCGGGCGCCCGAGGCCGGACCGACCCTGCAGAACGGCTGGTTCCTTGCGTATCGGCGCGTATCGGGCTGGGCTTTTCGCGGCGCATGGTGCTCTCCACCATCCCTGGCTGGCAAGCAAGCGCGGCAGCGGGCAATCCGTCAAGCACAAGCCGCGGGCCAATTGGCCTGTGCCTCGAAAAATCACGGCCAATGCGGTGGGGGATACTGCAAGGACATTGGGCCATGCCCGGCCAGGCGCGGCGGTTGTGGCGTGGCGCTGCCCACACCGGAGAGACGACGCGCGGAACGAGCCGACAATTCGGTGCGATCAGGGCCTCAAAGGCAGTTCTCGAATTCGCGAAAAGGCGTACCTTACGCAAAGATTGCACCGGCTGTTTTCTGTGTGGGGGCGTCATGTCTGCAAGATCGAACAGGCTCGCGTCGCCAAAGAGGTCTGAGCTGGAGGTCCTGCACGGCGCCAGCGCCGACGAGATCCTCACCAATCGGCCGCTACCGGATGAATTCACGCGGGTGATGTCGTTGGCGGAGCGGATGGAGGCCGGAAAGGCGCTTCGCGATCGCGTCCCCCGCCCGCAGCATCGGACATGGGCGCCGAACGGAAGCCGCCCCGACCCGCTCGCCCTTCTTCAGGCGGCGGATGCCGATCGCATTCCCGAGCTCGTCCCCATCCGCTATGGGCGCATGCTGCAGTCGCCCTTTGCTTTCTACCGGGGATCAGCAGGCATCATGGCAGCCGATCTCAGCACCACGCCGAACACCGGCATCCAGGTGCAGGCCTGCGGCGACTGCCACCTGATGAATTTTGGCGGCTTTGCCACGCCCGAACGCAACATCCTCTTCGACATCAACGATTTCGACGAGACCTTGCCCGCCCCCTGGGAGTGGGACATCAAGCGGCTCGCGACCTCGTTCGTCCTCGCGGCCCGGTCGATCGGATTGCCGGCCAGGACCGCGCGGGACACCGCCATCGCCTGCGTGCGCAGCTACCGCAGGCACCTTGCGACTTACGCGGACATGCATCCGCTCGACGTCTGGTACGCGCGCGTCACGGGAGACGATCTCGTCTCCGTGGCGCCCGCGCGCGAACGCGGCCGAATTCAGAAGCGGATCGCGAAGGCGGCCCAGCAGGACGGCTCGGAAACCGATTTTCCCAAGATAACGGACATGGTTGGCGGTCGCGTCCGCATTCGCGACATGCCGCCCCTGATCTACCATCCCGAGGGATCGCGGCGTCCGGATTTCGAGGAGCAGTTGAAGCGGATCTTCCGCGATTACCGGGAGACCTTGTCCGAGGACCGTCGCGTCCTGCTGGACCGCTATCATCTGGTCGACGCAGCCATCAAGGTCGTCGGCGTCGGCAGTGTCGGGCGCCGCTGCTGGGTTGTCCTGATGATGTCCTCCTGCAACGACCCCTTGTTCCTGCAGTTCAAGGAGGCGGTGGCCTCGGTGCTCGAGCCCTATGCCGGCACGAGCGCCTATTCCCTGCACGGTCAGCGCGTCGTCGTCGGGCAGCGCCTGATGCAGCCTGCATCGGATCTGTTCCTGGGCTGGGTCACCGCCGAGCTTTCAGGCAAGCAGTTCTATGTGCGGCAGTTGCGCGACGCCAAGATCAAGCCGCTGGTCGTGACCTTCGACGCCGAGCTGCTCCTGAGCTACGCCCTCGCCTGCGGTTGGGTGCTGGCACGCGCGCATGCTGTTGCCGGCAACGCCGACGGCATCAGCGGCTATCTCGGATCGAACGACCAGTTCGACGAGGCATTGGGCGATTTCTCGGTGAGCTATGCCGACCAGGCGGAGCGCGACCATGCCGCCCTCAAGGCCGCCGTGCGCCTGGGCAAGGTCAAGGCCTATCTGGACGCCTAGCGGAACCGGTCACGGATGGCGCTTCAATGCATCACGACCGCCGCAATCAAGGCGAAGGCTCCGGCAAGGGTGAAGAGAGCGAGCCAGGCGGGATAGCGCGGTGCCATCCACAGCCCGAGCGCGCGGCAATGATCCAAACTCAGCCACAGGCTTGTCATGGTGGTCTCCATCGCATGTTGCCGGGATCGGACCATCCGCGGAGAGGCTGAACCTTAAGGCTGAGGCTAAAGCTGAGGCCAAGGCCGAGGCTGGTCGCCGCTTCGCGAGCGATCGTCCGGAGACCTGGGTCAGGCCGCCGGCGATATCATCTAAGCGGCATCGGACATGGCGCGGGATCGCGCCAAATGCCTGGCCTTGCCGGGCTCGACTGGAATTGCGGTGGGCCGAGGCAAGGTCGGCGTCGGGGCTGGTCTCAGTTCGGTCCGAAGCGAGACGGCCGCTTCACTGGACGCTCAATCGGCGGATTAAGCAAGCAGCCCGCCCGCGTCATCTTGGCCACGCCTCAGGCGCGGCCTGCCGACGGGCTGACAGGCACGACCGTGAAGCGATCGCGGGGGCGCCGCGGAGCGAAGCTCGTCCTTTGATTGAGGTCGCCGGTCTCGTAGCGCATATAGGCCTGAATAGCGGTCATCACGGCGCCAAGCGAGGCGTAGGGGCCGAACCGGATCATGGGGAGCGCCAGCACGCCGCGGTTCTGCGGGCCGATCCAGAAGTCGTCATCCCGCTCCGCGACAATCGTTCCGAAATGGCGACCGAGCCGGTCCTTCATTTCCCAAACGCTGTGCTCGAGCTGCGTGACGACGATGTCCATGAACGCCTCCGGCTGGCCGGTTGCGCGCTTGCGCCGGTCGCCAGGATATGGGGTTGCCGGGTCATGCCGATAAGGTCGCCAGCCGGGAATACAGCCGCCGCGACGAGGCCAGGGCGTTCACGCCCCCTGGCGCTGCCGGCCGCCATCGCCGTCAGAACCTCTTCCTGGTGATCAGGGTCAGCCGCCCATTGGCACCGGTCTCGGCGACGAGCACCTGCAGCGATGACAGCCCCTGCGCCCGAAGCGCAAGGGCGAGGAGCGGTGCTGCATCGATCGCCGTCCGGAGCTTCTGCAGTTCGTCATCGCCGCGTGCTGCGACGATCCGGGTGACGCGTAGCCGTTCCGGCTTTGGCAGCGCGCGGATATCGACGACGATCACCGACCGGTTCCTCAAGGGTCCCGATGCAGCCACGGGACTGAGCCCGACCTCGCGGTCGACAGCAGCTTCTTCAGGCGGAGCCTGGGCCTGGGCGACACCGGTGAGTGCGAGGGCGGAAACAGCGGCCACGATCGGGATCATGTGCATCGGCAGTCCTTCCATCCGGTCACGGGTCGGCGCAGAGTTCAGGCACGCCCGGGCGGTAACGCCCGTGCTGCGATCACCGCCTCGACGCGTTGCGAGCCCCCATCCTGCCCATCCGGTTTCGTGCAGGCCTCGTGATCGTCATCTCGCCGAGCAAGACTGCGCTGACGATCTCGCGATCCCGCGCGACGTTTCAGCAGAGCTGCGATGCCCTCTACCAGAAGTGGACGATGACCAAGAACTGCAACTAAAATACTCACTACAGTCAGATCTTTCCGATCAAACTTTAATCTCGGACAGATTTTATGATCAAAAAATCACCAGAGGAATGAATACCTTTTAAAAGCCTGATATCCTCTGAGAAAGCGGGGCAGTGAAACGTCAAATACGCAAATTTGTACAGGGTTTTCTCTACCCGATTACGCTTTTGTTACCCGCCCGGAGTCCACAAGGAGCAGGGATGCCACAGTCGATGCGATCACGGCATGGCGCCCGGGCCAATCGCCGCCGCGCCCTGCGCCCATGGAGCAGCCGGGTCAGAACGGGAGCCTCGCCTGGAGCAGCGGCGCCATCGACGGCGCCGCTGAGGGGCGTTCCCCGGCGTCGCGGTCGCCCTCGCCCGGCGGCATAACATTCCGGCATGAAGTCATGCCTGCCGGCGGATTGCCCGCCGGGGCCCGGTTCCTATGCTCGGCCCACGGACACACTCACTTCGGATCAGCTCTTCATGGCACATGCGACCACCGCGCACCCTCGCCCGGGAGATCACGGCGCGACGGCCGATCGCCCTGTCGGGCTGAAGCAGACCTCCCTGAACACGGATACGGCCGTGGAGATGATCGGGGTCAACAAGTGGTATGGCGAGTTCCATGTGCTGCGCGACATCAACCTGAAGGTGGCGCGCGGCGAGAAGCTGGTGATCTGCGGCCCCTCAGGCTCGGGCA
>NZ_JBFTKP010000025.1:0-95798 GCF_056396005.1 Allobosea sp. 05T439 | reverse complement strand
GTTCTCCGACACGTAGTCGTCAAGATACTCGGGAAGCAGGACACCCTGCCGACGGTCTTCAGTCTCAACGAAGCGCTTCATCTAAGCTCCCGGAGCATCACCTCCAGGAATCCTAGCCGACTCGGCTCTTTTCACACAGCCTCGGTGGTTTGCTGAAGTTGATGGGGAGCCGATCGAGTGTCGTCATTGCGCCCAACTTCGGACATGCGGTGCCTGCCCAAAACCTGACATCGTCCAAGCGTCAACGACAGGGCCCCTCACGACAGAGGCCGTGCAAAAACGCGGTTGCACCGTTTTCCAGAACAGCGGCCGGTTTTTCGCAGGGGGCGATGGCGCGCATCACGTAACGTCGGTTGTCTTCGACTGACGTGCCTCGCTCAACGAGCGGCGATATTCGCTCGGCAACCGGCCAAACGCTGCCCTGAATTTCCGGCCGAAATGGGTCATGTCCGAGAACCCCCAGCTGTAAGCGATATCACTCACTGTCCGGTGTGATTGTGCAGGGTCTTCGAGGGCTTTCCTACAGCGCGCCAGCCGCCTCTCCTGGACGACCCGCGAGATCGACGTGTTTTCATCTGCCAGCGCGGCATTGGCGTAGCGCAAGCTCACACCGGCCGCAGCTGCGACCGATCCCAGATCGATCTGCGGTTCATGCAGGCGCGCTTCAATCGCGGCGCGTACTTTCAGGCGGACCAGCGAACGAGCCGACGAAGCGCGCTGCGCTTGTTCTCCGCCGACTTTTCCCAGCGACAGCGCGATCAAATCCAGTGTCTGGCTCCTGACGGTTTCTTCCGCCACTGGGCTTAGGCGGTCAAGGAACGTCGGCAGCGCTGCCAAAAATGCCGAGGTCAATCCGATCTCAGCCTCAACCGGCCGAAGGGTGCGGGCAGCCGCCGCCCGTATGGGGCCTATGCGCGCTTCCAACTGCTGCCTCGGTACTTTGACCACCAGCAGTTGAGAKCCGGCAGAGAACTCCCCCGTATAGGGCAAGCATGGATCGAGGAGCGTCATGTCACCTGAGTCAAGCAAGGCATCCCTACCCTCTTGCTCCAGCATCAACCGACCTGCTGCTTGGCGACAGATCAGGATCTCATCAGAATTCGCATTCGCGGCGTGGGCGGCACTGTGAACCACGGCCATCGCCGCATTGCTGAATTCGACGAAGCCGAGGTCGGCGAGGGCGCCCGACCGAAGCTCCGCATKAAATTCCGGCCGGCAGCGCGGCCTGGAATCGTGATGGGTCACGTTCTGGCAGGCGACGCTGTGCCAGTAGTCGAACCGGTCGCGACGCGGAACGTCCGCCGTCGAGAATACCAACTTCATTTCAGCCTCCCAGCCTGGAAGCACGGCCGATCATCAGTGCCCACCCAGCCGATCACCAGACGCATGAGTCGAATAAGGTTCATGAAATCACAAACATGGCGATGGCTCCAATATGGATAAAATCTACAAATCCGATTTTGGCGATCTAATACTTCCGGTATTGTCGCGTGACCAGCGCGACGGTGAGCATGATCAACTCACCTACAAAGTGGATCTAAATAGCCTCCTCGACCTGTCGAGAGATGGGATACTCGTTGGCGATCTGACCGATAGGGATTGCCCACTGATATATGTTAACCCAGCGTTTGAGCGCATAACTGGGTATACAAAGAACGAAGTAATTGGGAAAAATTGTCGCTACCTTCAAGGAGGAGACCGCCTCCAGCCAGAAATCGAATATGTGCGTACGGCGATCGATAATCGTCTTAGTGTTTGCGCAACATTTCGTAATTATCGCAAAGATGGAGAAATGTTCCGGAATGAACTTAGGCTTACGCCAATCAATTTTTATAATGGTCAACCAACCCATTACCTAGGGTTGATGCGCGACGTAACAGTGCGTAAGCGCGCGTTGGATTGCGTCGAGCACAGTGCACGCATCGATCTTTTGACCGGCGCGCTCAACCGCGATGCATTCGCGGACGAACTTACTCGCCTCGCAAGAGAGAAATCCGAGCCGATCCTTGTCACCAAGCTCGATGTTGCGGGATTTCATGACATCAACTCGGGCTATGGTTACGATGCCGGCGATGAGGTGTTGGCGCAGATTGCCGAACGCATACGGAGCGTGGGCTTCGCCATCATTTCACGAACGGGATCCAATGAATTCGCGATCGCGCAGCCGCTAGGGCACCAGAATAACACGCTAGAGACGATCAATTTGATCCGCTCCGCTTTGGCGTCAGACTTTCTCGTGTCGGGAGCGACAATCAACATTCGCTTTGCCATTGGCTTCGTCGTCGGCGTTTCGACTTTGGACACGACGAAGTTGATGCACCAGGCCGACTTAGCCCTGCGACGTTCCAAGTCCAGCAATTTTCTTGAGGTGTCCGAGTTCAAAGCCGAGGATGAGATGCGCAGCCGCAATCGCATCCGGATGACTAGCGAGATGCAACAGGCGCTGGCAAACGACGAGTTCGGATTTCAATATCAACCCAAGATTGATCTCTCGACAGGGGCCATTGCGGGGGCCGAGGCCTTGCTACGCTGGCGTCACGGCCTGTTCGGCACGCAACTGCCGGGTAGCTTCATCGCCCATGCCGAGGACACGGGGCTTATCCTCGAGATCAGCAGGCGCGGGCTACGCGCTGCGGCAGACTTCGCCGCCCGGATAAATCAGGGGCGTAGCCGTGCGCTCAATCTCTCAATCAATGTGTCAGCCATCGAGTTCAGACATCGCGATATGCCTTCATTCGTGAACGAGATTATTTCGGCGAGCGGCGTCGATCCTCGCTGGATCACGCTTGAACTCACGGAAAGCAAGATGGCGGAGACCTCGCCCGCGATGATAGCCATCATGACCCGACTGCGAAAGCTCGGCGTTGGCCTCTCGATCGATGATTTCGGAACCGGCTACGCCAATCTGCGCTATTTGGAGGAGTTTCCCATCACCGAACTCAAAATCGATCGCAGCTTCATCCGCAGCCTTGGGCAAAGCCGATCGAAAACGATTATCGTCGAAGCGATTGTTCGTCTCTCCGATGAACTGGGCTTCCAGATCGTCGCAGAAGGCATAGAGACGCACGAGGAATGCGCGCGGCTGAGAGATTTGGGATGCCACTTTGGCCAGGGTTTCCTGTTCGGCAAGGCGATCGATCCGGAGGCCTTCGCGGAAGTCGTCGCGCAAACGGTGGCATGAGCGCAACTCGATTCGAGCCGAGCTGCCAGAGGGCAGAGTCCGAGAAGGGCCAGCCCTTCGCGTTGGCCTCGCGCCCAAACCGACCGCCCGGAAGCGGACATTCTGGTGGCCACACCTCGACTTTCGGACAGTGCGCCGCGAATGTCCGTATTGGGTCGACTCCGGAAATAGCGATGACGCGCCGCCTATGTCTCGGTGGGAATCGGACGGCCAAGATCAAAATCTGACCGAGGCAATCAATGTCCCTAAGCTCTCGTCTGGTCGGCATTCGGATGCCCGCGGTCGCTCTGCGTTCAACAACGGGGCGAAAGGTCGATCTGGCGTCACTGCCTGGAGGACGCACGGTGATCTATTGTTACCCTCGGACGAGTGAACCGGGGACGCCTGCGCCTACTGGCTGGGATGTCATTCCCGGCGCTCGAGGCTGTACCCCGCAGGCCTGTGCATTTCGTGACCATCATGACGATATGGCTCGCGTTGGAGCGACCGTGTTCGGTCTCAGCACCCAAGCAACCTCCTATCAGCAAGAGATGGCGACACGTCTGCACCTACCCTTTGAAGTGCTGAGCGATGAGGACTTCCAGTTGACGGATGCGCTGTCGCTTCCAACGTTCGTCGCGGACGGAATGCGCCTCATTGAGCGGTTGACCTTGGTCGTCAAGGACGGAGCGATCGAACACGTCTTGCATCCGGTAACCAGGCCCGAAAAGAGTGCGGAAGACACGCTTGAATGGCTGTCAGCGCATCAGGTTTAGTTTCGCTTTGGGTCCGGGAACCGAAGTCAGGCGAGACCCTTGGCAACGTCTGCTTCCGGGCGGCTTGCATGGCGCCGCTTGTTGCGCGATTGGGAACAGTCCAACGGCAAAGGCTATGAGCAGGAAGCCACGTCGCTCCGGCTGCAGGGCCCCTCGAACCTAAACCCCCAGCAGCTCGTCATAGGGAATGATCCGCAGCATCTGCTTCACCCGCATGGCGTCAAAGCGGAGTTCCTTCGGCGGGTTGTACTGGGAGACGACGATCGTCTTTGCGCCGCGGGAGACCAGGGTCTTGACGTAGACGGGGCCCGGCTCGCCATCCTCGTCGGAATAGAGCTCGAGCAAAACCTCGTCGCCGATCTCGGGGCGGCGGCCGTCCTCGTCGGCATAGATCTTCTTTCCCGCGCGGTAGAGCGGGTACATGCTGTTGGTGATCAGGTTGACCGCGAAGGCGCGCTTGCGCCCGGCCAGCGCCGGCGGCCGCGTCGTGCGCTCCAGCACATCGCCGTTCAGCCGGAAATCGCCGTCCTCCTCGCTGCCGCCCACCGCCGTGCCCATCACGGGCAGGTCGCGCGCGCCGCCGAGCGGCTTCAAAAGCTCCGGCTGGCCGGCGATTGCGGCATTGGGCTCGGGCTCGTCATCGCCTGACATCAGGGCGCCGTCCAGGATCAGGTGCTTCAGCCCGACGGCGGCGAGCACGCTGGTCAGATGCTTCGAGCGCCTTGTCTGGCCGTCCTCGATCTTCTTGATCGCGACCTGGGAGACGCCGATGCGCCGCGCCAGCTCGGCCTGGGACCAGCCAAGCGAATTGCGGGCATCCTTGATGAGCGGGCCGAGTTCCATAGGCCAATCAATAACTTAGGATATCGAGAACGTCTCGATAACTTTTGTGATTGACTAATCATAACTTAAGTTATCAATATGCGGCATGAACCCAGCCGCTCACCCAACCTCAACCCTCCCAGCCACGCCGCTGGCGCCAGCGACGCCCGTCGTCTCCACCACGCCTGCCGATCTCATCCCGCCGCGCGATCTCCTGCGTCGTGAGATCGACCGGGCCGGTTCCGAAGCCAGGCTCGCCGCTGCCGTCGGCTGTTCGCAGGTCGCGATCAACAAGGCCAAGCGCGCCGCTTCGGTCTCGCCCTGGATGGCGCTCAGGCTCGAGGCCGCGACCGGCGTTTCGCGCCAGCATTGGCGGCCGGATCTCTGGCCGGCCGACGGCGTGCCCTCTGCGCCGCCGGAGCCCGCCGTGCCCAGCACCCGTGCGCATCCCGGCCGCATCGCCCGGTTTCGCCGGGCCTGCGAGGCGCAACTGGCCTTCCCGCTGGACGGGGTGCGGCCATGACCGCTCTCCCGATCAAGGGCTATGCCAGGGAGTATGGCAGCGCCGAAGAGATGCTGGCAGCCTATCGCGCCAGGCAGGCCCTGCCGTGGAAACAGGCGGCAAAGCCGGACGAGCCGGCGCCGGTGGTGGCGGCCGCAGGGCCGGAGCGCGAAACCCGCGCCAAGCCCGCGACAGGCGCCTGCGAGGCCGACACGAGCGCGGCGGGTAAGTCGCAAGAGGAAGCCCGGCCCGGCGCCGTGCCCTGGGCAGTGGTGCGCAAGCAATACCGTCTGCACCATGCCAGCACGCCGCTGCGCGGGAGGATGCAGGCTGGCACGATCATCGCGGCCGTCGCTGCCGAGACCGGCATCACCATCGATGCGATCAAGGGCGAGCAGCGCGTTGCGCGCATTGCCGGGGCGCGCCAGCTTGCGATCTGGCGGGTGGCGGATGAGACCGAATTGTCGCTCTCCGAGATCGGGCGGCTGTTTCACCGCGACCACACCACCGTGCTTCACGCCATCCGCGTCACCAATCAGCGCCGCGGCGCCGATGTGCGGGGCTATGGCGGGGTTCCCGTTGCCCGGACCGAGGGCAAGAAACCTGCGAACCGGGCGCCTGCCTCCGGAGGCACGCGATGAGCCGGGCCTGGATGCCGCTCTATGTCGCCGATTATCTCGCCGATACCGGCCATCTCAGCGCGGCCGAGCATGGCGGCTATCTCCTGCTGATCATGCATTACTGGCAAAATGGCGGGCTCCCTACCGAGGACCGCCGGCTGGCCCGCATCGCCCGGATGTCGCCGGCGGAATGGGGCGCGAGCCGTGACACGCTGGCCGATCTCTTTGCCGAGGACTGGGTCCATAAGCGCATCGATGCCGAACTGCAGGCGGCAGCCGAGGCCAGCGGGAAGGCCAGGGCCAAGGCCGTCAAGCGTTGGCAGGTCCATGCTGCGGCAGATGCCGGAGCAGATGCTGCGGCATGTGCTGGGGCAGATGCTGCGGCAGATGCCGCAGGAGTGCCGGGGCATGTGCCGGAGGCATGCAAATCACAATCACAATCACAATCACTAATTCAATCACCCCCAGCCCCCAGGGGGACTGGGCGCGCCAGGGCGCTTCCTGAGCACCGGGAGATCGAGGCTGCGCTCGGCGCCGTGCTCTCGAAGGAGCAGGCTCAGGCCGTCATCGCCCATCGCCGGACGCTGAAGAAGCCACTGACGCTGCATGCGGCGAGACTTCTGGCGAACCAGCTTGCCCTGGCCGCCGAGCCGGACCGCGCCGCGGATCTGATGATTTTGCGGGGCTGGCAGGGTTTTGCGCCGGAATGGGGCGTCAATGCCGGGCTCGCGCTTGCCACCCCGCCGGACCAGTCCGGGAGCGATGCCGGGGCCGGCGTCAGGATCTCGCCGGTCGACGATCCCGAAGCCTGGGATGCCTGGCGGCAGGCGAGGGGCGGCAGGCCGCTTCCGACCGACAGGACCGGCTGCTGGACCGTGCCCAGCCGGCTTCCCCCGACGACCCCGCAGCCAAGCGAGCCAACAGCATGACCGAGACACAAGTACCGCCAGCGGGCGTCGCCGCACGGGTCGCACCAAGCCCCCAAACCCCAGCAGAGCAAACCCCAGCAGAGAAAGACGAGACGATGGCACGCGCAGGACGCAAACCCCGCACGGATGTCGGCCGCTACCGCAATGGCCGGATCAGGAATGCCGAGCGGGGCGAGCGCCCCGAGAAGATCATGGCGGTGGCGCTGGCGCAGCCGCACCGCAAGGGAAATGCCTCGCCGATGGCCGGCTATGCCTTTGGCCGGATGTTTCTGGGCGGGATGATCGACCGGCGCCAGTTCGAGGCGGCCGAGACGGTGACGCGCCGCTTCGTGCGCTATCATCGCCACATCACCGACAGCCTCCCAAAGCTGCCGAGCATGGTCGCCGAGCTGGTCGCGGGCACGACAGGCGAGGGGCCTGAACTCGACGTCGAGACAGTCGCCAAAATCCGCTCGCAGTATCGCGAGCTGCAGGACGCGCTGGCCGATTCCGGCCTGCACCATGACGGCAACGCCATCCTGATGCGGGTCTGCGTGCTCGACCGCGACATCACCGACCACGCGACCATGGGCATTTTCCGCTGCGCGCTGAACGTCATCGCGCATCGGCTGCGCTTGAGCTGATGCCGTAGCTCACGGTGGCGAGCTGCGCCCGGACCAGCGATGGCCGGGCGCCTTTCCGTTTCGGGCAGAACAAGGATGCCGCCACTGCTTACAGGTGCGCCGTGGCGTCTGCTTCAGCCCACAACCATCCCCGACAGGTTTACGGGGCAAGCCGGCATCGCGCCGGCCTCGTCGGTTCTTTTCAGGCTGCAACCCGCAGCTTCAACCCGAGCGCCTTCATCACGCCCATCAGGGTTGAAAGGCGAGGGTCTCCCTTCTCGCTGAGCGCGCGATACAGGGCTTCGCGCGTCACGCCCGCATCCTTCGCCACCTGGGTCATGCCGCGCGCCCTCGCGACCTCGCCAAGAGCCTTGGCAAGAAACGCCGGGTCATCCTCATCGAGGGCGGCCTCGATATAGGCGAGCTGCTGCTCAGGGGTTTTGAGATGCTCCTGGATGTCGAAGCGGGTCGTTTCGAGGGGCATGTCTCAGGCCTCCTGTGCCATGCGCTTTGCCTTGGCGATATCCGCCGATTGGCTGCTCTTGTCGCCGCCGCACAGCAGGACAACGATCGTCCTGCCCTGCTGGATGAAATAGACCCGATACCCCGGCCCATAGCTGATCCGCATTTCGCTGACGCCTTCGCCGACCGGCTTGACGTCGCCAAAATTGCCGTCCTCCATCCGTTGGATGCGCGTCGCAATTCGCAGCTGAGCGTTGGTGTCGCGCAAGGCCCCGAGCCAGCTGGAGAAGATCCTGGTCTGGCGGACTTCGAACATTCGTAACTTATAAGTTACGGCGCGATGAGCGTCAACGGATCGGGAAACAAGGGCTGCAGTCCCGCCGCGAGCGAGGCGAGCGAGCCGACAGGATCATGGCGGTGGCGAGCTGCGCCCGGACCAGCGATGGCCGGGCGCTTTCGCGGTTCAGCCCCGGATCATCCAGGCGAGGTCGAGCGCGTCGGAGCGCACCGAGGCGGCCGCCACCGTGGGGTTTTCCTTGCAGACGGCGCATTGGAGCGAAACGCGTTCCATCGCCAGGGCGTGAAGGGTGTTGACCTCCTCCCCATCGGCCCCCGTCTCGATCTCCTGCACGGCTTCCGGGCTCAGGCCGAACTCCAGGGCAAGGTCGTCCTGGCTCAACCCGCAGGCCTGGCGAAGAGCGGCGAACTCGGCACGGGTCATCGGGCAACCTCGCTTGGGGCGGCAGATTCCGGGCAGCGCTGCAGCCGGGGAGGCGACCGCCCGGCTGAAGGAGCATACGAAAAAACCGGCGACCGGTCAGGCGATCAAACGTGCCTTGCGTCCTGTTTCGACGAAGACGCTCTAAACTATCGGAGTCGAGCACGTTTTCTGCGTTCGGACGATCTCGTCGAAACGCAGCCTGAGCTAGGCCTTGTCGACAAAGCTGCCGTCCTGACGATGCATGGATTTGCCTGGGAGCGCGATTTCGCCACGGAAAACGGTCGCGACCCTGCCCGTCAGCCACACGCCGCTTCCAGCCTTCCAGGAAACACCCACGCTTCCACCATCACAGATGACCTCGACTTCCTCGTCGACAAGCCCACGGCGGATGGCCGCCACGGCCGCGCCGCAAGAGCAAGATCCTGACCCCGCCGGCACGCCTCCGCCTCGCTCCCAAATGCGCAGCCTTATGCGCTTCCGGTCCAGCACTTGAACGAAATGGACGTTGGTTTTTTCAGGAAACAGAGGATGGTGTTCGATCTGCGGCCCTGCCGACCAAGGGTCGATCGCCGAGAGATCATCAACGAAAAACGTGCAGTGCGGATTGCCCATGCTGCAAGCGGCAGGCTCGCCATCGAGCGGCAATCGCAATGTGTCGCAAGGCTCGGCGAGGGGAATGTCGCGCCAATCGAGCTGAGGTGCGCCCATATCGACGCTGATAGGCCCGTCCTGTGTCGACAGGCAGCGCAACACGCCTCGCTCGGTGCGCAAGGTCGTTTCCTGGCTCGCGGCCTCCTTCATCATCAGGTGAGCGACGCCGCGCGTTGCACTGCCACACGCACCCAAGGTCGTGCCGTCTGGATTCCAGAAGGTGAGACGAGCGGCGGCATCGTCGCAGGGAAGCACCACCGCCAGTTGGTTGAAGCCGACGCCGCGGTTCCGGTCGCCAAGGAATCTCGCGACATCGGCATCAACCGGATTGGGGCTCGTGCGTGCATCGACGACGACAAAGTCATCACCGTTGGCATGCATCTTTACGAAGCTGAGAGTCATGCGCTTTCCCAGTCAAATCCGACGGTGCAGCCATGCGCTGCCCAGACCCCGGCATTGAACGTGGGCTGCCTGCCCAAGGCAATAACGGCGCGTCTTGACGCACGGCTGACATGTCGATTCAACGCGTCGTCCTGGCGGAAGCCTTGGGCGAGCGGATCGGTCTGGCGGAGGATGCATGGGCGCTGGTCGCGCCTTTGCTGCCGGCTGAGCGCGGGCGTGGCTGCCGACCCGCACAAGATAACGGCCGGCGACGAGGCCCAGGACGTTGGACCGGCGCGGGTGATTTGCGGCCGCGCCAGGAATGACCGGCGCTTCGGCGTTCCGGTCTCGCAACCGTGCGACCCTGACTGAAGTCTCACATGCACGATGCGCCGGTCTTCCCTCGCCGATCTCGGCTTTCAATGCTCCGTCGCGGGTGAGCGCGACAAATGGGTGCAGTCCAGCCCGCGTTATCTCCTGGCCAACAACGTCCCCGGAGTTCCCGAGGCAACGATCACAAGGCTGAAGCAGCGCTGAGCGGCGCGGCGCTCCCCTCCATGGTCGGGGCCCGAGAACCTCCGCCTCACGGCACCGCGATCAGGTGGATGAGGCCAAGCGAGGTCGCCGCGAGCGCCAGCAGCGAGAGGATGACGGCGGCTGCGACGCGGGGGCCGGCCCGGGCGACGGAGCGAATGTCGACGCCGAGCCCGAGCGCCGCCATCGAGATAATGGTCAGCAGGTTCGCGATGGTCGCGAGCGGCGCAAGCAGGACCGCCGGAATCAGCCCTGCCGAGCGCAGCGCCGCCAGCACCAGGAAGCCGAGGATGAACCAGGGCACGATATGATGCGGCGCGATCCTGTKCGGGGCAGGGCGATCGCCAGCCGTCACGTGAGGTGCCGGCGCGTCCGTTTCCGCGCGCAGCCGGCCTGACAGCAGCGAGAGCACGAGGATGACGGGGCCGAGCATCAGCACGCGCACCAGCTTGACCAGGGTCCCGATCTGGATCGCCGCCTGGCCGGCTGGCGCCGTCGCCGCGATGACCTGGGGCACGGCATAGACCGTCAGGCCCGACAGGATTCCGAACTGGTGAACGCTGAGGCCGAGCGCCGGGATCAGGAGCGGCAGGCACAGCACGACCGCGACCCCGAGCACCGCGGTAAACGCGATCGAGGCGGCGACGTCCTCGCCATCGGCGCCGATGACCGGCGCGGTGGCCGCGATGGCTGAATTTCCGCAGATCGAATTGCCGCAGGCGACGAGGATGGCCATGCGCTGCGGCAGTCCGAGCAGGCGGCCGATGCCGTAGCTCAGCCCGATCGCGACGAAGACCACGGCGGCGATGCCAAGCAGAAGCGGTGCGCCGGCGCTGGCGATCGTGGCGGCGCTGAGCGACGCCCCGAGCAGCACGACCGCGACCTCCAGCAGCGTCTTCGCGCAGAACGAGATGCCGGCGCGCCAGCTTCTGGCGGGGCTCCAGAGCGACCGGACCAGGGTTCCCAAGAGAATGGCCAGCACGAGCGCCTCGAGCCAGGCGCGCTGGAAGAAGGCGGTCTCCAGATGCTCGACGGCGAGAGCCGCCCCCGACACGGGCAGGCAGAGCAGAAGGCCAGGTCCAAGGCGCTTCAGGCTGCCGGGGATCCGGCCGGTTGAGCTCGTTTGATCGTGGATTTGCAGCGTCATGGCGGCACCTGGCAGTTCGATGCGCCGTGTCTGGGCTTTTTCATTAAAGCAATCCAACATGTTGTTTGTCTTGTTTCGATCGATCCGATCGATCATTCCTACCGCGGGCTCCTTTCGGGCCGCGCAGGCCATCCGCGCGCTTCTCGGAGACGCGCCCGCCGCAATAGCGCGCGCAGCCGCAGGGATGACGGGGCTCGCGAACCAGGGCGCCGGTTGAAAGCCGCTGCGGCCTATGCTCTGACCGGCGCAGGAGGAAGGGTTTCATGCTTCGCCATGCCGCAATCATCGTCTCGCTCGCACTTGCCGGGTGCCAGGCCGCGAGCGACGCTTCGCCGGGGCCGCAGCGCACCGCTGTCCGGCCAGGCGCCGGCAATGCGACGCTCGAGGCGCTGGCGAACAGGGACGCCGCCGCCTGCATCCGCGAATCCAACAAGGCGGCGGCGAAACCGGTCAGTGGGGCGAGGGGCACCGGCGCAGACCAGGCGACCGCCCGCCGGAGCGACGCCATGAAGGCGGTCTATGACGACTGCATGGCCAGGCGCGGCTACGCCACGCCGCCGGCGTGAGTGGAGACGCCCGGCAGCGCTCCGTTGGCTCAGGCCGAAAGTGATACACAAAAATCGCATACAGGGGCTTTACATGCGTTTTTTGTGCATGCTATGCCTTTATTCAAGGTGGTGATTTGCGCCCGGGCCAGGGATGGCCGGGCGCTTTTGCGTTTCAGACCGCGCGCATTCTCTGCCGGTCCGCCAGGTCTTTGCGAGCCTCCGGCGCAACGTGCTCACATTAAGTATCTGAACTGGGAGCTGTTGACCCACATTATGCCATGGTTCCTCCAAGGGAAGCTTGGGGGATTATGGTGGCTGAGCAAGAAGTCCCCGCGATGAGCAAGCAAGAATTTGCTGTCGCCTATATCGACAACTGGGCCCGCGCGATCCGCCATACCGGCAAGATCCTGGTCGACCTGATCCCAAAAATCTACGACACGGCCCGGGTGCTGCGGATCATCGGCGAGGACGGCAGGACGCAGGAGATCAGGATCAACCAGCTCGGCGGCGTCGCCGCCGACGGCATGACGCCGCGGCTTTCGAATGACGTCACGACCGGCGCCTATGATGTCGCGCTGCAGATGGGGCCGAGCTATGCGACCAAGCGCGAGGAAGTCCGCGACGGCATGACGGCCTTCATCCAGGCGGCGCCGCAGACCGCGCCGCTGATCCTCGACCTCGTCGCCAAAGCCCAGGACTGGCATCTGGCCGACGAGATCGGCGAGCGCCTGGAAACCGTGCTGCCGCCCGAGATCCGCGCGCTGAAGGCGCAAAAGGCGGGCAGGCCGCTGCCGCAAGCGATGCAGCCGCCGCCGCCCGATCCCGCGCAACAGGCGGCGCGGCAGATGGAGCTGGCGACGCGCKAGGCGGAGCTGGTGGCCAAGCAGGCGGAGGCCCGCCGCAAGCAGGCCGAAGCCGGCAAGGCCGAGCTGGCGCTGGAGGCTGCGCAGGTTGCGCAGATGCTGGGGCGGGGGGGCGGGGGAGCAGGTGGCTGAGCCGCAGGCCGACCCGGCGCTCGCCGGCATGGCGCAGGCGATTGTCGAGCTTCAGGGCGTGGTCGGGGAGATCGTGCAGGCGCTGCAGGGGGCGCCGCCGGGTGAGGTGTCGGCGAGTACGCCGATGGGTTCTGGCGAGCCTATTGGGCTGGAGCCTGAACTGATGGCGGGCCTGATGCCGATCAACCAGCCGCCGCCCGCCGGGGCGGCGCCTTTAATGGCGGAACCACAGGGCCAGCTCCCGCAATTCTAGCCGCTTCGGGCGGGCCTTCGCAGGGTGCGGATGTGGCGGCGTTGACCGCGAAGCTCCCGATCGGGCGGCATTTCGGAGGCGAGGCGCCCGACGCGACGAGTGTCCCAGTTGGGAGTTCGTGGAGCGCCTCGCGGTGTTGCGATCGTCACCTCTAGACATTGAGAGCTGCCATGAACCTGCCGTTCGCATTGGACTGGGTTCCTTCTTGACAGTCCACAAGCGGCCAAGTTGCTCCGCGGACGAGATCGCGAGAGCCGGACGCCGCCCATTTCAAGCGTAGTGCGAACGCTCCAGGTCGCAAATTTGCGAGCTCAAGCACTTACCGTCTGCCCAACCTTCACCTAAGGTGTTCGTGGATTCGACACAGCACTGTCTTGACGCGACCCGGCGCGCAGAACTGTGACGGACACGCAAACGACCGTGGGGGAGCGGACGAATCTCTCATGGGTTCGAAGCGAGTGATCAATTAAGGCAGCTATGGCTCGTAGTGATCTTCTTATTAATCTCGTTCGCGCTGGCGCGGTCGGCGATCGTGAGGCGGTGCGCTCCACGGCCGAGGCGTTGGTCGCAGATGAGCGGGCTAAGAAGCACTATATTGTTGCCGATCGTCTACAGCGGGCCCTTTCGGCTGTACCGGTCACGCCGCCCGCGTTGACCGCCAGTTCGCAGCACCTTAACCCCGTCAATGGTCGCGAAGCCATTCTAGAGGTCACAGCTCGGCTGCGGCTCGATGATCTGTTGCTCCCGCTTCCCGCTCGGCAGAGCGGTGGTCAGCTTATCGAGGAGCACCAGCGCGCCGATGTTCTGCGTGCCAATGGCTTTGAGCCCCGCCACCGTGTCTTGCTTTCCGGACCACCTGGTAACGGCAAGACCTCGTTTGCAGAGGCCATTGCCGAAGGACTTGGTCTGCCATTCTACGTCGTGCGCTATGATGCGTTGATCGGCAGCTATTTGGGTGAAACCAATGCTCGGTTGCGCAAGCTCTTCGACTATGTACGTACGACGCCGAGCATCTTGTTCTTCGACGAGTTCGATGCGATTGGCAAGGAGCGCGGTGACACCCACGAAACGGGCGAGATCAAACGGGTGGTATCCTTCCTGCTGATGCAGTTGGATCAATTGCCTAGCTACGTTGTAGTTATCGCGGCCACCAATCATGGCGAGTTGCTGGACCGTGCGGTGTGGCGCCGCTTCCAGATGCGCTTGGCTATACCGGCGCCGCACCTAAAGGAAGTGACGGTTTTCCTTGATCGCATCTTGTCCGATTGGCCGAATACGCCGAAGATGACTCCGGCGAGAATCGCCGGCAGGTTGGGCAAGGTCAGCTATGCTGAGGCGCTCGATTTCTGTCAGAACGTAAGACGACGCCAGATTTTGGGGTTGGGGGAGATGGCTATTGATGACGCGTTGCGAGCCGAACTTGACTTGTGGGTTTCGCGAGTAACGCCAGAGGTCATCAATGCCGAGCGATCCGACGAAGCCACTCCTGAGGCTGACGCCGCAACCTGATCAACCGCGTCTACTTGGACGGCCCGCATACGTCCCACCTCCTGACTCATTTCMGCGCGATCGCCAGACGGGGACTTTCGGTCCCAAATTTACCCGATTGGCGGAGGTTCTTGCGCGCGGTGCCAATGCGCTTGAGCTGCGCGCCGATCCGTCCGGACTTGCGCCTGAACGATTGCTCGTCTTCGAAGTTCGAGGCTCGATCGGCGCGTTCGCCAACGCCGTACAAAATGTCGCCGGGCTCGAACTTGTCGATGAGGAAGAGCTCGAGACCGACGAAGGCGACCAGCAGCCCTATGCTTATCTGCTCGTTCCGGACATCGTCGCGCTACGCAATCTCGAGTCCCTCTGGCGCCGTTGGCAGAATGGCCAGTTAGTCCGAGGCGAAACACCTTGGGCGAATGTATTCGATCTGCTGAGGGACTTACGGCCTTGGGGGCCGCTTGATCGCGTCAGTAGCATCGATGCAAGTTTTCTCGCTGTTGTAATCGATGGCCGTGACGATGAGGAGTTGGTTAGGCTCGAGGTTGAGTTGGTCTACCGCGAGCGGGAGGCCGTAGCGAATGAGCAGGAGGCGAATGTCCGGGCGGCTATTATCGGTCGCGGAGGAGCGGTCGTCACTCGCGCCCGCATCGGCGACATCGGCTATCATGCACTATTGGCGGACATTCCGGTGCGAGCGGTCCGGGAGATCTTGGACCGACGTTCCGAGGGCATTGCCGGCCTCGAGCCGGTCTTACACATTCGACCCCAAAGCGCACCGACCACGATCGAAATCGCCGATGTGGCTGAGGAACGCGAAGCCGCCGCAGCGAGACACCCGCTGGGAGACCCGATCCTCGCGCTGCTCGACGGGGTCCCGGTCGCGGCCCACCGCTTACTCGCAGACCATATGGATCTCGACGATCCCTTTGGCCTCGAGCCTGAGGCGCTAGTAACCAGTCGCTCTCACGGCACGGCGATGGCGTCGCTGATCGTGCATGGCGATCGCAACCAGGCGGAAGCAGCGCTTCCGCGTCGCATCCACGTTGTACCGGTGATGGGCAACAATGACGAATTTCCAAGCGATCGGCTGATTGTCGATCTCATCTATCTGGCGGTCGTTCGATTGCGCGAGCAGCGCCCAAACGTAATCATTGTGAACCTGTCGCTGGGCAATCGGTTTCGGCCCTTCCACGGGCAATTGTCGCCGTGGGCTCGCCTTCTCGACCGTCTGGCGGGCCGCTTCGGCTTGCTATTTATCGTCAGCGCCGGCAATGCGACCACTGACTTCGGTGTGCCCGCTTATGCAACCGGGTTCGACTATGAAGTCGCAGACGGGAACCACCGCGCAACGTCGATGATCGGTGCGCTCCACGCGCTCATCGGCGAACGCCGGATATTCTCTCCAGGCGAGACTGTGAACGGGTTAACGATCGGCGCGTCCAATCGGGATGCCGTACCGCCTGCTGAGCGCGCTCTCGCCCGAGCACTTATCGACCCCTATCCTTTGCATGAGGCGGCGAATCCATCGAGTACACTTGGGCCTGGTTTTGCCCGATCAGTGAAGCCCGATATCTTGATGCCGGGCGCGCGCGAGCATATGCAGATCGTCCGCAACCACGCTCATATCGAAGTGCGTCCTGGGCGGGCGTCACGCGGCGCGGGCCTTAAGGTCGCGGCGCCTCCCGCGGGGGGACGGGAGAACCTCGACGGTTATACTAACGGCACTAGCGCGGCGGCTGCCCTAGCGTCGCGCACCTGCCATCAGATTCACGACGCGCTCGAGGCGAGTTACGGCGATGCATTCCTTTTGCTTCCGCCTATCGAGCGAGCGGTCTTGCTGAAGGCCTTGCTCGTTCACCCTGCACGCTGGCCTCGCAACGTCGCTGACCTCATCAAGGCGACGGTGGGGCCATGGGGCCGCGGCCAGGCCAGCAAGCAGAAGGATAATATCCGCCGTTTCATTGGCTTCGGCTGCGTCGATGCCACGGATGCGGTGGCCTGCGCGGCGGATCGCGCCACTTTCTTCGTAACCGGCAGCCTGCGGAACGATCGAAACGTCACGATTGAGGTACCCGTGCCTATCGCCATGGGTGGCAAAGCGCGCCCGCACAGTCTATCGGCAACTCTCGCCTGGTTCACGCCGGTCGCGCCCGGTCGCAAGAGCTATCGCACGTGTCGCCTGAAAATTCTGAAACCCGCGTCAATCGGCGAGCTTGGAGTGAGCAGCCACAGTTGGCAGCCAGACGAAAACCAGACGAACCGGGGAACAATCTTCTCTCGATGCTGGGATGGGAGCGATGCCCCTGTCGTCGCTGCTGATATGACCATTCCGTTGATCGTACAGCGCGATCCGGACCAAGGCACCCCGATTGACGAGCCCGTGATCTTCGGCTTGGCCGTCACACTGGCCATGCCCGGCGAGGTAGCATTGTACGACGAAGTCTATGCGCGCGTGAGGCCGCCGATCCGCGCTGCCGCGCGGCCTTGAGTTCGGCGCCATCAGGATGCTGTCGCGGTAGACGCCGTCGCGCTTCCAGTCGCGCCGGCGCCGCCCTTCAATCTGGAAGTCGAGCCCTCGTAGAGGGCACACGCCGTCGCGTTGTCGTCGAGAAACCAGGTTGTGAGCCGATGGCCGGCATGATGCCGATGGACCAACCCTGCCTTCGGGCGCGCCCCGGACACTGGCTGGTGATAGACATCGAACGCCGTGGCGTCCCTGGTGGGGACGGGCTTCGGACAGGCAGCGGTATGAGCCACGCAAAAGGGAATGTGCGCGACAATTCGGGCGCCGTGATACGGCCGCCGATCGCCTGGGCGATCGGGGTGCTCGTCGGGCTCGGGCTCGAATGGCTCTCTCCGCTGCCATTCCTGGCGCCGGAGATGCCGGCGGGCGCGCTCGGCGGCATCCTGTTCCTCGCGGGCCTCGCCCTGCTGATCTGGGCGGCAACGACGTTTCGCCGCGCAGGGACGCAAATCCAGACCACCCAGCCGACGACGATGATCGTCGAGGCGGGGCCGTACCGTTTCACGCGCAACCCGATCTATCTCGGCATGGTGCTCGGCCTCATCGGCCTCGCCGTCGCCTTCAACAGCCTGTGGCTCTTCGTCCTGCTGCTGCCGTTCTATCTCGTCATCCGCTACGGCGTGGTCGCCCGCGAGGAGGCCTATCTCGATCGGAAATTCGGGGACGTCTATCGCGCCTACAAGGGCCGCGTCAGGCGCTGGCTGTAGCGAGGCACGGCGCTGAGAAGGGCCCTCTCTCAGGGGTCCTTGCTCGTTTCGCTTCCGACAGTCGCTTGCGTCAGGCCGCCTGGGCGTGTCCGGGCACGACCACCGCCGACAGCGCGATGCCGATGGCCTCCGGGTCGTCCTTCAGCGCACCATCGGCGAGCGAGACGACGCCGACGAGGCGCTTGTYGCGGTTGACCACCGGCAGGCGCCGCACCTGGAGTTCGCCCATGTTCTGCGCGACATCGTCCATGTTCTCGTCTTCGAAACAGTATTTGACGTCGTGTGTCATGATTTCGCGCACAAGCGTGTCATGGCCGCGCCCCTCGGCGACGGCGCGGATGACGATGTCGCGGTCGGTGATCATGCCGACCAGATGGTCGTTGTCGCCGACAGGCATGAAACCGATATCTTCGGCCGCCATGCGTCGGGCGACCTGCAGCAAGGTCTCGTCCGGTCGGGCGATCTGGGCGCCCCTGGTCATCACATCCGATACGATCATGGTCTGAACCTCCATTCCTTCGGGGATAGCGCCTAAAGCTTCGGCAGGCCGTTCGGCTGATCCTGATTGCAGGCGATCGCGCGTCGGGACCGAGGACAGGACGGGTTGCAAAGACGATCCGCTTTGCGCATGTCCTGCTCCGGCGGCACTCCCCAGCCAACGAAGTACGCGGGCGAGGGTTCCCGATGGCGCCTTGAGAATATCGCTTAAGGGATGGCCGCCGCAGCTGCCGCGCGCCCCTGGCCGGGATGGCTTGCGAGCGGGGCCATGCCGGGGGCTCAGGAGTTGAAGCGACCTCAATCGACCTGCGCGTCTCCTCGTGACCTGCCTGTGCAACCGTGGCGGGAGAACGCTTCGCGAACCTGCGTTCGGCAACCGGAACAGAGGGGGAATCGAGGCTGCAGAAGCCGACCAACGTCGCATGAATAAGCCGAGAAAGGACCCGCCGCGGGCACGCGCTGCCGCGAGCCGGGCCTCCGTCCAGCGGGCGGCGGCCGAGGCGCAGCCGGGTCAAGGCAAGCTGGATCAAGGCAGCCATGGTATGGTGCGACAGGCGGTCGCCGTGATCCTCGCCAATCCCGTGATGATCGAGGCCTACCGGGCCGGCATTCCCGGGAACGGCAAAGCTTTCCCCGATGGCGCCAAGATGGCGAAGATCCATTGGAACCCGGCAAAGAACCAGTACTTCCCGGACACGACGGTACCGGGCACCCTCCATGACGTCGACTTCATGGTGAAGGACAGCACGAGGTTTTCAGATAGCGGCGGATGGGGATGGGCCGTGTTCAACCATGACGCTGCGGCCAACACGTTCACACCGGGCACCCTGACTGACCAGCCGCCGCAGGGGAACGACGCCAAGTGCGGATTCTCCTGCCACACGGGCGTGAAGGCCCGGGATTACGTCTTCACGGAGTACGGCAAGCGGTGATGGGCGGACGGTGAACGGACCCGATCAGGCCCGGCGATGGCTAAGAGCACGGAACAGGACTTGACTGCCGTGGCTGCCTCCCGGGCCCTCTCACCAGGACAGCGATGGCAGCCGACGAAATCGCTCGCGCAGGCATCGTGTTGTTCGATGCAGCCCGCCTAGAGCAGGAGCCAACCGAACACGACATTCAGGGCGCTTACCGCTGCACTGGCGGCAAGGAGCACGCCCATGCTTCTCCGTGAGCCCGGCGTCCGCTTCCGCCTTGCCGTCAGGAGGGGAATATCCCGCAGCAGCGACACGGACTGGCTTCCGAATGCCAGGACGCCGCCGAACGGAGCCGCCAGGCGCCGCCACGCAGGCCCCATCTCCGGAACTACAATGGCCGCGCCCCCCACGAGTATGAGGAACAGCCCAATAAAAGCCAGGGCGGTGAGGATGAACGAAGACCGCCATTGGGAGGCTTGGACGTGCACGGTGAGCCCTCGGCAGCACTGAGTTGCCAATCTTAGAGGGCCGAACTCCGATCGGTCTATCCCAAGGGCAGGGAGCAATCCCGGTTGCTGGCCAGCCCTGAGATCCAGGCCCTTCGGGCAGACGTGCGCATGATGCGGATGCGGCCGGGATGACCGCGCCCCTGCCGAACCGGGCGGGACTTGGATGGGGACACAAGGCACCCGGGGCGAGGAAGTCTCGGCGGGTGGAAAACAGGTTTGGGCCGGGATGCCGAAAGCGCATGCTCAAAGCAGCGCCAGGCCGATCCCGCTCGCAGCTGTCATCAGGACGACGATCCAGGGCGGGGCCTTCCAGATCGTGAGGAGGGCGAAACCGACAAGGGCGACAGCGAAGTCGCGCGCGTCCAGGATCGCGCTCGTCCAAACCGGGCTGTAGAGCGCAGATGCCAGGATGCCGACGACCGCGGCATTGGTGCCGCGCATGGCCGCCTGCGCGAGCGGCCGGGTGCGGAAGGCGTTCCAGAATGGCAGCGCACCCGTCACCAGCAGCAGTCCGGGAAGGAAGATGGCCGCAAGGCAGATCGCGGCACCGGCGAGCCCGTTGGGCAACGGCGTCATGGCCGCACCCAGATATGCGGCGAAGGTAAACAGCGGCCCCGGCACGGCCTGCGCCGCACCATACCCGGCGAGGAAAGCGCCAGGGCTGATCCAGCCAGGCTGCACCACGGCGACTTCCAGCAGCGGAAGGACGACATGGCCGCCGCCGAACACGAGCGCGCCGGAGCGGTAGAAGGCATCGAGGAGCGCCACCCCGTGCGCTCCCGTGGCCGTCGCCGCCAATGGCAGGCCTGCGAGCAGCACGAAGAACAGCGCCAAGGCCACGAAGCCGACTGGCCGCGATACCGAAAAGGTCAGATGGCCGGGCTGGATCGTCGCGGCGTCCCGACACAGCCACACGCCCGTCAGGCCGCCCGCGAGGATGGCCGCGATCTGGCCGAGCGAGCCCGGAAAGAAGACCACGACCAGGACGGCCCCGAGCGCAATGCCGGCCCTCGGCTTGTCCGGAGCGAGGGAGCGCGCCATGCCCCAGACTGCCTGGGCCACCACGGCCACGGCGACGAGCTTCAGGCCATGGATCAACCCTGAGCCGATGGGACCGCTGAAGACTGTCGCACCAAGGGCGAAGAGCACCAGCAGCAGGGCGGAGGGCAGCGTGAATGCGCACCAGGCCGCGAGCCCACCCAACGGCCCGCCCCGTAGCAGACCGAGCGCATAACCGACCTGGCTGGAGGCCGGACCCGGCAGGAACTGGCACAGGGCGACGAGATCGGCATAGCCGGTTTCATCGATCCATTTGCGCCTCACCACCAGCTCATCCCGGAAATAGCCGAGATGGGCGACTGGGCCTCCAAAGGAGGTCAGGCCGAGCTTGAGGAAGGTCCGCAACACTTCGCCCGGCGTGCCGGAAACGGCGGTCCGGGTCGCCTCGTTCGGCTCACCCGGTTGGGCCGGAGACGCTGAGCTGTTCTGCACGCTGCATTCCACTGACGACTGACCCGCCATGCGCTCTACCGCGCGAGAGGTCCGGGCGGAAGCCGCGAGCAGCCCCTGGACCGGAAAAAGCACAGTCCCGGAAATCCGCGACAGCCCGGACCCTGTTCCTTGCCCGCGAGCAGATCGGGCGCGCCGGCGCAGCCGCCCCCGAGCTGGTCTTTCAATTTCTGAACCGCGGCGCCAACGCGTTCCCACCGCTTCGGCAGGCCTTTGCTGCGGATGCGGCGCCGATGACCCGCGCAGCTCCCGACCGGGAGACCAGGGCGGCTCGCGCGAGCCGGCTTAATGGGACGGCTTCGCGTTCCCGCGCGTGTCGTCATGGGCGAGATAGCTCAGGACGCTGACGATGGGCTGAAGCACCGAGATGCTGGCGGCGTTGCCCTTGGTGTTCGCCAGGAGCTGGTCGTAGCGGGCCACGAGCTCGCCGCGTTGAACAAGGCCCTTGTCGATCAACAGGTCGAGGAGGGTTGTGACAATCAGGAACTGGCTGCTGCTCAGGTCTGCCAGGACGTCAGCGTCATCGTCGTGCGTCGCTCCGTCTCCCTCATTGAGCGACCAGCTGAACATTTTGAGGAACGTGCCGCAACGGCGGAATGAATGAGGGGGGCGACGCCCCGGTGAGCGGCGCAGATGAGAGCGGCGGGCGTCGGCGCAGGGCGGAATCGGTCCGAGCTTGTCCGGGCCTGTTGCTTGCCGGGGCCTGGTTCGATGTCAGTTCATGAGGCGGCGTCAACGGAACACAAGGGAGCGGCCACTAGGGCGCCCCGAGATCCAGCGCCATCAGGATGCTGTCGCGGTAGACACCATCGCGCTTCCAGTCGCGCCGGCGCCGTCCTTCGATCTGGAAGCCGAGCCGTTCATAGAGGGCGCGCGCCGCCTTGTTGTCGTGGAGGACCGAGAGTTCGATGCGCTCGAGCCCGCGCTGACGCGCCCGGTCGAGCGCGAGCGTGAGCAGGCGCCGGCCGAGGCCTAAGCCGCGATGGCTGGCGAGCAGCCCCATCCCTAGTTTGCCGACATGGGCGCGAACGGGGGAGGCATCCGGGATAATGTCGCACCAGCCGACAACCTCGCGATCGACTGCCACGACCCGCGGGGCGTTGGCCTCGCGCAGGCCGGCGATGAAATCCGCGTAGCGCTCGATCGGCGGCGCGCTCAGGCGCGAGAGCCAGCGCCCCTCGCGGGCGACGTCATCAAGGCAGCGGTGACAGCCGGCGAGATCGCTCTCGGCGGCATAGCGTATATCCACACTCATCTCAGTCCTCAGCCCAATACCCGCATGTCTCGGGCAGAATAGAGCCGTAAGCTGCGACCAAAGGGAAGGGCGGGGAGGGGTGTGAACTGACGAGCGGCCGCCCCTCGGGGCGGCGTTGAGCCGAAGCTCGGATTCAAACCGATCTCAGGCTTTGAAACCAGCATGTCTGGCTGCTCAACAGGAACAGCAGGGCGACACCGACGATACCGGTGACGAATGAAAGCCCCAACAGCTTCAGGCGAGTGTGCCGAAGCAAGGCTTGATCTTGCGGGGACGGCGTCGGCCCGGTCCAGCGACGACGCTGCACGCGATGAACGCCAACCAGGGCGAGGAATAGCGAGCCCCTGAAGTGAGTGCTGTCTTGCGATCGGGATCGCGCATTCCCGAGGATGCGGGCGGCGAAAAATAGGTTGATTGACGCAGCAACTGCCACAAATGCGTAGAAGGCAGGCGTTGCGATCTCGTTTGGAATGCAGGCGGACAATGGCGAGGCTCGGGCAAACGAGGCGATCTTCAGCGGATCATTCCAGAGCTTTGTGAGAAAGCCAAGCGACGCAAGCCCATACGGGCCCATGAGCTGACTGCCCCGCCTTACATGGCTCCACCCAAGGCACCTTGGCCGCTTTCAGCGGACMGAACCCTCTGCTCGCTCGCGCAGGCGGGCGGCGGCGAGTTCGGTCGCAAGCCGCCGCCGGTCGATGAAGGGCGCGATCTTCTGGCGCGTCGCCTCGACCAGGGCGGCTGAGGCCGAACGCGGCGATCCGCCGTCGAAGGGAGGTTTTGGGTCATATTCCATCTGCAGCTGGATCTCCCGGGCGATGTCCTCTCCCAGGAGATCGGCGACGACGGTGAGCGCAAAATCGATTCCCGACGTGACGCCCGCGCCCGTGATGCGGTTGCGGTCCTTCACGACACGCTCCGCGACCGGGATCGCGCCGAGCAAGGCAAGCTGGTCGATCGAGGACCAGTGCGAGGTCGCCCTGTAGCCCTCGAGCAGGCCGGCCGCGCCGAGCACCAGCGAACCGGTGCAGACGGAGGTCACCAGCTGACAGCCGGCTGCGATCCGCCTGAGAAAGCCGAGCGTCTCTTCGTCGCTCATCAGCTCGATCTGGCCGGGGCCGCCGGGCACGCAAATCAGATCGAGGGCGGCGCAATCGTCAAAGCGCATCGTCGGCAGAATCGACAGGCCACGGTCCGATGTAACCGGCTCCAGGGTTTTCCAAAGCAGATGAACCTTGGCCCCGGGCATGCGGAAAAACACCTCGGCCGGGCCTGTCAGGTCGAGCTGCGTCAATTTTGGAAAGAGAACCAAACCAATCTGCATCTCTTAGTCCCCGCTGGAAAGCCGGACGCACTTATAGCGTGCAGCGCGACGGCCGCCATGGGGGATGACATCGAAACCGGGAGACCAGAACTGCCGCGGTTCGCGTGCCGTGCTCAATGGGACGGTTTCGAGAGCCCTCGCGTGTCGTCATGGGCGAGATAGCTCAGCACGCTGACGATGGGCTGCAGCACCGAGATGCTGGCCGCGTTGCCCTTGCTATTCGCCAGGAGCTGGTCGTAGCGGGCCACGACCTCGCCGCGTTGAACAAGCCCCTTGTCGATCAACAGGTCGATCAGGGTTGTGACGATCAGGATCTGGCTGCTGCTCAGGTCTGCCAGGACGTCAGCGTCATCTTCGTGCATCGCTCCGTCTCCCTCGTGAGCGATCAGCTGAACACTTTGAGGAACCTGCCGCAACGACCGAGTGGATGAAGCGGCTTCGCCTGGCCGCGTTTGGCCGGCGGCCTTTCCATTTCTGAACCGCAGGGCAGCCCCCCGCCGTTCCCAAAGCTTCGGGCAGGTCTTCGCATGATGCGGAGGCCGCCGCGATGACCGCGCCGCCCCTGACCGGGCGGCTTTTTCATGCACGGAGCACAGACATGACGCGTCGCATCAGCGATGAAGGCCTGGCGCTGATCAAGCGCTGGGAAGGATGCCGGCTGACCGCCTATCGGGACGTGGCAGGCGTCCTGACGATCGGCTACGGCTCGACGGGGGCCCATGTCCGGCCGGGCCTGAAGATCACGCAGCAGGAAGCGGAACAGCTTCTGATCAAGGATCTCGCCCGGTTCGAGCGCGCCGTCGCGAGCCTGGTCAAGGTGCCGCTGAACGAGGGGCAGTTCGCGGCGCTCGTCTCGTTTGCCTTCAATGTCGGCGAGGGGGCGCTCGCCCGCTCGACGCTGCTGAAGACGCTGAATGCCGGCCAAGTCGCGGCCGTGCCGGGCGAGCTGATGAAATGGGTCCATGCCGGCGGGCGAAGGCTGGACGGCCTGATCAACCGGCGCTCGGCCGAGGCCGGCCTGTGGGCGCGCGGCTCGCATGTCTCCAGCAATACGGTTGCGGCGCGCCCCGCAAAACCCCCGGTCGTGACTGTAGATAATGCCATCAAGGTCGCGACGCCGCTCTCTCGCCTGCTCCAGGCCTTCACCAGCGGGCCGGCGCAGCTCGTGCTTGCGCTCGCCTTCGTGTGCGGGGGCGCCTTCCTGCTCTGGCGCTGGCATCGCGCGCAACAGGAGGCGGCGGCGTGAGCGTGCTTTCCGCACTCTGGAGCCGCTTTGCCGGGGCCATCGCCGCGCTCGGCGCGCTGCTCGCAATCCTGGTCGGAGCCTACGCGAAGGGCCGGCGCGAGGGGAAAGCAACCCTTCAGGCCGAGCAGGAGCGCGCTCGCCGAAAAGCCATCACTGACAAAGGGAAGCGTGACGATGAGATCGACAGTCTTGGCCCTGCTGCTCTCGATCAGCGCCTTCATCGCTGGCTGCGCCGGGATGGCCGGTGATTTCTGCGACACCGCCCGCCCGTTCCGCCCCTCTGCCCAGGCCGCGGCGGCGATGAGCGATCGCGAGAAGGCGGATGTCGTGAAGCATAACGAGCATGGCGAAAGGCAATGCGGATGGACGCCGTGAAACCCCGTCTCGATCTCGGCCTCGGCAACATCCTCTCGATCGGGATGACGGTCGTCTCGCTGGTCGCGGTCATCGTCACAGTCAGCCTGTCCTATGGCCAGTTGCGGGCCAAGGACGATGTCCACGACATGCGAATCGCCATCGTCGAGGCGCAGCTCGCCAAGCGCGAGAGCGCGGAGCAGGCGGCGAATAACCGCCTGTCGACGATCGAGGGCGATATCCGCGTGATCCGCCAGATCCTCGAAGGCGTGCGCCCGCCACCGCGATAGGCGCAACAGCCATCAGCCCCATTCATTTCGCCCGCCGGTCCCGTCATGGGGCCGGCGGGCGCATTTTTGCTTTTGGCGCGTCAATCCAGGTCCGCCGGCAGCGCCTGCAAGGGCAGGGGGCGAAGCAGACTACGCTCCGCCGAGAGACGCTCGCCTATCCCTGCGCCTTCCGGGCGACGAACAGCCCGATCTGCTTCTCGGCTTCGAGCACGCCGTTCCCCCGTGCGAAGGCGGCCTCGATCGCGTCGCGAAACCGGCCGAGCTCGGCCTCTGTCGCCCTGTCTCCCGGTGGATAGGAGGTGAGCGCCAGGAAGACGTCGTCCGGCTCGGTGATCCGCAGCTGCGCCGGCTGCCGGGCAAAGCTCACATTGCCAAAGCGCGCGCGCAGCAAGTCTTCGGCGGTCTCAAAGCCGAAACTTGCCCCGGACGGATCGACCGGGTCGCTGCCGAAGACCGTGGTGAGTTCGTAGAGCGCCCGCAGATTGCCGATATCGTTGGTCGTGACCGCGAGACAGCCGCCGGGCTTCAGAACACGCTCCATCTCGGCGATGGCCGCGGCGGGGTCGGGCAGATGATAGAGCATATGCATGGCGATGACGGCATCGAACGATGCGTCCGCGAAGGGCAGCGCTGTCGCGTCGGCTGCCTCGCCGCGGACCGATCCGAGCGACAGGGCCTGGCAGCGCCCGACCGCCTCTTGGACCATGCCGGGCGACAGATCGGCGAGCGTCAGGTTGATCGGTTGCGGCAGCGCGTCCACCGCACCGGCCCAGAACCAGCCCGGGCCGCAGCCGATATCGAGGACATGGTCGCCGGGGCGCAGCGGCAATTGCCCGGCCACCCATGGAAACCAGCCCGTCTCGGAGATGCTGTACTGGCTGTGGAGCCGGGCCCGCGCCGCAAGCTTGCGGTTATCGCGGTATTGCTCGGCATTGTCCGTGATGATCGCTGTCATGCGGCGTTCCCGATCCCTCGCGCGATCTGCGTGTCCGGCGCGAGCATAGGCAGCGCCGGCAACGGCCGCTACGGGGCGAGGGCCCCCCGGTTTCGTGCGGAGGAGGAGGATTGGATCGGCCTCCCGCCACGCAAGCTMCGTGTGGGTATGCCCCTGGACCTGCGCCAACGCCCCCGCGCCGGCGCTCACGGCGTGATCGCCACCTTCAGCACGCCGTCGCGCTGGTGGCCGAAGAGCTCGTAGGCGGTTTCGATCTCGTCGAGCGTGAAGCGATGGGTCACGAGCGGCTTGAGATCGACACGCCCCGAGGCGACGACGCTCATCAGGCGGCGCATCCGCTCCTTCCCGCCCGGGCAGAGCGTCGAGACGATGCTGAGATCGCCGAGGCCCGCCGCGAAGGCATCGAGCGGGATGGCGAGGTCGCCGGAATAGACGCCGAGGCTCGACAGCGTCCCGCCCGGTCGCAGGACGCGCATCGCGGCCTCGAAGGTCTGCTGCGTGCCGAGCGCCTCGATCGCGACGTCGACGCCACGTCCGTCCGTCAGTGTCATGATCTGCTCGACCGGGTCGCCCACCTTGAAGTCGACCACGTGATCGGCGCCGAGCGCTCGCGCGACCGCTAAGCGGGCCGCAACGGTGTCGACGCCGATGATCGTGCTCGCGCCCATCAGCCTGGCGCCGGCGACAGCGCACAGGCCGATCGGGCCGAGCGCGAAGACGGCCACGGTATCGCCGATCCTGACGCCGCCGCGCTCCGCCCCCGAGAAACCCGTCGACATGATGTCGGGGCACATCAGGACCTGCTCGTCGGTCAATTCGTCGGGGACAGGCGCGAGATTGGCGATGGCGTCCCTGACGAGCAGGTATTCCGCCTGACAGCCATCGATGGTGTTGCCGAATTTCCAGCCGCCCGCGGCCTTGAAGCCGTGGCGCGTTCCCGGCCCATCCTGCGAGCCGCAACCGCAGAGGCATGCATAGCTGTGTCCGCTCGGGGTGATGGCGCCGGCGATCACGCGCTGCCCCTCGGAATAGCCCTCGACGCCCGATCCGAGCTTCTCGATGACGCCGACCGGTTCATGACCGACGATCAGGCCCTTCTCGACCGGATACTCGCCCTTCAGAATGTGGATATCGGTGCCGCAGATCGTCGTAGTCGTGATCCTGACGAGCGCGTCGGTCGGCCCTACATCGGGAATCGCCTTGTCCTCGAGGACGATCCGGTTCTTCCCAACGAACACGGCAGCCTTCATCTTGGCCATGGCTTGGCTCCTTCCATCATCCGCAGGACAGAGGGGACGTGGTCGGACCGGCGACGATGCTCGCTCTGCCGTCGGCCTTTCCGGCCAAAGCCCCGGAGATAACCTTTACCAGCTCACCTTGATCCCGAGCCGGCCGTCATAGGCGTGCGAGCGCCCGTCGAAACCGATCGAGTAGCCGGCGGTGGCGTAGAGCGCGGTGTTGCGGGTGAGCTGCGCGTCGATGCCGGCCTTCAGCTCGGCCCAGGCGCCGCCGAGGTCGGAGCGGAAGGGAATGAAGCCGGTCGCCGAGGAGAACGAGGTTTTGGGATTGCCCAAAAACTCGTTCCACAGGCTGGCTTTCAGCCAGGCGGTCATCAGGCGCGGCCTGGCGCCGGGCGTCGCCTCCTCAAGCGTCCAGCTTTTCGCGAGACGCGCGCCGATGCGCCCGGCCAGCGACTCCGCATCGGAGAAGCGCACCAGCGCCGCGGTGTCCAAAGCCGAGCCGCCTGCCACCGTCTGGTAGACCAGCTGCGCCTGCGGTTCGAGGATGAAGCCGTTGCCGAGCTGGAGGGGATAGCCGCCCTCGAGCGAGGCGGCGAAGCCGAACGTGTCGCGGTTGAGCACGAAGCCGCGTTTGGAATCGGCCTTGGCATCATACCAGGTGCCCTGGAGGACGCCGTCGAGATACCAGCCCGAGGGCCCGAAATGCGTCCAGTAGGCGCCGAGCGAATAGGCGTCGCTGCTATTGGTCCCGGCTTTGATGCCGTTGAAATGCGTGACGTCGCCCTCGATCCGGCCGATCGCGCCATAGATGCCGGCATGGTCTCTGCTGCCGTCGGCGCTGACGCTGCGATAGAGGTCGAGCCCGGCCTGGAAGGCGTAGAGGTCGTAATCGTAACTCGGGCCATTGCGAAAGATGCCGCCTGGCCCGCCATCATGGTTGCTGTGCTGGCCGATGATCCTGGCCCAGCCTGATGAGGCATAGGAGCGGCCGGGCGCCGTGGCGCTCGCCGGCAACTGCACCACGGTCGTGCAGCGGAAATTCTTCTCGGGGTTCTTGCACCAGATCGTGCGCTCTTCGGTCACTGCAGGCGCCTCCAGCGGGCGCAATTCGCCGACGCGCTCATGCAGGCTGTCGATCAGTGTGCGGCCATAGATCAGCTGCATCGCGGGCAGGGCGGCGTAGAGCGAGGTCTCCTGCCGGAAGTTGGGGACCGGATCATCCGGTCCCGGATTGAGATGCGAGCGCAGGTACCAGTTGTCGGGACCCGAGGCATCGACGCTGCTGCGGAAGAGCAGGTATTCATAGGGGCCGGCGACGACGGGCCGCCCCAGCGTGAAGGCGCCAGTTGCGGTCGTGCCGCCATTGATCGCGTCGACGACCAGGATGCCGTTGCTGCGCGTCAGGTCGCCGGCGCCGGTCGTGTTGGCGATCAGCAGCGGCGATGAGCCCGTGGCGCGGCCGCCATCGATGATCAGTCGGTCGGAGGGGGCGCTGTCATTGCCGAGGAAGGTGTTCAGGCCGAGCTGGCCGCCTTCGCCGAGATAGTTCACCACCGTCAGCGTCTTGTAGCTTGCAAGCAGGGTCGGGTCGCCGCCGGGCGGGGTGTACTGGATCAGGCTCGGGTCATTGACGAGATTGGTCAGGTTCGAATTGCCGGTCATGATCCAGGTGCTGTCGACCAGGGTCACGTTCGAGACGCTGCCGGGCGCGGTGAAGGCCGAGCCGGTGACGGTCGAGCGCGTCACCGTGACGTTGGCGAGGCCAGGCACCACCGGGAGCGCGGTCGGCGGCGGCAACCCGGGCAGGGCGCCGGGAAGCGGCAGGTCGGGATCAGGATCCGGCAGGTCGGGAACGCCGCCGAGCGGAGGGAGCTGGGTCAGCGGCGGGAACGCGAGGCTGCTGCCGACGCGCAGCCACTCGCCGCTGCCACCCGCGGTCGAGCCGGTCAGGCTGACATTGCCGTTGCCGGCAACACCGATCGTCGGACCGCTGACATTCGTCAGCGTGCTGTCGGTGAACTGCGCGTTCGAGACGGCTCCCGGCGCACCGATGACGAAGAGCGCCGCCGATTGCGCGCCCGTCGCCGTCACACTCGCCTGGTTGCCGATGATCAGGCCGCCGGCTTCGGCGACGGAGCCATGCGCGGTCGCGCCCGTCGCCAGCACCGAGGTCTGGTTCATCGTCACCGAGGTCGGATTGTCGCGCGAGAGCGTGCCATGCGAGCTTTCGCCGACCGTGAGCACGGTCGTGCGGTTGGCGATCACCGCCGCTTCGCCACGCCCGGTGATCGGGCGCGTGCCGTAATCGCCGAGCACGGCGCGCAGCCCGACCGCGTTGTTGCCTCTGGTGGTGATCGCGGCATCGTTCACGGTGGCGGTCGCCTTCGGCGCGGAGATATCGTTGCGCGACTGCGCGGTGACGCCATGTGCCAGGTTGCCGGAGGTCTCCAGGACAAGGTTGCTTGCGGTCAGGTTCGCGACGAATTCCGCCCCGGTCTGCTCGGTGACCGAGAACAGGCCGATGCCGCTGACGCCGCTGGTGGTGATCCTGTTGTTGGAAATCGTCACCGTGCCGCCGTCATCGGCGACGACGCCCATGGCAATGAAGCCCGATGTCGTCACGCTGGTCCCCGTCGCGGTCAGCACGCCGCCCGGGTTGCGGCCGACGAGGCCGTGTGGGCGCGCGCCTGCCCTGACCTCGCCGCCGGTCGTCTCGACGCTGCCGCCATTCAGGGTGATCGAGCCGTTGAGATCTGCGATCACACCCATGGCATTGTCGTTGCCCGAGGTCCSGACGGCGACATTGGTTGCCGTCACCGTGCCGCCCCCGGCCGCCGTGATGCCGGGGCTGTCGCGTCCGTTCGTCGAGGAGGAGCCGCCGGTCATGGTCGCGGTCGCGCCATTGATCACCCGCAGCCCGTAGCTGATCACGGCGGCGCCGCCCGTGCCCTGGATCTGCGTGTTGGTCAGCGTGATGGCAGAGCCGGCATCCTGGACCAGCACGGCGTTCGGGCCGGCGGAACTCAGCGAACTGTTGCTGAAACTGCCGGTGCCGCCGGTGAAGAGGAAAACCGCGTTGGCGCGGGTTCCTGCCGCCGTGACGGTCGTGCCGGAGACGGTGGCCTGCGATCCCGCGCCCTCGACCGAGATGCCGGTGCCGCGCTGGCCTGTCGTGGTGATCGTGCTGTTCACCACCTGGGCCGAGCCTCCGGAGAGTACGCGTATGGCTGACGCGGGATCAGTGTCTGCGCTGGAGGTGCCGCTCGTGGTGAGCGTGCTGCCGGCGAGCGAAATCGAGCCGCCGATCTCGGCCCGGGCGGCGCTCGCAAATGCGCCGGTCGTGGACAGCGTAATACCGGTCCCGATGATCGTGCTCCCCGCGCCGGTGGAGAGCAGGGCATKACTGCCGATGTTTCCGGCAACGATCTGAGCGCCGCTGGTGGTGACCTGGGTCGTGTCGGCCAGGACTATCGTGCCGCCGCCTTGCGCGAGCACGCCGAACGAGCCCCGGGAGGCCGTGCTGACGGTGCCGCCGACGAGGTCGATCCGGCTGCCGGTGCCTGTGGCAACCACCGCGTGGTTGGAACTGCCGTTGCCTCCGCCAAGCGTTGCAACATTGGCGGCGAGCGCAAAGACAGTTCCGCCGCCGCTGGCAAGGATCGCGAGATTGTCGGTGACCGCGACCGCCCCGGTGCCGAGCGTTATGTTCGCGCCGTTCGCAGAGATATGGCTTCCCGCGCCGGATGAGACGAGCCCGCGCTGGCCGGTGGCGGCCTGTACGGTCGCCAGGGTGCTGCCATCGAAGTTGATCACGCCGCCATCGACGGCTTCGGCGCCGATATAGTTTCTCGGGGCCGCACCCGGTCCGAGATTGATCGTCACGCTGTTTGCACTGATCTGCCCACCGGGATTTGTCGCCCGCAGTCCTGGCGTCGCGGCCGAAATCACCGTGATCGTCGAGCCCAATGGCACGACACAACTCGTGCCGTTCACCGCGACCGGCCCAGGCGGGCAGGCTTGTGCCTGGGCCGCGCCAGCCCCGAGCAAGGGCAGCCCGCAGCTACCGAGGAGCAGGCGCGCGCCCCAGGGCCAGGATTGGGAAAGCCTCGCTTTGCGTGCCGCCATCGCCCCCTCCCGTCACCGCGGCCGTTCGACGGCCGCCTCATGGCGCCCGGTTTCGGGCGCGGCAGGACTCAGATCAGTGGTCGAATCGGTTCGGGCCTGGAGAAGGCCGTGAAGGCCCGCAGCCATGCCGCAATGCCGCTTTGCGTCCCGAGACGCGGTATCAAAAGGAAAAGATGCTGCCGCCTCGCGGCAGGAGGCCATCGCAGTCGTCGTCGCCATCCACACCCTCCGCCAGGGACCGTGAATACAGACGTCAGGCGCTGCTTGGCGCCACCGCGTCATATTTCGCCCGATTCGATGTTCCTGTCGAGGTTCTGTGGCTAAGTTTCTGAATTCGATGACGATCGTGTCTGAAAAATTACAAGCAAAGCGCTCAAAATTTACCCGATGACTTCACGCAAATCTGCCGATACTGGCTGAAGCGCTCCACTTCCAAGATGTCGAAGCCGGGCCGCTTCCGGGATCTTTGCCGCAGCACGTACGCGCGCCGCGCTGGCATGGATTGCGTGTGTTCTGCTGGCGCGCGAGCCTCCGACGCGGCATTGCTTCTCCCCAAGACGGCCTCTCCGAAACGGCCCTTCACCTGAGGACCCTGATGACCATCGCTCAGACATTCGACCAGTGGATCGACCGCCGCGGCACGCATTGCGCGAAATGGGACACGATGGAGACCCATTACGGGGTTTCGCCCTCCGGTGGGCTGGCCATGTGGGTGGCCGACATGGATTTCCGGCCGCCGGCCTGCGTGCAAGCTGCGGTCGAGGCCATGGCGGCGCACGGCATCTACGGCTATTTCGGCGATGAGCGGGCGAGCAACGACGCCATCCGCTGGTGGATGAAGGCGCGCCATGGCTGGGAAGTCGATGAGAAGGCGATCTTCACCACGCATGGGCTGGTGAACGGCACGGCGCTCTGCGTCGATGCCTATACCAAGCCGGGCGAGGGCGTCATCGTGATGACCCCGGTCTACCACGCCTTCGCCCGCATCATTAAGGCGGCGGGGCGGCAGGTCGTCGAATGCAAGCTCGTGAACGGGGGCGGTCGCTACCTCCTCGATATCGCCGGCTGGGATGCGCAGATGACCGGCAACGAGCGCATGCTGCTGCTCTGCTCGCCGCATAATCCCGGCGGGCGGGTCTGGACCCGCGACGAGCTGCGCGAGATCGCACAGTTCTGCGTGCGTCACGACCTGATCCTGGTCTCCGACGAGATCCACCATGATCTCGTCATGCCCGGCCACAAGCACATCGCGATGCCCGTGGCGGCGCCCGAGATCATCGACCGCCTGGTGATGATGACCGCGACGACCAAGACCTTCAACATCGCCGGCTGCCATTCCGGCAATGTCATCATCCCCGATGAGGCGCTGCGGGCTCCGTTCCGGGCGCGGATGAACGCGCTCGGCATCTCGCCGAACTCGTTTGGCATGGCGATGGCGACCGCCGCCTACAGCCCCGAGGGCGCGGCCTGGGTCGACGAGCTCGTCGCCTATCTCGACGGCAATCGCCGGCTCTTCGACGAGGGCATCGACAGCATTCCCGGCCTGCGCTCGATGCCGCTGGAGGCGACCTATCTCGCCTGGGTCGATTTCTCCGGCACCGGCATGGAGTCAAAGGAGTTCATCGCAAGGGTCGAGAAACAGGCGAAGATCGCAGCCAGCCATGGCGCGACCTTCGGCTCCGGCGGCGACAATTTCCTGCGCTTCAACCTGGCGACGCAGCGCGCCAATGTCGCCGAGGCCGTCTCGCGCCTGAAGGATGCCTTCGCCGACATGCAGTAGGAGCGGCCTTCCACCGCCTCCCGATGAATGACGTCGCGATGTCCCGGCCGGTCATCGCGGCGCAGCCGCGCTGGTCGTCCTGCGGGCCGGGCCGGTGGGGTTGCGCCAGTCGCGCTTTGAAAGCCGCAACGTCCGGTCCATGGTCCGCCTCGCGTTGGGGAACGTCCGGGCGCGCATTCCCATTCCGGGGCGGAGGAATAATCGATGAAGCAATGTTCTTTGGCGGGGCTGGTGGTGTCCATCGGCCTGGCGCTGGCCGGGTGCCAGTCGACCACTGACGCCGTTCAGAACAAGGAAGACATGCTGTCGGCGGCGGGCTTCGTTCCCCAGCCCGCCAATACGCCGGAACGCCTGGCGACCTTGCGCAAGTTCCCGCCCAACAAGTTCGTCCAGCAGGTCAAGAACAACCAGATGGTCTATGTCTATGCCGACCCGATCGTCTGCCAATGCGTCTATTTCGGCGACCAGACGGCCTATGCCCAGTTCCGGCAGATGGTGTTCGCCAAGAAGCTGGCCGACGAACGCCAGATGACGGCGGCGATGGCGCAGGATGCCTTCGATTTCGGGCCCTGGGGCGGCCCGGGCTTCATGTTCTGAGCCAAGCATCGGCCCGAAAACTGGATTGCGGTTTTCGGGCCAAGCCGATGCAAACACAGATGCTTAGCTCATCGGCACGAAAACTGGATTGCGGTTTTCGGGCAAGCCGATGCAAACACAGATGCTTAGCTCATCGTCCCGAAAACTGGATTACGGTTTTCGGGACGGTCCGATGAGCTGAGGGCGAGGGCGCCGATCTCCGTGCCACCCAGTCGCTGACCGAAATCGTGGCGCGGGCTCGCCCCGCGCTGCAATCAGGCGCTGCTGCCCCTGCGGGAAAGGGCAGGCTCCGGGATGCTGGCCCCTCCGTCCGATCCCGCCCCGCGGCCCGCGCCATGGCTGGGACGTGCTGCAGCGTCCGCTCCGGCGGGGGCGCATCGCGACGGCCGCGCTCGGTTATGCGGCCCTGATGATGCGCAAGCGCGGAAGAGTTTTTTACGCGCAATACGTGCGGATACTGTCGGATTTCCCCCAGTGCCGGGACGTTGTGGCCTAGCTCCACAATAATGTGTAACCTTTGCGCAACCTGCCGGGGTGGATTGGCGTTCCCTTGCAGGTGAAGTGGAGACGTAATGGTCCGCTAAGACCGCCTGAACAGGCGTCTATTAAATGCGCAACGAGATCGAAACCGCACCGAAGGACGGGACATTCGTCATCCTCGAGGATGATTCGAGTGGCATCTATGACGTTGCTCACTGGATGGCGGCGACAGGCCAGTGGATCGGCAAGAACGATGAGCCGATCACGATCACGCCGACGCATTGGCACCCATTGGCTCATGACAATTACTTCCTTCTCGAGGGCGAAGGACCGGATGATCGCGCCACGGAGCGCCGCTCGAGGCGACGCCTCTATCTGCCGATCGCCGCCGCCGCGCTCGTCGCTGCGGCGCTGCTGTTTTTCTATTGGATCGGCGGCCTGGTTCAGCGCGACGATGGCGGCAAGGCCGGGCCGCAGGTCGCGATGCGCGCCCCGTCGCCGGACCGGAACGCGAAGAGCCCGCCTCCAGCGCCGCGAACGGGCGAATCCAGCCGGGCCAACGCGCCGGCGGACATCCGGCAGCTGACCACGGCGCCGGCGCCCGATGCGCAGAAATCCCCGAATTCCCGGCCGCCCGAAACCCGGGTGGAAGATCCGGTCGAGGCCGGGCGCACCCTCGAACAGCTGGACGTGCTGCAATTGCGGGCCCAGGCCGCGAAATCCGCGGAAGCGCTCCGACGGGAGCGCGAACAGGCTGCAAATCTGACGCAACAGGTCGCTGCTGCGCGGCAGGAACTCACTGACAGCACTGCGCAATATCGCCAGGCCCTCGAAGGCGAACGGGCCCGCAGCGCCGCACTGGCTGGCGAACTGGCGAAGGCGCAGCGCGACGCCGGGATGCAGGCCGAACACATGCGCAAGGCCGGCGAAGACGCCGCGCAACTGAAGCAGGCGGAGGTCGCAAGGGCCGCGGCCTCGCTTGGACAGGAGCGCGAGCAGGCGGCTGCGCTGGCGCGCGAGGTTGCCGCAGCGCGGGAGGCACTGAGCGCGGACACCGAGCAGCAGCGTCAGGCGCTCGAGGCGGAACATGCCCGCAGCAGCGCCTTGGCCGACCAGCTGGCGTCGGCGCAGCGCGATCTGGAGATGCAGGCGGCACAACTGCGCAAGGCGGGCGAAGAGGCCGAGCAGCTGAAGCTGGAGCGCGAGCGGGCGGCCGCGCTCGCAGGTGAGGTTGCCTCGGTGCGGCTGGAGTTCACGGCCGGCACGACGCAGCAGCGCCAGGCGCTCGACGAGGAGCGCGCCCGCAGCGCGGCGCTCGCGGGCGAATTGGCGAAGGCGCAGCGCGAGAGGCAGCTGCAGATCGCAGAGCTGAGCAAGGCGAGCGACGAGGCGGCGAGGCTMAGGCAGGCAGAGGTCGCCGGGACCGCAGACGCCGCCAAGGCTGCGGACGCGTTGAAGCAGGAGCGTGAGCAGGCCGCCGCTCTCGTACAGCAGGTGGCGGCGGCGCGGCAGGAGCTTTCTGCCGGCACGGCGCAGCAGCGCCAGGCGCTCGACGAGGAACGCGCCCGCAGCGCCGCGCTCGCCGGCGCTCTGGCGAAGGCGCAGCGCGAAATCGAAACGCAGGCGGCGCAGCTGAGCAAGGCGAATGCGGATGCCGCAGGGCTCAGGCAGGCACAGTCCGAAACCAATGCGGATGCGCAGGGGCAGGAGCGCGGGCAGGCGGCGGCCCTTGCCGCCGAGGTTTCAGCCGCGCGCGAGGCGCTGGCGACGGGCACGGCGCAGCAGCGCCAGGCGCTCGAGGAGGAGCGCTCCCGCAGCGCGGCACTCGCCGGCGAACTGGCGAAGGAGCAACGCGAAGCCGGATTGCAGCTGGCGGAACTGCGCAAGGCGAACGAGGAGGCCGCAGGGCTCAGGCAGGCGGAGGCCGCCAGGACGGCAGACGCCTCCAAGACTGCGGACGCGCTGAGGCAGGAGCACGAAAGGGCGGCAGCGCTCGCGCTTCAGGTCACGGCGGCGCGCGAGACATTGGCCGCGAGCACGGCGCAGCAGCGTCAGGCGCTTAACGATGAGCGCGCCCATAGCGTTGCGCTCGCCGCCGAGCTGGCGAAGGTGCAGCGTGAAGCGGGGACGCAAGCTGCAGCGTTGCGCAAGGCCAGCGAGGATACGACGCAGCTGAAGCAGGGGGAACTGGCGAAGACCGCAGACGCGCTCAGGCAGKAGCAGGAGAAAGCCGCCGGGCTGGCGCGGGAGATTGCAGCAGCGCGCGAGGCCCAGGCCACGAGCGCGGCGCAACAGCGCCAGGTGCTCGAGGAGGAGCGCCCCCGCGGCGCCGCACTCGCGGACGAATTGGCGAAGGCGCGGCGCGACGCCGGGGTGCAGGTCTCGGACCTGCGCAAGGCGGGCGAGGAGGCGGGAAAGCTCAGGCAGGCGGCGGAGAGCGCCGCGGCGGAACTGCGCCAGGCTCTGCAGGACGAGCGCGGCAGGGCGGMTGCGCTGGCGCGGGAACTCGAGGCGGCGCGGCGCACGGCGGTGGCGCGCGCCACGCCCGAGCCTGCGCCGGCCAGTCAGGCCTCCAGCCAGGCCGCGAACCAGGTCACCAGGCCGGCCGCGTTGGCCGAGCCCGTTGCACCGCCAGCGCCGCCGCAGTCACCGCCGGTCGCCAGCGAGGCAGAGGCGACGCGGCTGATTGCGCGCGCCAGCGTCCTGATCGGGCAGGGCGATATCGCCTCGGCGCGGATCGTGCTCGAGCGCGCCGCGGAAACCGGCAGCGCCCGGGCGTTCTTCATGCTCGCGGAAACCTATGACCCCGCCATCCTCTCGACCTGGCGGACCTATGGCACACGGGGCGAGGCGGCGAGGGCGCGCGAGCTTTATGCGAAGGCGCAGGCCGGCGGCATCCCGGAGGCGAAGGAGCGCTTGAACGGCTTGCGTCAGTAAAACGCCCGGGCGGGGGCGGAGACGGCCGAATGGCCGAATGGGGATGCCAAAGGGGAGTTCGGGAATGACGCTGTTTCCAGGACGATGCCTGTGCCTGCTCGCCGCCTTGACCCTGTTTGTCCCGGCGCTCCCGCCAGGCGATCTGCAGGCGCAGACGACACGGCTGGAGGCCGTGCGCGGGGCTGCGCCGCGGCGCGCGCCGACCTTTGAGGCGGAAAAGGAGCGGATGAATGCCTGGACCGTCGGTCTCGCCGGCGGCCTGATCGAGGGGGCGCCGCTGCGCTTCGCGGCGGAGATGGCGCGCGTCGTCGATGACGGGCCGAACCTGCATGTCCTGCCGATCGTGACCAGGGGGCCCACCGAGAACCTGAATTCGCTGCTCTATCTGCGCGGGATCGACACCGCGATCATCAATTCCGACGCGCTGGACGAATACAGGAACCAGATGCCGCAGATCCGGCGGCAGATCACCTATGTGCTCAATCTCTTCCCCTCGGAGCTGCACATCTTTGTCCGGCCGGAGATCCAGAGCCTGCAGGACCTCGCCGGCAAGAAGGTGAATTTCAACACGCTGGGCACGGCTGCCGCCTATTCCGGCCCGCTGATCTTCAGCCGCCTCGGCATCAACGCCGAGAAGACCTTCATCCCCCACCCGATCGCGCTGGAGCAGATGCGCAAGGGCGAGATGGCGGCGGTCGTCTTCATCACCTCCAAGCCCGTCGATGCCTTCGTGCGTGGCCGTTTTGAGCCGGGATTCAAGTTCCTCTCTGTTCCCTATGACAGCAAATTCGAGGATTATTATCTGCCGGCCGTGCTGGAGGCGGGCGAATATCCCGGGCTGATCAAGGCCGGCGAGCGCGTCCCGACCATCTCGGTGCCGACTGCGCTCGTCGCCTTCAACTGGCAGCCCCAGACCAACCGCTATCAGCGCGTCGCCCGTTTCGTCGACACGCTGTTCAACCGGATCGACCAGCTCCAGGCGCCGGGCTTCGACCCGAAATGGAAGTCGATCAACCTGGCCGCGACCGTGCCCGGGCTCGAGCGGTTCTCGGCGGCGCAGCAATGGCTCGATCGTCAGGCGCGCGCCCCGCGGGCGCTGCAATGAAGGCCTTCGCGCTCTCCGTCGCCTTCGCCGCCGCAAGCGGGATCGCGCTCGCGCAAGGCGCACCCAATGCGGCGCCCGACCCGATGGCGCATCTGCGAGCCTGCTCCCAGATGGCGCAGGCCGAGCGGCTGAAATGCCTGGACACGCTCTCGCAGCGCCTGGAGCCGGCGGCGCCTCAGGCGCGCGGGGGGGAGAACTGGATCATCAGTGAAACCACCTCGCCGGTGAATTATAGCCCGATCGTCACCGCCACCGCGGCTGCCCGCACCGGTTCCGACGGCGCGCTGAGCCAGCTCGCCATCCATTGCCGTGGCGGCCGCACCGAGCTCGTCGTCACAGGCCCCGCGCTCGCCAAGGGCGGCACGGACTACACCATCTCCTACCGCGTCAACGACGGCCAGTCGGTGCAAGCGGCGGCCGCGCAGCCCTCGTTCGGCGCCGGCGTCGCCTTCAAGGGCGATGTCGCGCAGCTCCTGCTGGCGCTGCCGGACGAGGGCGACCTCGCCATTCGTCTCGCTCCGCGTGTCGGCGCTGCCCATGACGGCACCTTTGCGCTCGGCGGGCTGAAGCGGGTGAGGGAGAAGGTCGCCGCGGCCTGCAACTGGCCGGGCGCCATCGCCAGGCCGCGGAACCCGTAGTCTTCGCCCAAGCCTTCTCGCCCAAGCCGTCGCCGAACTCGTCGCAAACCACGGGAGATGAAGACCATGACTGGATATGCCAAGGCCATGAGGGTCTCGCTGGCCGGCCTCGCAGCGTTGCTGATCGTCGTGCCGCCGGCGCTGGCGCAGCCGAAGAAGCAGGTGACGGCGCAGGCCGCAAAGCCCGCGGCGGAAAAGAAGCCGCACCAGCTCATCCTGCAGGTCAACACCAACGAGCCGGCGACGATGAATCTCGCGCTCAACAACGCGACGAACGTGGCGCAATACTACAAGGACCTCGGCGAGAAGGTGGAGATCGAGATCGTCACCTTCGGCCCCGGCCTGCACATGCTGCGTGAGGATACCTCGCCGGTGAAGGCACGGATCAAGGCGATCACGGCGAGCACGCCGTCGATMTCATTCAAGGCTTGCGGCAACACCCAGGAGAACATGAGCAAGACGGAAAACAAAGAGATCGGCCTGATCCCCGAGGCGACGCTGGTCAAATCCGGCGTCGTGCGCGTCATGGAACTGCAGGAGAAGGGCTGGACCTATGTCAGGCCCTGAAGCATCGGCGACCAAAAGTGGATTGCGGCTTTTGGCGCAGCCGATGCCCGTCACAACTGCGTGCTAGCGGGGAGAGCGCGCGGCGTCGTGCCAGGCGCTCCCCCACCAAACCTCTCCGCAACGGAACGTCCCCGTTGCCGAGAGTGTCCTGCGAATGGCCGCGGCCGATCAGTCGCTCGCTGAGCGCTCTGCGGAGACCAGCAGCATCATCGGCCGCTCGCATTCCGCCGCCAGGCCCGGGTTCTCGGCGATCTGATCGGCTGTCGGGGCAAATTCCTCGACCTGGCGGATCGAAAATCCCGTTGCGATCAATGTGTTGAGCGTCGTGGCTAACGTCCGGTGATATTTGAGCACGCCGTCGGTGAACCAGTTGGTCCGGCGCTCGCCTTCGATCGCATAGCGGTTCACCGGCCAGGTCTTACGGCCGTCCTCGTCGGTCCACCAGCGCGGATGCGTAGCCGCCATGTAGATCGGGTGTTCGATCGTGAACACGAACTGGGAGCCTGGCGTGAGGGAGCGATGCACCATGCGCAGCAGGCGCCCGAAATCCGCGATATAGTGGAAGGTCAGCGCGCTGAAGGCGAAGTCGAACGCAGCCTGGGGCAGGTCGAGCAGCTCGAGATCGGCGATTGCGTACGCGACGCCCGCGTCGGAGGTATCCGCGATCGCCCGGGCGATCATTTTCTCGGAGACGTCCAGTCCGAGCACGGACCCGGCCCCGTGCTCGCGCGCCCACCGGGCAAACCAGCCGAAGCCGCAGCCGAGATCGACGACGCGCTTGCCCGTCAGGCCGGGCAGCATGGCGCGGATCGCCGGCCATTCCGGCGCGCCGGCCAGACCATGAACCTGTCGGGGAAGCTGGCTGTAGCCGGCGAAGAATTTTGGATCGTCATAGATGTTCTGTGCCACGTCTTTCACTCCATCACATTCAGATGGACGAGGCACAGGCGTGAAATTGGCCCCGTCCGTTTCCGGCGAGGCTGCAGGGGCGCGATACGCGTGTGTTAACGCAGCGATCGGCTGTCCCGCATCCCGCCTGTTGGGATGCCGGCAGCGCGGGCAACGATATGCGTATCCGTCTCGACCATCCCGGATTTATCGGGAACGGCACGATTCCTGTCAACGTCGCAGCGCGGTMCAATCCCCCGGGGTCAATCGGCGGCCGCTGCAGCGGACTTTCCCGGCACCCGAGACGATTGCGCCCCTGTAGGCCCGATTGGCCATTGCCTGCCATGAACCGTGTCGCTACCGAACGGCAGGAACGGCGTCTGAAGAGAACGAATCGCCGGGGTTGGGGGACTGACGATGAAGCTCTTGGTTGCTGTGTTGGGTTGCGCGGCTTTGGTTGGCGGCTGTGCCGGTGCATCGGCGACACGAACCTCGCGAACACCATGATGATCGACGCCGGCGCTGCGCCGGCCTGCGGCCCTCAAGGGGCGGCAAAGGTCGCAGCCAAGAGCGCCGCGATCGAGACGATCAGGGCAGGCTACGACCGCTACATCATTGGCGGCGCAGCGTCTCAGAACAATGTCTCGGTCAGCCAGATGCCGGGGAGTTTCCAGACCAGTGGCTCGTTCTCCGGCAACACCTATCAGGCCAGGAGCACCTATGTTCCTGGCCCGACCATCGTGAGCGGCACCCATGACAGGCAGCTCGCGGTGATGATGTTCAAGAACGGTGAGCCGGGCTATCAGAACGCCCTCGACGCGCGGGAAGCCCTCGGCCCGGAATGGCCAGAAATCGTCAAGAACGGGATCCGGACCTGTCTTTGATCCGTTTCACGCATCTCGCATCCCGCTAGCTATCGTCATCCCGTTTTGGATGGCGCCAGCCTGCGAGTGCGCAAGCTGCCACCTATCCTTACTACGGCCATTTCAGTCCGCAGATCGTCCGCTCCGGTMGTTGACGTAACGCAAGGCTGGATTTAACCCCGCTCTTCCCCGGTATGGGGCCACAGCTTTTGCGGGGGGCGGGGGCAGCGATGCGAATGACGATAGACGGCGCGCACGAGATGGCGCGCCACGCCGTGCTGGCCGCTGGAGGCAGCGATGCTGTCGCGGCAGCGCTCGCGGATGCGACGATCGCTGCGGAAGTGTCGGGTCGTCCCTCTGTCGGGTTCGCGCATCTCCTGGACTATCTCGATAGCCTCGCGGCCGGGCGGATCGCGGGCTCCGTCACCCCGGAGGTCAGCTTTCCGACCTCGGCCTCGATCCGGATCGAGGCCGGGGGAGGCATCGCCCAGCTCGGTTTCGATCTCGCCTTTGCTGAATTGCAGGCGCGCGCCGGGCTCTACGGCCTCGCGCTGCTGATCCAGGCGAACAGCTACACGGTCGGCGAACTCGGCTACTACACCCGCCGTCTCGCCGAAGCAGGATTGATCGGGCTTGCCCTTGCCAATGGGCCGGCGCTGGTGGCGGCGGGCAAGAGCCAGGAGGCCGTCTACGGCACCAATCCGCTCTCCTTCGCCGCGCCCGTCGCGGGCGGCCAGCCTTTGGTCATTGACCAGGCCACGAGCGCGACGGCCTTCGTCAATATCAGGCAGGCCGCCGAGACCGGCGAGGCGATACCGCCGGGCTGGGCCGTGGATGCGAGCGGCCAGCCCACCACCGACCCACGCGCGGCGCTCACCGGAGCGCTTCTCGCTTTTGGGGGCGAGCGCGGCGCCAATATCGCGCTGATCGTGGAAACCCTGGCAGCCGGCATGACCGGCGCGAACTGGTCGCTCGATGCGCCGTCCTTCGCTGGCGGCAGCCAATCCCCCGGCGTAGGGCTCCTGGTCGTCGCGCTGAAGCCGGAGCTCTTCGCTCCGGATTTTTCAGCCCGGCTGGCTGCGCATCTCGAACGCCTGGCGGGCAAGGGCGTCCATATTCCCGGACAAAGGCCGGCTCGCCAGGAGATCGAGCTGCCCGATGCGCTGGTGGAGGCGATCGCGCGATACTCCCTCGGGCGGGGCCAGCGGCGCGCTACTCCATGACCATCGGATGGTCATCCGACGGCGCCTTCTTCTGCTTCGAGGTGACCAGCAGGGCGAGGAACGGCATGGCCGCGAGGCACAGGATCATCAGCAGCTTGAAATCGTCGATATAGGCGATGATCATCGCCTGGCGCGTGATGACCTCGTCGAGCGCGGCGCGCCCGGCCAGCGTCAGCGGATCCCAGGCCTCCTTGATCGCCGGCATCTCGAAGATGCGGTTGAAGGGCGTGACGTAAGTCGCGATCTCGGCGTGGTTCACCTGGACGTTGCGGGTGAGCAGATAGCTGACGATCGAGATGCCGACACTGGAGCCGATATTGCGCGACAGGTTGTAAAGGCCGGTGGCGTCGCCGCGATCCTGCGGCTGCAGCGTGGAGAAGGTCACAGTGGTCAGCGGCACGAAGAGCAGGCCCAGACCCGCTCCCTGGATGAAGCCGGTGACGATGATCGTCTGCTGCGAGACGTCCGGGGTCCAGCCGGCCATGTCGTACATCGCCCAGGCGCTGACGGCCAGGCCGGCGCCGAGCAGGATGCGGATGTCGACCTTGCCGATCAGCCGTCMGACCAGGAACATGCAGAGCATCGTGCCCATGCCGCGCGGGCCCATGACGATGCCGGCGGTGACGACGGGGTAGCCMATCAGCGTCTGCAAAAAGGGCGTCATCAACGCCAGCGAAGCGAGATAGGTGATGCCGACGATGAAGATGAAGATCATGCCGACGCTGAAGTTGCGATCGAGGAACAGGCGCGGCTTGATGAAGGAGTTCTCTGCCGTGAGGGTGTGGACCACCAGGATGTAGATCGCCGCGACGCAGACCGTCGCCTCGACGATGATCTCGAGCGACGAAAACCAGTCGAGCTGGGCGCCGCGGTCGAGGAAGAGCTGGAGCGAGGCGATGGCGAGGCTGAGCGCGCCGAAGCCGATCCAGTCGAGCCTGGCCAAGGCGTTCGATTTCGTCTCGGTGACGAAGATCCCGACGCCCGCCAGGGCCAATGCGCCGAGCGGCAGGTTGATATAGAAGACCCAGCGCCAGGAGATGTTCTCGGTCAGCCAGCCGCCGATGACGGGGCCGAGCACCGGGCCGACCATGACCGAGACGCCGAACAGCGCCATCGCCGAGCCGCGCTCCTCCGGCGTGTAGATGTCGAGCAGGATGCTCTGGGACACCGGCACCAGGGCRGCGCCGAAGAAGCCCTGGAGCAGGCGGAAGCCGACGATCTGAGTCAGCGACTGCGCGGCGCCGCAGAGCATCGAGGCGACGACGAAGCCGATGATCGCGACCGAGAGCACGCGCTTCCTGCCGAAGCGGGCGGCAAGGAAGCCCGATGGCGGCGTCATGATCGCGGCCGCGACGATATAGGAGGTCAGGACCCAGTTGATCTGATCGGCGCTGGCCGAGACGCTGCCCTGGATATAGGGCAGCGCGACATTCGCGATCGTCGTGTCGAGAGCCTGCATGATCACGGCGAGGATCACGCAGACGGTGATGGCGCCGCGATTGGCGACCACGGGGGTCGCCGCCGTGGCGACACCATCAGCCATTGTGAGTCTCGGTCTTGCCGAAGAGGTCCGAGACGAAGCTGGGCAGGCCGCGGGCGCGGCCGGTATCGACATCAAGCACGACGCTCATGCCAGCCCGCAACAGCGGCTTGCCGGCGGGCGTGTCGATCTTGACGCGCATGGCGATGCGCTGGACGACCTTGACCCAGTTGCCGCTGGTGTTCTGGGCCGGCAGCAGCGAAAAGCTTGCGGCCGAGGCCGGGCTGATGCTGTCGACCGTGCCGGTCCATTCGGCGCCGGGATAGGTGTCGACATAGACCCGCGCCTTCTGTCCCGGGCGGACCCAGGTCAACTCGGTCTCCTTGGGGTTCGCCTGGATCCAGACATGGTCGGCCGAGACCAGGCTGAAGCCGACGGTCGCGTCGGCAAGGTACTGCCCCTTCTGCAGCGAGGGCACATTGGTGACGATGCCGTCCATCGGCGCCTTGACCACGGTGTGATCGAGCTGGCGGGCAGCCTCGGCCCGGGCTGCGACGCTGTCCTTGTAGCGAGGGTGGTCCTCGATCGGCGCATCGGGATTGCCGTTCAGGCTGGCGGCGATACCGATGAGCTGGCTCTGGAGCTGCGCGAGCTTCTGCACGGCGCCATCGAGATCGTGCTTGGCTGAATCATAGGTCACCTGCGAGGCCACCGCCTTGGTCGCGAGGTCCTGCTGCCGCTTGAAGGCGGTGGTGTAGTAATCGATATCGGTCCTGGCCTGGGCGATCTTGCTCTGCATCGCCTTGTAGTTCGCCTTCTGCGCTTCAAGATCGTTGCGGACCACCCCAATCTGCGCGTTCGCCCGGTCGAGGGCGAAGCGGAACTGCGCGTCGTCGAGCTTGAACAGAACGTCCCCGGCCTTGACCTGCTGGTTGTCGCGCACGTCGATTTCGCCAACGATGCCGGCGACGTCGGTCGAGATGCCGACGATGTCGGCTTGCACATAGGCGTTGTCGGTCGACATGACCTGCCCGCCGACGACGTACCAGTAGCCGCCCGCGGCAAGCGCGACKGGCAGCAATGCGAAGAGGATGGAGCGCTTCAGATTGCGCGGCTTGGCGGCGGGAGCGGTGCTGGCCGGGGCAGGCGCCTGCGCCGTGGTCTCGGGAGCTTTAGTGACAGGGGCGGGCTGAGCCGAAGGCAGCCTCGGCTCGGGGCGGCGGATTTCGGTCACGTTGCTGGCCGCAGAAGGATCCGAGCCGTCGTTCCGGACGGGGTCGGGTTGTCTCGCTGTGTCATCCATCGGTCTTCGGTCCTACGGCTGGCGGCATCGCACAGGCCGCCGAGAGGTTCCCACGCATCGTCGTGAGCAGGGCGAGGAGCGCCTCGCGCTCGGCTTCGGAGGTGTCGGCGAAGGCCTCGGCGCGGGTGATCTCGCCGAGCTCGCGCATGGTCGCGAGGGTCGGCCCGGCCTTTTCTGTGAGGGAGAGCCGCCAGACGCGCCGGTCCGTGGCGTCGTGCCGGCGTTCGATCAGTCCGCAGCTTTCGAGCTTGTCGAGGATGCGGCCGAGCGTGATCGGCTCGACCTCGAGCAACTCGGCAAGGCCGCCCTGCCGGATGCCTTCATTCTTGTCGAGATAGGCCAGCACCTGCCATTGCGACCGGGTCAGCTCCAACCCGAACCCGCGGGCATTCTGCTCGAAGCGCTTGCGCAGCAGTCGCGCGACATCGTGCAGGAGGAAACCGACAGTGCGCGAGGGCTGCTCTTTGGTCAGGGCTTTAGGCATGCTGTTCATAAGCATCCATATATTATTTTAGCTTAGGTTCTGCAATGCGCCCGACTCGTCTGGCCAGTTTCAATGTCGCGTTCGCCTCGCCGGGGCATCGATATGCGGCTCAGCCCCCGCTCAACGCTCGGGCGGCATGGTCGAGCGGCATCACGTCGATTCCGTCCCGGAGTGGGTATGGCTCGACGCCCGGATAGATCACGATGCGTCGCTCGGGGGCGATATCCTCGCAAGCGTGATGAAATCCTCGCTCCACCTTCGGCGTGAGGCTGCGCTTGATCTCGATCGCCCAGGGCCGCCGTCCAGGCAGGGTCAGCACGAGATCGATTTCTGCGCCCGCAGCTGTGCGATAGAAGTTTGCCTGAGTGCCAGGTGGCACGGCGGCGATAAGAGTCTCGATCGCAAAACCTTCCCAACTGGCGCCGGCGATGGGATGTCCGAGGACGTCCTCCAGCGTTTCCAGGCCGAGGAGCGTATGCGTGATCCCACTGTCCCGGACGTATACACGGGGTGATTTGACCAAGCGCTTTCCGGCGTTGGCGTGCCAAGGCTCAAGGCGACGGACGAGAAGCAGATCGACCAGGAGATCGAGATAGGACGCGACCGTCTTGCCGTCGACGCCAAGGGAACGTGCCAGCTCCGCTCCATTCAGCAGGCCCGACTGATGATGCGCGAGCATCGTCCAGAAACGCCGCAAAGTCTCAGCCGGGATCCGAGGACCCAACTGCGGAATGTCACGCTCAAGATAGGTACGAACGAAATCCTGTCTCCAGCGCTGGCTCACGCGAGCGCTGGCGGCCAGGAAGCTGTCTGGAAAGCCACCTCGCAGCCATAACCTGTTCAGATCCTCCCGAGGGACCTCAAGACCGTTGATCGGCCCGAGTTCAAGATACGAAATCCGGCCCGCAAGGCTCTCGCCTGATTGCTTCAGAAGCTCGATCGAGGCCGAGCCCAGCAGCAGGAAGCGCCCTGTCCGGTGGCCGGCACGTCGACCACGGTCGATCAATCCTCGCAGGTTCTGAAAGAGGCCGGGCAGGCGATGCACCTCGTCAAGGATCACCAGCTTGTCTTCGTGGCCTGCAAGATAGAGCTCGGGCTCGGTCAGCTTGGCGCGATCKGCATCCGATTCCAGGTCAAGATAGATCGAGGGGCGCGTCTCACCTATTTCGTGGGCCAGGGTCGTTTTTCCGACCTGCCGTGGCCCCAGCAATGCGACCGCCGGATAGCTGTCGATCAGATGGGTTAGTTCAGAAGCAATGCGACGCGGTATCATCCTTGCAATTATGGAGGAGAATTCCCGATTTGCAAGGTAATCCGTTTCCTGAGGGAGTGAAAAGGATGAAGCCGACTGCGGCCGCGTTGACGAGCCGGTTCGCAAGATGATGCTCCCCGCGATCATCTGAGACAGCCCGCCGATCAAATGGCGCCGGCTCAGCGACCTCCCCCTTAGGGATGATGGTGCGCACGAGATCGAATGGGGTAGCTGGGATCCACACGATGACAGGCGGTGCGGGTTCACTCCACATCCTATCCGAGGCCATGCAATGAACGATCAAGCCCCGTCCAAGACGTTCCCCGTCGAGAGTGTACGCAGCCGGTTTCCGGCGCTTTCCAGGGTCGCCAATCCGCCGATTTATCTCGACAATCCCGCCGGAACACTGGTCCCGCAGCAGGTGATCGACGCCGTCGGCGCGGCCATGGCCGGTGCCAGCAGCAATCTGGGTGGGTTCTTTGCCGGTTCCAGGCGGGCTGACGCCATCTGGCTCAAGGCGCACCAGGCCGTGGCCGACCTGCTTGGGGCGGCATCCGAGCGCGAGATCGTCATCGGCCAGAACATGACCACGCTGACGCTGCATCTCTCACGCTCGATCGGCAGGCGGTTCCGGCCGGGCGACGAGATCATCCTCACCCGCATGGAACATGAGGGCAACGTCTCGCCCTGGCTGCTAATGGCGCGGGACCTGGGGCTGGAGGTCAAATGGCTGCCCTTCAACCGTGACAGCTGGCGCATCGAGCCGGAGGACCTCAGGCCACTCCTCAGCAACCGTACGCGCCTGCTCGCCCTCAACTACGCCAGCAACATGACGGGTTCCATCAACGACGTCGCCGCACTCACGGCCATCGCGAAGCAAGCCGGCGCATTGGTCTATGTCGACGCGGTTCAACTGGTGCCGCACCGGCTTCCCGAAGTCCACGCATTGGGCTGCGATTTCCTGGCCTGCTCGTCCTACAAGTTCTTCGGCCCGCACCTCGGCATGGTATGGGGGCGCGAGAGCCTGCTGGCCGAACTGGAGCCGTACAAGTGTCGCTGCGCCAGCGACGCCCTGCCGGAGCGCTTCGAAACGGGCACCCCGCAGACGGAGCTTCTGGCCGGACTTGCCGCGACGGTCGACTATCTCGAGTGGCTGGGTGAGGCCACCGGCCACCACGGAACGCGTCGCGAGAAGCTTTTGGGCGCTTACCGCAGCTTCGAGGCCTATGAGAACGTGCTGTCGCGCCGCCTGATCGGGGGGCTCCTGCGGCTGCCCCATGTCACCGTCCGCGGCATCACCGATGCGGCCTCCCTCGCTCACCGGGTACCAACAATTTCCTTCACGCATTCGCATGTCTCGACCCATGTCATCGCGAAAGCTCTGGCGGAGCAGGACATCTGCGCCTGGTCGGGGCACAATTATGCGCTCGAGCCTGCGCGCCTGCTCGGGCTCGACGAAGACGAAGGCGTCGTTCGGCTGGGTGTCGCCCATTACAACACGATCGAAGAGATCGACCGGACCCTTGCCGCGATCGCCAAGATTGTTGGGCAGGATGCGGCCATGTTAGCCTGAGTCCGGCGGCAGTACAGGCGGGTCACGCAGCTGGACGAGGACTGAGTGCGTTGAATCGGGAGATACACGCGGGCATGATCGCGGCATTCAGCTTKGATGCCGCTCGCGCAATCGATCGGTTTGACCGTTCCGACAGCCCCTATTTGCTTCTGGACGCGATCAACCGCATCGTCCCCTTCAAGCTAGCGATGTCGGTGGTCTATCGGCGCGAGGCCGCCCCCGTCTATGTGGCCGACACCTTCGCCAACCGCTCCGGAAAGCGAGCGCTCGAGCTTTACATCGCCGGCACCTACATCCTCAACCCGGTCTACAATGCCTATCTCAACGGGCTGAAGGCGGGCATCTATCGCTTGCGGGAGCTCGCACCGGACGCCTATTTCACCTCCGACCACTACCGGCACTTCAAGGTCCAACAACAGGTGGACGAGGAACTCGGCTACCGCACCTATGGCTGGCCGGCGGGGATGGAGGAGGTGGTCGTCGCCGTCGAACTCCCCCAAGACGAGATGGCGGAGATCAGTTTTTATCGGCTGGCCAGCCTAGGCGGGTTCTCCGATGCCGACTGCGAGGCACTGCGGACCATCGAGCCCCTGATAGGGGCAATCTACCGCCGAATCTGGCAGCATTGCCGCCAGGACAGCAAGCGTGACACGCATTGGGCCTCCTTCGACCTCTTGCTGGGCGATTTCGGCAAAGGGAAACTCAGCCCGCGCGAATGCGATGTAGCCCACCTGATCCTGAAGGGCCATTCGGGCGAGTCGATCAGCCGCAATCTCGGCATTTCGGTGACGACGGTGAAGACCCACCGCCAGAACCTCTACGCCAAGCTCGGCCTTTCCACGCAACAGGAGCTGTTCTCTCTGTTCCTGATGTCGCTCCAGAGGCAGGATGATGTGTCGAGCCGCTCCGGCGGAGCGGCAGGTATGGTCCCCGCACGCTGAACGAGACCGCCGGCCGCAGGCATGATCCAGCGGCGGGCGGCAGAACCGGCCTTCCTCAGCCCCTGGCGTCGCGGATCGCCGCGGAAATGCCATCCAGGCCCTCAGACAATTGCGTCAGCGTCGGCCAGCCAAAACCGACGCGGAAATAGTTGTCCGGCATCTCGAACCAGCGTCCGGCACCGACATAGGTGCCATGGACACTGTAAAGACGATGATAGAAGGTCGGCAGATCGAGCTTCACATCAGGCCTGATCCGCGGCAGGCAAACACAGCCGCCTTGGGGCTCGACMCATTCGACGAACTCGTCGCGTTCGATCCATGCCTTCACCAGCTCGAAGCCCTTGCGGATCAATAGGTTGTTGGGCTCGAGCCAGTCCCTGCGCTGGCTCAGCGCGATGTAGCCGACATACTCGTCGATCATGCTGCCCGAGATTCCGATCTGCTCCTTGGCGGCAAGAAAGAGCTGCATCAGCTTTGGATCGCGGCAGATCAGCCAGCCGATGCGGATACCCGGAATGCCATAGGTCTTCGACAGCGAGGAGACGCTGATCACGCGGGGGCTGAGCGTCGCGGCCACCGGTAGCATCTGGCCGAATGTCATCTCACGATAGGTCTCGTCGAACAGGAGGAAGCAGCCCTTCCTTTCGACGAGGGCGACGATGGCGTGCAGCTCGGCCTCCGAGATCATCACGCCGCTGGGATTATGCGGATAGGTCACCGAAACATATCTGGTGTTGGGCCGGATCGCCGCCTCGATCCGATCGATATCCAGGCGGAAGCCCGACTCGAAATCGAGATCAATGAAGGTGATGTCGCAGCCGATCGCGCGCGGCGTCTCGATGTTCGTCGCGTAGTTCGGGCGCACCACGACGAGATGCTGGTCCCTATCCAGAAGCGAGGTGGCGACCATGAAGAGGGCGGCCGAGGCGCCGGCCGTGATGAGGACGTCTTCTGCGTCGAGACCGGTACCGAGGCTCGCCACCGAATCCCTCAGGTCGATGCTGCCCTTATGATCGCCATAGCAGAGCAGGACGTCGTCCAGCTTGACGTTGAGTTCGCCCAACCTGCGGTCGGCGACCGAACTTTCTGACAGATTCCGACGGATCGTATCGTATCCGAGCTGCTCTGGCGCTTCAATTTCGATCGGCATGCGCACGAATTTCAAGACCGGCCTCCCAGGCAAACGAGCACGATGCCGGGAAACTACGCAGCCTCCTCACCCCCGCACCATCCTCCCTCAGGGGGATAACACCCGCGCCGGAAACGCTGGAATAGTATGCCGGCTAGCTGTGTGCGGGGGGCGACGCTCTTCGGCACGACTTCGAATATCGGCGATAATCAAAGAAGGGGAGCCGCTATGACGATGAGGAAATTGGTTCTTTCGGCAGCGTTCGCGGCGGTCAGCGCGATCGCGACAGCGACTGCCCAGGCGGAGACGCTGCGGGTCGGCATGGAATGCACCTATGCGCCGTTCAACTTCCGCGCGCCCGGCGGCGAGATGACCGGCTATGACGTGGACGTCGCAAAGGGCGTCGCGGAACTCATCGGCGCCGACCTCCAATATGTCTGTCAGCAATGGGATGGCATGATCCCTGCGCTGCTGACCAACAAGTTCGACCTCATCGTCGCATCGATGTCCATCACCGACGAGCGGCTCCAGAAGATGGACTTTTCGGTCCCCTATCGCGTCTCGATCGGGCGGTTCCTCGGTCCGAAGGGGAAGGATCTCAAGCTTTTTGACGACAAGGGTAAGCCGATACAGAGCAGCTTCAAGAACCTCGCGGTTGGCGTCGAGCGGGCGTCCACCTACGCGAAGTGGATCGAAGCAAAGCTGCCCGGCGCCAATATCCGGCTCTACGACGGCGCCCAGGCCATGCTGCTCGACCTGCGCAACGGCCGTGTCGATGTCGCCATCACCAATCCGATGAAAGCCTATCTCGAATTCCTCAATACTGATCAGGGAGCGAAGTTCGAGTTCGTCTCACCCGCCATCGACGAAAAGGAGTATTTCGGCACGGGCGTGGGCATCGGGATCCGCAAGGGCCAAGAGGATCTCGTCAAGCGCGTCAACCGCGCGCTCAAGACACTGATCGAAAACGGCTCGCTCGAGAAATACGGCCACAAATACTTCCCCTTCTCGATCAGTCCCGAGAACTGGAAGGGCGTCGGCATCAACTGAACATGGCCGATGGCGGTCCGGCCGTGCCGGTCCGCCATGATCGGGGGGAATGATACATGGCCGCACTTTCCGGCTGGTGGGACGATTTCTTCTTCGGGACCGTGATGGTCCTGAAGGTCTTCACAGCCTCGCTGGTCCTCGCTGTCATCTTCGGATTGCTTGGCGCGAGCGCCAAGCTCTCCCGCAATCGGGCGGCGCAGGTTCTCGCCAAGGCCTATACGGTCGTCTTTCGCGGCACGCCCGAGCTAGTGGTTMTGCTGCTGTTCTATTTCGGCACGGCCGTGGTGCTGACCCGGATTGCCCAGATCTACGATCCGCAGATCAAGTTCGTCGACGTCCCGCCCTTCTGGGCTGGCGCGATCGCGATCGGGCTGATCGTCGGAGCCTATATGACCGAGACGTTCCGGGGCGCCTTCATGGGTGTGGCGCACGGCCAGGTCGAGGCGGCCCACGCGCTGGGGCTAACCAAAGGCCAGACCTTCTTCTATGTGCGCATGCCGCAAATGTGGCGGCTCGCGCTGCCGAACTTTGGCAATCACATGCTGTCGATCATGAAGGACACCGCCCTGATCTCGATCGTCGGGCTGGAGGAAATCGTCTTCGTCGGCCAGATGGCGACCGCCGTCACCCATAAGCCCTTCCTGATGTTCATGACCGTGGCGCTGATCTACCTCGCCATCACGACGGTCATCACCATCCTGACATGGTGGCTGGAGCGGTATGCGAACAGCCATTTGGAGAGGGCGCGATGAACTTCGACTTCAACCTCATCCTGTCGAGCTTGCCGCAGATCGCCGCGGGGCTCGGCATTACGCTCAAGCTGATGGCCTATTCGACGGCGATTGGCCTGGTGCTTGCCGTTCTGATCCTGCTGATGCGCATCAGCGGCCGCTGGTACCTCGCCTGGCCGGCCATGGGCTATATCTACTTCCTGCGTGGTACGCCGATCCTGGTGCAGATCTTCATCATCTATCACGGGTTGCCGCAACTCGACTTCGTCCGGGAAAGCGTGCTGTGGCCGGTGCTGCGCGAGCCTTTCGGCTGCTGCGTCGTCGCGCTCTCGCTCAACAGCTCCGCCTACATATCCGAAATCCTGCGGGGCGGCGTTCTGGGGGTCGACAAGGGCGTCAACGAGGCGGCGAGAGCGCTTGGCCTGAGTGCCCCGCAACGCTTCATCTATGTCGTGACGCCGATCGCCGTGCGCCTCGCTTTGCCGGCTTATAGCAATGAGTTCATCTCAATGATGAAGGCAACGGCCCTGGCGAGCACGGTCACACTTCTCGATATCACCGGCGTTGCCCGCACGATCGTGTCCAACACCTTCGCCCCGTTCGAGATCTTCATCGCGGCGGCACTGATCTACCTGGCCATGGCATGGGTCTTCCAGGTCGGCTTTGGCAAGCTTGAAGATTACCTCGGCAAATACATGAAGAGAGGGGCATCCGCATGACACCGCCGGAGCAGATCGTTCTGGACAATGTATGCAAGCAATTCGGGTCGTTCCAGGCGCTGAAGAATGTCAGCCTCACCGTCGCCAAGGGGCAGAAGTTGGTCGTATGCGGGCCGTCCGGCTCGGGCAAATCGACGATGATCCGCTGCATCAACGGATTGGAGACGCATGACAGTGGCCGCATCACGGTCAACGACGTCGTTCTCGAAGGCGAGCGCAGCTCCATCGCCGTGCGCCGCGAGGTCGGCATGGTGTTCCAGAGCTTCAACCTGTTCCCGCATCTGACGGTGCTGAAGAACCTGATGCTGGCCCAACGCCTCGTGCGCAAGAAGGATAAGGCGGCCGCGCGCGATACGGCGATGACCTATCTCACGCGCGTGCGCATCGCCKACCAGGCCGACAAGTATCCCAGCCAGCTTTCCGGCGGCCAGCAGCAGCGCGTGGCGATCGCCCGTGCGCTCTGCATGAACCCGCAGGTCATGCTGTTCGACGAACCGACATCGGCCCTTGATCCGGAGATGATCTCGGAGGTGCTGGACGTGATGAGCGACCTCGCCCGCGACGGCATGACGATGGTGTGCGTCACCCATGAGATGGGCTTTGCCCGGTCCGTGGCGGACAAGATCATTTTCATGGACGCCGGCGAGATCGTCGAGGCCGCCGCGCCCGAGGACTTCTTTTCGAAGCCGAAGAGCGAACGCGCGCGGCAATTCCTTGGCCAGATCCTTTCACATTGAGCACAGACATGACCGACCCCATCGCTTCCGAACTCCTGTCATTCGCCCAGCAACTCGCCGACGAGGGCCGCGCCATCGTCTCCGAGGCCTTGCGCACGGCCCACAAGATCGACATCAAGGCCGACCAGAGCTTCGTCACCGCCACCGACCGCGCCATCGAAAAGCGCCTGCGCGAGCGCATCGAGGTCGCCTATCCCGACCACGGCATATTGGGCGAGGAATTCGGCTCGCACGGGCTGGATCGCGAATTCGTCTGGGTCATCGACCCGATCGACGGCACCGCCGCTTTCATTGCCGGAATCCCGGTCTACGGCATCCTGATCGGGGTCGCGCGCGCAGGTCGCCCCTGGCTGGGGCTGATGGACCTGCCGGCGACCGGCGAGCGCCTCTCCGGCATTTCCGGCGCCGGCGCGGAGCATAACGGCCGACCTATTCGCTGCAGGCCTCGCAACTCGCTGGAGCAGGCCTTCCTGACGAGTTCCAACCCCCGCTTCCTGACTGAGACCGAGCGGAGTGCGGTCGACCGGCTGGATCGGACGGTCGCCTTCACCCAATACGGCGGCAGCTGCTATGCCTATGGCTGTCTGGCGCGCGGCAATACCGACATCGCAGTTGACGGCGGCCTGGACGCCTTCGACGTCTTCGCCCCGATCGCCATCATCGAGGGAGCCGGGGGCGTCGTGTCGGACTGGTCCGGCAAAGCCATCGACCTTTCGTGGAAGGGACAGATCGCCGCCGCCGGTGACCGCACGCTGCACGGGCTGGCGCTCGCGCAGCTCAACCCTTCTTCCTGATCGACCCGTCTGTCTGGCCCTTGAACGAGATGCGCCGGCGAGACGGTATCCGGGTCGGTTGAGCCCCCCGCGCCGGGCGCGCTCATTGCCTTGGGGCTCCAGCCCTCACGGCAAGCGTCGTCGAAGCGCGCCATGAGTTCAGGAGATTTGATATGAACCACGATTGGTTGCGCGCCATCGCGGAACAGTTCGGGAGCACGGGGGGGCTGCGGCAGCTTGGCGGCGAGCATGACCTGAACTTCCGCGCTACAGCCCCGCAAGGCGATATTATCATCAAGGCGATGCGCGCTCATGGCGATGCCGCTCTGGTCGAGCAGCAATGCGTGGCCATCGCTCACGCCCTCTCGGCCGATCCCACGCTGCCGCTGCCGCAGGTGTTACCGGCACGGGACGGTCGTGCCTGGCAGCATGTCGCGGACGACCGCGGGCAGCCGCGGATGGTGTGGGTCCAGCGCGCGCTTGAAGGCATCCCGATGGGCGAGGCAGGGCCGCAGCAGCTAGCGGTCCTGTCGTCGTTTGGCGCACTGGCGGCGCGGCTCGATCTTGCGCTTGCCCGGTTCGAGGGGGCGGCCACGGCGGATGCGGCAAAATGGGACCTGACGAAGGCGGGGTGGATCGGCGCGCATCTCGATGTACTCGGAAACGGCGCGCGTCGCCGGCTGATCGAGGACATCCTGGCCGATTACGAGGCCGCACTCCCGTCGCTGAGGGCCTTGCCATCGCAGGTGATCCATAACGATCTCAATGACTTCAACATCCTTGTCGTGCCGGGCCTCGCGGAGCCGACGCGCATCAGCGGGCTGATCGATTTCGGCGATATGGCGGTCGGCCCGAGGGTCTGCGAACTGGCGATCGCCGGCGCTTATGCGATCCTCGACCATGAGACGCCCGAGGCGGCCCTTGCGGCATTGGTCGCCGGCTATCACAGCGCCTCGCCGCTGACCGCAGCCGAGACCGACCTGATCTGGCCGCTGCTGCGCACGCGCCTTGCCGTCAGCGTCGTGAACTCGACKATCGAAGCGGCCGGACGCCCCGGCGACGCCTATGTGACCATCTCGCAGGCACCCGCCTGGCGGTTGCTGGAGAACGCAGCGCTCGACGGCGCGCTCATGCGGGCGCGCTTGCGCGTCGCATGCAGACTGCCGGCAACCGACTCGGCAGACCGCGTGGCCGCCTGGCTCGACCGGCAGAGGGGAACCTTTGCCGCGGTGATCGGCGAGGCACTGGACGACCTATCCGTCGGCCAGCTCTCGGTAGCGACGAGCACGGTGCCTCAGGACCCGTTCAACCTGCGTAAAGACGAGGCCCGCCATCTCGGTCCGCGCAAGGGTTCGGATAGGAGCCGCTGGCTCGGGCAATATGGCGAGCCAAGGCTGGTCTACACCGACCGGGCCTTCCACAAGGGACCGTGGCGGGCGTCGAACCGGCGTACCATCCACATGGCCATCGACATCTTCGCTCCGGCGGGGCACCCGGTCCATGCGCCGCTGGCGGGGAGGGTGGCCATGGTGGAGAACCGCACCGGCCATCTCGACTATGGCGGCGTTGCGATCCTCGAGCACCAGACCCCCGAGGGCGACGTCTTCCATACGCTCTACGGCCATCTCGACCCGGCTCTGTGCGAGACGCTTCGTCCCGGCTGCGAGGTGACTGCGGGCGAGGTGTTCGCGCGGCTGGGAACACCCGACGGGAACGGCGGCTGGGAACCGCATCTGCATTTCCAGCTCGCCCTGACGCTGGACGGAATGGGCCATGACTGGCCAGGCGTAGCGGACCCGGACGACTGGGAGCTCTGGCAGGCAATCTGCCCCAATCCGGCGGCGCTGCTCAATCTTCCGGACGACCGGGCCGCCTATCGGCCGATCGATGAAGCCGCGTTGCTGGCCGAGCGCAAGGCCCGGTTCGGCGCCAATCTCAAGCTCAGCTATCGGCGCCCCGTCACCTTCCTGCGCGGCTGGCGCCACCACCTCTTCGATGAGATGGGACGGCCCTATCTCGACGCTTACAACAACGTTCCCCATGTCGGTCATGCGCATCCACGCATCCGGACCGTTGCCGCCGACCAGCTGGCGCGGATGAACTCCAACACACGCTACCTGCACCCGGCTCAGGTCGCGCTGGCCGAGCGCATTACCGCGAAGTTGCCCGAGGAGCTGGAGATCTGCTTCTTCGTCAATTCGGGTTCGGAGGCGAACGAACTCGCGCTTCGCCTCGCACGCGCGGCCAGCGGCGGCTACGACATCGTCACGCCCGATCACGGCTATCACGGCAACACCACCGGTGCGATCGACATCTCGGCCTATAAATTCAACAAGCCGGGCATGGGCGGCCGCAAGCCATGGGTGCAGCTGGTCGACGTCGCGGATGATTATCGCGGGCGGTTCCGACGCGACGATCCCGACAGGGCGCTGCGTTATGCCGCGCAGGTCGACGAGGCTCTGGCAGCGATCGAACGGCGAGGCGGCAAGGTGGCCGGCTTCATCGCGGAGACTTTCCCGAGCGTCGGCGGCCAGATCATCCCGCCGCCGGGCTACCTCGCGCAGGTCTATGAGCGCATCCGTCGGGCCGGTGGCATMTGCATCGCCGATGAGGTGCAGACCGGGCTGGGCCGGCTCGGCGACTTCTATTTCGGGTTCGAGCAGCAAGCCGTGCGGCCCGACATCGTGGTGCTGGGCAAGCCGCTGGGCAACGGCCATCCCATCGGTGCAGTGATCACGACCCGCGCCGTTGCCGACCGTTTCGCCGAGGGACCGGAATATTTCTCGACTTTCGGCGGCTCGACCCTGTCCTGCTTGATCGCTGCCGAAGTGCTCGACATCGTCGAGGATGAAAGGCTGGCGGCCAACGCGAAGGCAATGGGCGAGCGCCTGCTCACCGGTTTGCAGGCGCTGGGCGAGAAGTACCCGGTCATCGGCGACGTCCGCGGCCTCGGCCTATTCCTKGGCGTCGATCTGGTCACGGATGGCGACAGCCGCACCCCGGCGACGGCGGCCGCGGATTATGTCGTGAACCGGTTGCGCGACATGCGCATCCTGATCGGGCGCGAAGGACCGGCGGACAACATCCTGAAGATCAGGCCGCCTCTGACAGTCGAGGCCGAAGATGTCGATATGCTGCTTGCTCGGCTGGATATTTGCCTGCGCGAAGTGGAAACAGCGCGATACTAAAGCAAACTCCGAGACGCCCTATGGCGTGACGATCGCCATTCTCGCCGCGCAAGGGCTCGGCATCGGCCTGGTCAACCCCTTCGTCATTGCCGATCGCATGATCGGCGGCATCGCTGTGCGCCCATTCGAGCCGTCGGTCCATTTCCGGGCGCTGCTGCGCCCGCCCGACGGCGCGAACTCACGCCTCGGCGCGGATTTCACGAGCGAATTTTTTGCCGTCCGCAATGCGTTCCTGGTCGCCGATTGAGAGGCAGGCTGCGGGGGCTGGCCGCAGGCTCGCGCGCGAGGCCCGTTGCCCGGCAATGGCGATCGTCACGGCTTGATGCGCCGACGCATCGTCTCGGCCGATGGGGCAGGCGCTCCGAGCGGACTGACATCCGTGTTTCGTGCTCGGCCCTGTGGGAATGCCGGCATCCATGGGCGGCTCGCGCTGCCCCGGCGAAAAGACGCCGGGACAGCGCGAACCTTGGGTTTCTCAGCGAGGCCGGAGCGATTCCAGCTCCTTGAGGCGCTTCATCGCGGCCTGCTGGTTGAGCAGCCCGTAGTTGATGCCGCCGGCATTGAGCGAACTGCCGGACTGGTAGGGATACTGGTCGAAGTCGGAGAAGAACTCCTTGATCTTCCCCTGTATGGGCACGAGCAGCCACATGTTCTGGGCCAGGAACTTCATGGCTTCGCCGCCTTCTTCCAGGCCGCGCTCGTAGGGATCCATGCGCAGGTTGGTGATCATCGCCCAGGCCGTGACCTCGCGTGTGCCGGTCGCGATATTGCCCTTGGCCTGGGCAAAGCTGAGCTTCCAGTCGTTCCAGCGGATCGCGTTGAGATTTCCGGCCTGATCGAAATACATCAACGCGTCCCGGGGCGCGGTTTTGACCTCGCCCCTGAAATAGGGCCCGAAATCAAAGCCATCGAGATGGACCTTGAAGGTCTTGGTTCCCGCGGTGAAGCCGGCCTTCATCTTCTCCTTGATGTCTCCCGCCCCGGCGGCGGCGCAGAGCGTCGGGAACCAGTCGATCAGCGAGATCGTGTCGTTGTACTGTGTGCCGGGTTTGATCACGCCGGGCCAGCGCACCATCATGGGAATGCGCATGCCGCCTTCCCAGGTCGTGCCCTCTCGCTCTTGAACGGCGTCATCGCGCCGTCCGGCCAGAGCGCGAGCTCGGCGCCGTTATCGGTCGTGTAGATCACGATCGTATTGTCGGCGATGCGCAGATCGTCGAGCTGCTTCAGGAGTTCGCCGACCATGCCGTCATGCTCGACCATGCCGTCGGCATGGATGCCCTTGCCGGTCTTGCCCATCGATTCCTTCTTCAGATGGGTGAAGACATGCATGCGGGTCGAGTTGAACCAGAGGAAGAAGGGGCGGTTCGCCTTCACCTGCCGGTCGATGAAATCCTTGGCGCCGGCCAGGAATTCCTCGTCGACGGTTTCCATGCGCTTGGTGTTGAGCGGCCCGGTATCCTCGATCTTGCCGTCGGCGGATGACTTGATCACGCCGCGCGGGCCGAACTTGCGCTTGAACTCCGGGTCCTTCGGATAAAAATAGCCCTCGGGCTCCTCCTCGGCATTCAGGTGGTAAGATTGCCGAAGAACTCGTCGAAGCCGTGCCGCGTCGGCAGGTGCTCGTCGCGGTCGCCGAGATGGTTCTTGCCGAATTGCCCGGTCGCGTAGCCCTGCGTCTTCATCACGTCGGCAATGGTCGGCATCCAGTCCTGGATGCCGTGCGGGTCGCCCGGCATGCCGATGGTCAGAAGACCGGTGCGGAACGGCTCCTGGCCGAGGATGAAGGAGGCGCGGCCGGCGGTGCAGCTCTGCTGGCCGTAACTGTCGGTGAAGATCGCGCCTTCCTGCGCGATACGGTCGATATTGGGCGTGCGGTAGCCCATCATGCCCATGGTGTAGGCGCTGATCTGGGGAATGCCGATATCGTCGCCGAAGATCACGACGATGTTGGGCTTGCGCCCTGCGGAGCCCGCCGGTGCCGCGGGCGCGGGCTGCGCCTGGGCGATCGCGGCCGAGCCCGACAGCCCCGCCGCGGCGAGCGCTGTACCCCCGAGCAGGATGCTGCGGCGATCGACGATTTTTTCAGTATTACCCGGGAGTTCAGCCGGCGTAGCCTTCGGATTCATAGCAAAATCCCTTCATATGCAGCAGAAACAGCGGAAGGAGATAGCGGGGTCCAAGCAGAGGTACTGTGCCCGCTGACTACTTCATGCGCAAGAAGGGGAGCCTTTGCTCGTCCTGCAGAGGGCGAATGCCAGCGCTGCTACGGGCGTGAGCGCGGCCGTTCGACCGGACGCAATCGGATGCCTCAGTCATTTGGGGCAATGGCCGCCGCAAGAGGAGTGCCGGCTTGTCTCGATTGGGCGCCCCAGCGGATTCAGGCCGGGAGCGAACGGACCCGATAGGCGCAGCGGCGCGCACCCGCCGGGATATGCTCGATGCGCTCGACCTCGACATCTGGCCCGAGAACGGCGCGGAAGATCGCCAGCTCCGAACGGCACAGGCCCTGGCAGGCGGTCGCCGCCGCGCAGATCGGGCAATGGTTCTCGATGAACAGGAAGCGGCCGGGCTCCTCCTCGGCAATCCCGGCCATATAGCCTTCGCGGCTGCGGATTTCGGCGAGCGCGGCCAGTTTGCGCCGAAGTGGGCCGCCGTCACCGACATGCGCGCGATAGGCGGACAGGCAGGCCTGTTCGCGGTGAGCGATCAGCTGCTGCAGCCCGGGCTCGCCAAAGACAGTCCGGACGGACTGCAGCAGGTCGAGCGTCAGGTCGGAGTGACGGTCGGGGAACCGGTCATGTCCCTGCCGCGAGAGCTCCCAGTATTTCTTCGGCCGGCCACGCCCTTCCTGCCGGTCATGGCTCGTCACCAGGCCGTCGGCTTCGAGCTTGAGCAGATGCTGCCTTGCGCCCGCCGGGGTCATGTCGAGCCGCGCCGCGATCGCCGCAGCCATCTGCGCGCCGCGCGTCTTCAGATGGAACAGCATCCGCTCCCGGCTGCGCTCGTCGCCCTGGCCTTGGCTGTCGTTGTCTTGACTCATGGCTCTCAATTTAGATAGCAATTGGTTTCTAAATTAAATCACCTTGCGAGTCGATGCAAGGCGTGGCGCGCCGCAGGCGGGGACAGACGGACATGGATCGGGACGCGTCTGCCACGCAATGGCGGGATCTTCTGGACTGGGCATGGCTGCCGACGCTMGCGATCCTGATGAGCGGCGTGCTGCTGCAGTCGATGAACTCCCTGCTGCTGACCACGGTGCTGCCTTCGATCGCCGCCGAACTCGGCGGCGCCGGCATGCTGAGCCTGCCCGCGACCGCCTATGTCGGCGCCTCGATCGTGGCGGCCAGCGGGGCTGGCCTGCTGACGACCCGATACGGCGTCCGGGACACCTTATGCGTCGGGGTGGTGATCTTCGGCCTGGGCGCGCTGGTCTGTTCGTTCGCGGCGAGCATGAAATGGGTCATCGCCGCGCGCCTTGTCCAGGGTTTCGGCGGCGGTCTCGAAGTCGGGGCGGCCTATACCGCGGTCCGGGCGATCTTCCCGCCAAGGCTCTGGCCGCGGGTCATCGCGCTGATGGCGACGAGCTGGACGATTTCCGTCTTTGCCGGGCCGCTCATTGGCGGCCTGTTCGCACGCGCCGGACATTGGCGCGGCGCCCTCATCGTGACGGTGATCCTCTCGATCATCCTGGCGGTGGCTGCCGCGCTCGTGCTGCCTGGGAACCGATCGGCAGAGCGCTCCGACGCGTCGCGCCTTCCTGCCGGTCGGATCGGACTGATCTGCCTGGCCATCACGGCGATGTCGTCGGCATCGCTCGTCCAGGCGGGCAGCGCCAAGGCAGGCCTCATCCTTGTGGCGGTCGCGGCGCTCGCCCTGATGCTGCGGTTCGACCGCGAAGCACCGGTGCGCCTGCTGCCGAGCGATGCGTTCTCGTTCAGGACCGAGACCGGCATCGGCCTCTGGCTCATCCTGTTGCTCTGCATCGCCTTCAGCCCGCTGCACATCTATCTGCCCATTTTCCTGCAAAGGCTCCGCGGCCTCGATCCGCTCGAGGCCGGGTTCATGGTTGCTAGCGGGTCGCTGGCCTGGACGATCGCGTCCGTGCTGGTCTCCGGCTTGACCGGTCCCTGGCCGAGGCGCCTGCTGCTCTCGGGCCCGGTTCTCATGGCCGGCGGCCTGATCGCGCTGGGCCTGCTCCTGCAGAGCCCGGCGCCGAGCTACGCCCTGATCCTCGCCGTCGTCGTGCTCGGCATCGGGATCGGGCAGGCTTGGCCCTTTGTCGGCCCGACGATCATGAACGGCGCGAAGCCGGGAGACGAGGCGGCGGCCGCCTCCGCCGTCCCGACTATCCAGCAGACCGGGCTGGCCCTTGGCGCGGCGTTGGCGGGCGTGGTCGCGAATGCCAGCGGCTTTGCCTCGGCCGTCTCCGAAGCCGAGATCGGGAATGCGGCCTTCTGGGTTCCGGCCTGTTTCGCCATCGCCGCCGGCCTGGCATGGCTGGCGAGCGTCCGGCTCTACCGGCAGCGGCGCGCCAGTCCCGGCTCGGGAGCCGGGACGTAGAGCAGTCCCAAGCGCGCAGCTGCTCTCGCTAAGTTGAAGCGACATAACGGCTCAAGGCTTCACTCATCGGACCCAATTCGGTATCCGCTGCGATGATCTAAGCGGCTGTGATTGCATCGGCTTTCCCAAGAGCTGCAATCCATCGCGCCTGCCGATGCTTGAACACCGCCGCCGGGAGGTCACGCTGGAGCCGCATTTGGTCAACACAACCCGATGCGCAAGCGTACGTGCCAGGTCAGGACATCGCTATGTACTTGTTCTCGTTAGCAGCGGCCGTCTGCGCCATCGGGTGTATACTTGTCCATTACGAGTTCCTGCGTTTGATATCGGGCAGCGCGGCGCATCTTTCCGTCGCGCCAAGGCAGAGAATTGTCTTCGTTGTTGCCGGAAGCATGGTCAGTCATCTCATTCAGATCCTGATTTTTGCGCTGTTGCTTTGGCTGCTCTCCGTTGCCGTGAATGAAGAGGTGTTCGGGATCGGCATTCCCGTGTCGTTCCAGCAATCGCTCTATGTCTCCTTTGAATCCTACGCCTCGCTCGGCAGCAGCAACGCGCTGCCCTTCGGCCCCTTGCGGATTTTCATCGGCGTCGAGGGGCTGGCGGGGCTGGTGGTGATCGGCTGGACCTCGGCCTTCACCTATTGGTGCATGACGCAGTACTGGAACGACCACTGAGGCCGATCGTGTCGCCTGGCCGGCAAGGGCGATGAGGCAGAGGCTGATCAGATCTGGAAAGTCTCATCCTGGCAATGGCTTGGATGGCCTGATTCGCGTGATACCTGACATCCGGTCCGGCTGGGCGAGGTCCGGAGCGGGCCTGGCGGCCTTGCCGGGCGCGCTCGCCGGTCCCGCGTCTCAGCGCTGTCCGGCCAGGAGAGGCGCCAGCAGCGTGATGCCCTTCTTCACGGCGTCGAGGTCGAGGCCGGCATAGCCGAGAATGAACCCGGCTTCGTGGGGCCGGGGCCCGGCTGGATCATAGAGCGGCGAGACCGGATAGAGCCCGACGCCGGCGGCGCGTGCGGCCGCGACGATCCCGGACTCGCGCTCGGCCGCGACATCCGTGAGCCAGGCGACGACATGCAGGCCGGTATCGGCGCCTTCGATGGTCACGATCGGCCCAAGCTCCTCGGCCAGGGCCTGGAGCAGCACGGCCCGTCGCTCGGCATTGCTCCGGCGGATGCTCCGGACATGGCGCTCATAGGCGCCCTCGCTCAGGAGATCGGCCAGCGCCTCCTGCTCCAGGAGAGGCGTGTGCCGGTCGGTCAGGCGCTTCGCCTCGACAAAGGGGGGGGTAAGCGACGGCGGGACGACGAGATAGCCGAGGCGCAGCGCCGGCGAGAGCGTCTTGGAGAATGTCCCGGCATAGATCACCGCGTCGGGCTCGAGCGCCTGCAAGGGCGGGATCGGCGCGACGTCATGCCGATACTCGCCGTCATAATCATCCTCGATGATCGTGGCGCCGCTGTTTGCAGCCCAGGCCAGCAGCGCGCGCCTGCGCGTCGCCGAGAGAACGCTGCCGAGCGGAAACTGGTGCGAGGGCGTGACATAGGCGAGCCGAGCCGGGGGCAGGGCATCGGTCACGAGCCCATCCCGGTCGACCGGAACCGGGCGGGCGATGCCGCCGGCGGCCGCGAAGGCGTGGCGGGCGAGCAGATAGCCGGGGTTCTCGATCACGAAGGCGTCGCCGGGATCGAGCAGCAGTCGCGCGCAGAGATCGAGCCCCTGCTGCGAGCCGTTGACGATGATGATCTGCTCGGCCGAGCAGGTGATGCCGCGGGCCCGCCAGAGATAGCCCTGCAGCGCACCGCGAAGCGCAGGCGCTCCTTGCGGATCGCCATAGCGCAGCCGCCGGCTGCGTCGCAGGCTGACCCTGTTCAGGGCGCGGCGCCAGGCGAGCACGGGAAAATCGGCGCCGGAGAGATCGCCATAGCGGAAATCCGCGATCGAGGCCGGCTGCGTCGCGGCCGGCCGGGGCAGGGCGAGCAATCGCTGTGCGAAATCCGAAAGATGCCGAGGTGCGGAGAGCCGCGCCGGCACCGGCGCTGCCGCGCCAAGCCCCTTGGCCACGATCGGCCGCGCGCCGGCCCGACTGAGCAGGTAGCCCTCGGCGATCAGCTGGCCATAGGCGAGTGTCACCGTCGTGCGGGACGCGCCCCGTTCGGCAGCAAAGGTCCGGGTCGACGGCAGGCGGTCGCCAGGCTGATAGGCGCCGGCATGGATCTGCTCCTTGATTGCCGCGATGATCCGGCGCGCGACGCCGTCAGTGAACTGGACCACATCAAACTTTCGAAACTGGCCGTTTCCAGAAAGCCAGGTTGGGCGCATCTCTCTTCGCAGCACAAGGAGTTCCAGAAATGTATACCCCGCCAGCCTTCCGTGACGATGACAGGGACAGCCTGCGGGCGACGATCCGCGCCTCCAGGCTCGCCACTCTGGTTACCGGCACCGTCGATGGCGTGCTGGCGACGCCCTTGCCGCTCTTCCTCGAGGAGAACGAGGGCGAGCATGGCGTGCTCTACGGCCATCTCGCCAAGGCCAACCCGCAGGGCCGGACCACAGCGCTGGGCGAGGCGCTCGCGATCTTCATGGGCCCGGACGCCTATGTTACGCCCTCCTGGTACGAGACCAAACAGGAGACCGGGAAGGTCGTGCCGACCTGGAACTATGTCGCGGTCCATGCCTATGGCCCGATCGAGTTCTTCGACGACGCGACGCGCCTTCTCGACGTCGTGACCCGCCTGACCAACCTGCACGAGGGCGAGCGCGCCAAGCCCTGGACGGTGTCCGAGGCCCCGCCCGATTTCGTGCAGGCGCAGCTGCGCGGCATCATCGGCCTGCGCCTGCCGATCACCCGGCTGGAGGGCAAGCGCAAGCTCAGCCAGAACCGCAGCCCGGCCGACCGCGCCAATGTCGCGGCAGGTCTCGCGGCGAGCGACCGCGCCACGGATCGCGAGGTCGGAGCGCTCATCCCCGCTTGAGCTTGACGGGGGGCTGCTCGACGCCGTGGAGGATGTCGCTCGCATGTCGCGGACCTMGCCAGTCCCTTGCCGATCGGCTATCCCAATCCTGCCGTCTCGATGCGAGGACATGCCATGGCCCGGGCCTATAAGGTCGTCGATGCGTTTTCCGCCAAGCCGCTGCTCGGCAATCCGGTGGCGGTCATTCTCGATGGTGCGGGGCTGAGCGACGCTGCGATGCAGGCGATCGCGCAGTGGACCAATCTGTCCGAGACCACCTTCGTGCTGCCGCCGACACGCAGTGACGCCGATTACCGGCTGCGGATTTTTACGCCCGGCAGCGAGTTGCCCTTTGCAGGTCACMCGACGCTCGGCAGCGCCCATGCGGTGATCGAGGCCGGGCTCGTTGCCCCGCGCGGCGGCAGGCTGGTGCAGGAATGCGGGGTCGGTCTCGTCGCGATCACGGTCGAAGGGGAGGGCGCGGCGCGCCGGCTGACCCTTGCCCTGCCGCCGGCGACCGTCACGACCCTGCCGACGGCTGAACTCGTCGAACTGGAGGCCATCCTCGGCCATGAGATCCTGCGCGAGGCGAGCCCGGCCATCGTCAATGTCGGCGCGGTCTGGCTCATCGCCGAGATCGACGGCGCAGAGGCGCTGCTGGCGCTGAAACCCGATTTCGCGCGCTCGGCTGCCTTCGAGCGCCGCCTGGGCGTGACCGGCATCACGGTCTTCGCCAGGCGCGAGGGCGGCGGCCCCGAGATCGAGGTCCGGTCCTTCGCGCCCTCCTGCGGGGTGAACGAGGACCCGGTCTGCGGCAGCGGCAATGGCAGCGTTGCGGTCTTCCGGGCGGCGCGCGGGCTCTTGCCCGCTGGGGGCACGCGCTACGAGGCGGCCCAGGGCCGCTGCGTCGGGCGCGACGGCACGATCGCCATCTCGGTGGATGCGGGCGGCAAGGTCCAGGTCGGCGGCGCCTGCGTCACCACCGTGAACGGCACGCTTCTGCTCTGAAGGCTCCTGCTCTGAGGGCTTTCGCCCGCTGTCGCACCGCCAGGAGTGCCGTGGCTGCGGCGTTCCACGGGGCGGGCGGGCGCAGGCCGAGTTCCGCTGGCTGGCTCCGGCGGAACACTGCACCGACCTATCGCTTGCTCCGATCGGGGGCAGGTCTGGCGGCCATATCCGCCAGCGAATGGCATGAGCTTGCGAGCTCTCGCGATGCGCGCTGGGCAATGATGCGCAGGAACCTGTCATCCGCTGTCACGAAAGCCGCACCCGTCTGGACTGCTGCTGCCAGGTAGGTGCAGTCGTAGGCGGGATGCGAAATCTCGATTGCAAGACTCGCTGCCCGTTCCAGCAAACCAGCCATCGAGAGAAACGCGACCCCGGAGCGTTCAAGAAGCCTTGCCGCAAGGATGGCTTCTTCGCGTTCAAGTTCGCCGCGCGCTGTTTTCTTCCAAAGGATGTTCGCGCATTCCGGGATGAGAAGCTCCGGAGACGCGAAACGGAAGCGCGAGCGCAGATCGACGGCGGCTTGGGAGCCTTCTTCTTCGACGACCCATTTTATCGCGACGCTGGCATCGACGATCACCGTCTCCATTAGCGTTCGTCTCGGCCCTCGCGCATGAGCTCTTCGGAGGGTGTCTGCTTGCGGGACGCGGTCAGCCTCCTCAGGCTGGCTGCCAAGCTGTCGAAATCAGGCTCCGTTTCGTTTTGCAGAACCTGACGCAGGATTTCTCGATGCTCGGCTTCCGCCGAGCGGCCGTGTCGAGCGGCGCGCATTTTCAGTTTTAGTATCAGGTCGTCGTCCAGATTGCGGACATGGAGGTTTCCCGCCATCGATGTGCCTCCAATGATCTCATTGAGATCAAAGATAGCGATCGCATCACGGTCGCGCAAGGACAGGCGACCGCCGCGCGAGACGTGCTCACGGCCAGGGCATGAGTGGTGCGGCCCCGCGGTTTGGCAGCCCTTCCGAGCCGGTGAAGTGACGGGGGGCGGCACTATGCCTTTCGCATGGTGCGGCGCCAGGCCGCTCAGACGCGAACCTGATCGCCGATCGGCACCTTCCTGGCGAAGGGAACGAACGCCATGGCTGCGATCGTGAGGACGGCAACCAGTCCCCAGGCCTCGTTGATCGACAGGACCAGGGCTGCCTTCTCGACCAGTGGCTGAAGCAGCGCCTGGGCCTGGGCGTCGAGCGGCCCGGGCGGCCGCATCGCCATGAGTTCGAGGGGCACGCCGATGAACTTCGCCGTCTCGACATCGCCTCTTTGCAGCCGCTCCATGATCGCCGTGCCGTGCACGGGCGAGCGGCTGTAGATCACGGTGTCGATCAGGGCGAGACCGATCGCACCGCCCAGGTTTCGCATCAGGTTGAACAGGCCGCTGGCGTCGGGAACGCGCATCGGGGGAAGCTGTCCCAATGCGAGGCGCGTCGGTGGCAGAAGGCAAAACATGATGGCCAGGCCACGGACCACCTGCGGCCAGAACATCGCGTCATAGTMGGTCTGCGGGGTCTGAAAGGCACTCAGTCCCAGGCCGAGGGCGAAGAGGGTAAAGCCGATGCCGGTCAACAGGCGGACATCGACACGACGCTCCAGGGCAACGGCGACCGGCGCGATGGCAAGTTGGGCGGCGCCGGTCACCAGCATGATCTCGCCGATCTCGAGCGCATTGTGATCGCGCACGAAGGCCAGGAAGACCGGCATCAGATAGACCGATCCAAACAGCCCGATGCCGAGGACAAAGCTGAGGATGCTGCCGATCATGAAATTCCGGTCCGCAAAGCTTCTCAGATCGACGATCGGAGCATCGGCTTGCAAAGTCCGCCTGATGAAGCCGAGACCGCTCGCCAGGCTCAGCGCGATCAGCCCCAGGATCAGGCCCGAGATCCAGCCGCGCTGAGGTGCCTCCTTCAATGCGATCTCGATCGCTGCCAGCGCGATCGCCATCATCACCAGAGACAGGGCATCGAGCTTGCGCGCTTCGGTGAGGCTCGGCTTGTCACGTGGCAGGAGGAAAGCGGCTAGTGCTGCCGAGACGACGCCGGGAATGACGTTGATCAGGAACAGCCAGTGCCAGGAATAGGTCTGCGTGATCCAGCCGCCGACGATCGGCCCGACCGTTGGCGCGAGCACGGCAAAGACGCCGGCCAACGTCGTCGCGATGGCCTGCCTGCTCGGCGGGAAGAGCAAAAAGACAGCCGAAAAGACCGCGGGAATCAAAGTGCCGCCTRAAAACCCCTGAAGGACGCGCCAGGCGATCAGGGCCGGGAACGACTGGCTCGCCGCACAGCCGATGGAGGCTGCGGTAAAGACGGCGAGCGCCACGACGAACAGCCAGCGCATCGAGAGAAAGCGCGTCAGGAAACCCGTCAGCGGAATCGCGATGACCTCGGCGATGAGATAGGCGGTCTGGACCCAGCTCATCTGGTCGGGCGAAATGTCCAGTGCGCTCTGGATCGTCGGCAGGGAGGTGACGACGACCTGCACGTCGAGGATCGCCATGAACATGCCGATGCACATGGCGGCAAAGCCGATCCATGTCGCAGCGGTGACGCGCCCTTCGCCGATCGCATCAGCCGGTGGCGGCATGGCGAGCCTCTTCAAGCGCAGTATTCTCGGCGCGGATGCGGATCGTCAGGACGAGGCCGTTGGCGATCGAAAAGACTAGCGCGAACCATGGCAGGCCAAGGCACAGCGGCAGGACGGCGATCTCGCCAATGACGACGATGTAGTTCGGGTGCGACACGAACCGATAAGGGCCCCGTGCCACGAGCCTCTCGCCCGGTGCGACGATGATGCGGGTCGTCCAACGCCGGCCGAGCGTCACCAGCACCCAAAGGCGCAGCCCCTGAAACAGGAGGAAAGCCGCGAGCCAGCCGAGATGGATCGCTTGTGCCCAACCGAGCAGCCAAAGTCCGATCAGCCAGGCTGCGTGCAGCAGGACGATCAGCGGATAGTGGCCGGCAGCCTTCTCCACGGCGCCCTTGGCGAGCAAGGCAGACGTGTTTCTATGCGCGAGCCAGAGTTCGCCGATCCGCTCGGCCGTCACCAGGGCCAGCAAGACGATGGCCGGTGTCATGTCCCTTGCCGCAGCGAGGCGCAGCTCACGGTGAAGCCCGGCCCCATCGCCATCAGCAGCGTGCGCGAGGGCAGGCCTGCCGCGATCGCACGCTGGAGGACGAAGAGGGCGGTCGGAGCCGACATGTTGCCATAGTCGGACAGGACGGCACGTTCGTGGTCGAGCGCGCCTTGCGCGAGTGAAAACGCGCTTTCCAGGGCCTCGATCACCTTCTTCCCGCCGGGATGACAGGCAAAGAGATCGATGTCGGACAGCGACAGCCCTTCACGCTCCAGGATCCCTGCAATGGCTGGGTTGATCCGCTCCTCCGCGAAGGGCGGGATCGCCCGGTCGAAGATCACGCCAAAGCCCTGGGGATCGACCGTCCAGCCCATGATATCCAGCGTGTCGGGCCACATGTGCTGCCCGGTCATCTCGACCGTGGCGATGCCATCCGGCCCTGCCTGCAGGATGCAGGCTGCCGCGCCATCGCCGAACAAGGCGGTCGCAACGATGTTGGCCTTCGTCAAGACATCGAGTCGGAAAGCCAGCGTGCAGATCTCGACAGCCACGAGCAGGATTGTCGAACCTGGGCGCGACGCGGCCAGGCGGGACGCGATCGAGAAACCCGATACGCCGCCGGCACATCCCAGGCCGAACACCGGGACACGTTCGACGTCGCTTCTGAAGCCAAGTCTCTCGGCGACACGGGCATCGAGGCTGGGGGTCGCTATGCCCGTCGACGAGACCGTCACGATCGTATCGATCTCGGACGCCTGTAGTCTGGCGGCGCCCAGCGCCTGCGTCGTTGCATCCACGAACAGGTCGCAAGCGCCGGCGACATAGGCGGCGCTGCGCTCGGGCCATCCCAATGGCTGCAGATACCACTCGATCGGCCGGACGGCATAGCGGCGGCTGATGCCCGAATTTTCGAAGACGCGCGCAAGCTGCTCGAAATCGGGATAGCGGCCGGCAAAGCTCCGATGGGCGGCTGCCGCCACATCGCGCTGGCGAAACTCATGGGGCGGAACAGCCGTCGCGACGGAAACGAGCTTGACCGGGTGAGCCATAGCCACTTCCAGGCATGGCGGGCGGTGCCGCCCGATGCGGGCGGACCTGCAACGCCATGCCAACTATGCTTCAGCGAGCCCGCAAGTTCCAGAGGCAGGCTTGCGCATTACGCCGCGTGCGTCGCCATGCGACGAAGGCACGAGACGGTGGGATCATTGGACTGGCCTTTCAGCCTTGCCTCTCGGAACATTGTGCACGCTGAGAGCCGCGTGCACCGGAGGCTGAAGCAGCCCGGAAAACGGCAGCGCTCTTGCTCAGTGCAGGCCCTTAGCTATATTTTTAGCTAAGGAGATGCTCATGGCCCAGTTCTCGGTTCACGAGGCCAAGACCAACCTGTCCAAACTGATCGCTGACGCCCTGGAGGGTGCAGATGTGGTCATTGCCCGTGGCAACGTGCCTGTGGTGCGCCTGGTGCCGGTCAGACCACGCGGCAAGCGGCGCTTTGGGGTACTCAAGGGAAAGATCGCCGTCGATGCGCGCTTCGACGAGCCGCTGCCCGAGAATGAACTCGGCGGCTGGAATCTCACGTGAGGCTGCTGCTCGATACCCATGCTCTGATCTGGTGGCTGGCAGGTGACGAGGCGCTGAGCCCCCGTGCCCGAGAGGCTATTGGGGACGAGGGCAACAGCATCGCCGTCAGCGCCGCCTCGGCCATGGAGGTCGCCACCAAGTTCCGCATTGGCAAGTGCCCCCGCGCGGCGCTGCTCGCGCAGGACTTCGAGGCGATCATCGCAGATCAGGGCTTTGCCGAGCTGGCGGTCACCGTCCACCACGCGCTGCGGGCCGGCGAGATGAACATTGCGCACAAGGATCCGTTCGACCGCCTCCTCATTGCCCAGGCTCAATCCGAGGACATGGTGCTGATTTCGAACGAAGCATTGTTCGACAGCTTCGCAATCAAACGCCTTTGGTAGCGGGTTAGCAGACATGCCCGGGGTCGGGGGTGGGGCGTTCCGGAACTGGTGGCGGCCCGCCAGCAACGTCTGAGACGGGAGGCGAGCCGAAGTTGGCGCCTTGTCCGAAACCGGTCATAGGGCTCCAGACAATGATGCGCTCCCAATCTCGATGCTGAGGGCGCGTTTTCACAACCTCAAGCCAAACGAAAAATGGGCCGCCCCCGGCAGCCCGTTTCCGTATAAAGTCGAGGAGGCTCAGCCCTTGTCGACGACTTTCTGCACGGCGTCCCTACGCTGCCAAGCGCCTGCTGGGCTTCGCCCTTGCGGCCCCTGGACGGCGCCCCCCAAGGCAGGAACGACTACACCGAATAGTCGATCGAGAGCATGTGGTCCTTGCCCATGCGGTCGCCATAGACCGGGAACTTGGTCAGAGACGTGTMGATCGCATGAACGTCGGCGGTGCTGAGCTGCACGCGGCCCGCCCCCAGACTTTCCAGCAGATGGGTTTTGCTGCGCGTGCCCGGGATCGGGACGATATTCGGGCTCTTCGCCATAAGCCAGGCGAGCGCGATTTGTGACGGCGTCGCGCCCTTCTTGGCTGCGTAGTCCTTCAGCCACTCGACGATCGGCATGTTGAGGGGCATGAACTCCTTCGAGAACCGTGGGAAGCCCGCACGGAAGTCCGTCTTCTCGTCGTACGTCGTGCTCGGATCGTACTTGCCGGTCAGGAAGCCCATCGCCACGGGCGACCACGGCACAAGGCCGATACCCAGCTCGTTGCAGGTGTCGAGGATGCCGTTCAGCTCTACGTTGCGGGTCCACATCGAATATTCGTTCTGAACAGCCGTGACCGGCTGCACGGCATGCGCGCGGCGGATGGTTTTCGCGCTTGGCTCCGAAAGGCCGAAGCCCAACACCTTGCCCTGCTTGATGAGGTCCTGCACGGCGCCGGCGACGTCCTCGATCGGCACCGCGGGATCGACGCGGTGCTGGTAGTACAGATCGATGTKATCGGTCCGAAGACGCTTCAGGGACTCCTCGACAACGCGCTTGATGCGCTCCGGCCGGCTATCGAGCGCAACGGTCCCATTGATTGCGAAGCCGAATTTGGTCGCGATCTTGACCTTGTCCCGGAACGGCTGGAGCGCCTCGCCGACGAGCTCCTCATTGATGTAGGGGCCGTACACCTCAGCCGTGTCGAAAAATGTCACGCCATTCTCGAACGCTGTGCGGATGGTCTTGATGCCTTGGTCCTTGGGGACGGGCCCGTTGTAATTGCCGCTCTGGTTCATGCAGCCGAAGCCAAGCTCCGAGACTTCCAAATTGGCGAGCTTGCGGGTCTTCATCGTGATCATCCTTGGGGGCTGGACCGTCTGAGCACTGGCATTCGACCAGGTGGCGATCTGTGCGGCAGCGGCTCCGGCGAGGAAGGTGCGGCGGCTGAGAGGGGTGTATTCGGCCATTGGTCGTCCTCTGGCTTGCGGGGCGGCATCAGCGGCCGTGTCGATGGCCATACGTAGCCCAGGCGGCGCCTTTCGATTAGGCTGCACACTTCGCTTGGGTCTATCGAAGATGTGCATCAATGAAGCGCGATGAACTGAACGACCTTGCGGCTTTCCTGGCCGTGGCGGAGGCGGGAAGCTTCACGCGAGCGGCGGCCAAGCTCGACATGTCGCAGTCGGCCCTGAGCCACGCCATCCAGCAGTTGGAAGAGAGGTTGGGCATCCGGTTGCTGGCGCGAACGACGCGCAGCGTCTCGCCGACGGAAGCCGGGCGGCGCCTGATGCGGACGTTGAAGCCCGCGTTGACGGACATTTATGCCGAGATCGCGGGCTTGAGCGAACTGCGCGACAAGCCCGCCGGAACGCTGCGCATCACCACGGTGAAGCATGCGGCCGTATCGGTTCTTTTGCCGAAGCTCCGCACTTTCATGGCCGAGCATCCCGATATTGCGATCGAAATATCGGCAGACGAGGCCTTGATGGACATCGTCGCCGGGAATTTTGATGCTGGCGTGCGTCTGGGAGAGCGGCTTGAGAACGACATGATCGCGGTCCGGATTGGACCCGAGATGCGCTCGGCGATCGTTGGATCGCCAGCCTACTTCGCAAGACACCCTGTCCCGGTCTCGCCGCACGATCTGACGCAGCACAACTGCATCAACTACCGCCAGACGGGCTCCGGTGGCCTTTATGCCTGGGAATTCGAGAAGGACGGGCAGGAGCTGTCCGTGCGCGTGGCGGGCTCGCTTGTGTTCAGCGATGCCGACCTCATTCTACAGGCAGCGCTCGACGGACATGGGCTGGCCACGACCTTTGAAACGCAAGCCGAGGGCCACGTCGCTTCCGGCCGACTCATGCGTGTCCTGAAGGATTGGTGCGCGCCCTATCCAGGGTTCTTCCTCTACTATCCAAGCCGGCGACAAACACCGCCTGCCATGGCAGCTCTAATCGAAGCGCTGCGCTATCGCACTTGAGTTCGTCCAACTGAGCCTTCCGACTGCCGTTGGCAGCGTCACGAAAGGGAGCCAGCGGGCCCCGCCGTCTATCGTTGAGCGGATCTGCCGCAAAGCGGACGTCCCGGACGTCGACAATGGGTTCGATTTCGGAAGTGGCGGCGGCCCGCCAGCAACGTCTGAGATGGGAGGGAGGCTGCCATCGACGATCAGAGAAGCGGCTCGCCGTCCTTTGGAAGCCGTAGCGGGAGCTGGCGCACCGTCATAGTGCACACGACCATGTTGGCCGTTCCGACGCTGAGGGTAGGCTTGGCGATCCGCTCACGTTCGGCGGCCGTGTTGTCGATCTCGTGGCATGCAGGCAGGCATCGCACGCTGTGCCCTCGAACGGCAGGGACACGCGCTCTGCCCGGTTTATTGCATCGGCCCGAAAAGTGGATTGCGGCTTTCGGGGCAAAACCGATGCAAACACATAGGGTTAGATCATCGGACCGGATACGATTTCCGGTCCGATGATCTGGCGCCGCTACCGGATGAGCGACCTCGCTGCCGGCTGGATCCCGACATGCCTTGACGCCCATGCCCCGCCGCCGATGCCTGACCTCGACCGGGTGAGCCCGATCAGGCTTCCGAGGTGCGCAGACGCTCTTCTGCCTCCGCCGCCGGCTCGGCCCTTTGCTCCGTGCCGCGCCCGAGGAAGGCGAAGACGACGATCGCGGTGACGACCGTGATGGCGCAGAGCATCACGAGCAATGTCGCGAAGGCGTCGCCATAGCTCTGGACGAGCGCGGTCCGGCTCATCTGCGGCAAGGCGGCCACGGCGCTCGCGATGTCGCCGGTGACGAGCCGTTGGGCGGCCGGACCCGCATGCGCTGCGGTCGCGCCAGCCGCAAGATGGCCGGCCGTCAGGGCAGACAATACGGCGCTGACCACGGCGAGCGCCACGCCTTCGCCGGCCACGCGCGTGGTGCTGAAGATGCCGGTCGCCATGCCGGCGCGCTCCTTGGGCACGACGCTGACTGCAAGCCCGTCCATCAGCCCCCAGGGCAGGCTGATGCCGATGCCGATCAGCGCCATCGGCAAGGCGATGCCCATCGTCTCGCCGCCGAGCGGAACGCGGCTCAGCCAGAACAGGCCGGCCGCGCAGATCAGCAAGCCTGCGCCGCAGATCGTCGCCGGCGCGAACCAGCGCGTCAGCAGGCCAGCCGCGATCGGCAGGACCAGCAGCGGCGCAGACAGTGCGATCATCAGCCGGCCGGCGGCGATCTCGCTCAGGCCCTCGATACCGATGAAGCGCACGGGCAGCAGGATCAGCAGCACGACGAAGGCATAGGCCGGCGCGGCGGCCAGCAACTGCACCCCGACGAACCGCGGGTAGCGGAACAGGGTGAGGTCGAGCATCGGCCGAGCGACACGGCCCTCGATCACGACGAAGGCGATGAAGAGCAGGACGGAGCCCGCCAGCAGGCTCATCACGGTGGGCTCGGACCAGCCGMGCTCCGGCGCCAGCAGGACACCATAGGTGAAGAGCGCCAGGGCCAGCGTGAAGCTGGCGGCGCCGGGCCAGTCGAGCCCGGCGGCGTCGGGATCGCGCGATTCCTGCAGGACGCGCGCGCCCAGCGCCAAAGCGAGCACCGCCAGTACGATCACGAGCCCAAAAATGCTGCGCCAGCCGAAAGCGTCGATCATCAGGCCCGAAGCGATCGGCCCGAAGGCAAGGCCGACGCCGAAGCTCGTGCCGACGATGCTGAAGGCGCGGATGCGCGACGCGCCATCGAATTCCTGTGCGAGCGCCGCCATGCCGCCGGAAAAGGCGGCTGCCGCCGCGACGCCCTGGGCCGCGCGGCCCAGATCGAACCACAGGATATCGGGTGCAACGGCCAGCGCCATGGAGAGCACCGCGAACGCGCCGACGCCGATGAGGAAGACGCGCTTGCGGCCATAGGCATCGGCCAGTCCGCCCGCTGCCATCAGGCTCGATCCGAAGGTCAGCATGAAGGCGTTGGTGACCCAGTTGAGCGCGATCGGGCTGCCGCCCAAAGCCTTGCCGATGGCAGGAAGCGCCACGGCCGGCCCGGTAAAGGTCAGCGGCATCGCGGCCGCGGCGAGGCAGACGGAGAGGAGCACGAGCGCCTGCTCGGCCGTGCGCGGCCGCGTGGTGGTTTGCGTCATGGATTGAATGCCCTGTTCGATGGCGGCGGAGCTGCGACCCAGCCGGGGCTCGCCTTTCCCGGGAAAGCTCGCCTTTCCCGAGAAACAGGATAATCTCGATGGAATACCTGCCAAGGCGCCGCTCATTCCGATCTTGGCGGAATTAAACGCTCGAATGCTCGTGTCTCGGGAGAGCCAGGAATGGATTCGCTGAGCGGCCTGATGGCCTTTGTCCGGACCGCCGATCTCGGCAGCTTCGTCATGGCCGGGCGCGTGCTCGGACTGTCTGCGTCGGCGGTCGGCAAGGCCGTGACCAGGCTCGAACAGCAGCTCGGCATCCGGCTGTTCCAGCGCTCCACCCGCAGCCTGCGGCTGACCGAGGAGGGGCGGGCCTTCCACGAGCGCTGCCGGCGCATCCTCGACGATCTCGACGATGCCCGCGCCATGCTCGCCCGCACGATGGACGTGCCGCGCGGGCGCCTGCGCGTCAGCACGCCGATCGTCAGCTACCACCTGCTATTGCCGGTCCTGCCGGAGTTCATGGCGCGCTATCCCGAGATCGAGGTCGATCTCGATTTCAACGACCGCCTCGTCGATCTGATCGACGAGGGCGTCGATGTCGCGATCCGCAGCGGCGAACTCCCGGATTCGCGCCTGATGGCGCGGACCCTGCGCCCATTCCAGATGCTGCTCTGCGCCGCACCGTCCTATCTGGAACGCCACGGCAAGCCGGAATGCCCGCGCGACCTCGACGGGCATCTCGGCATCCGCTTCCGCTATCCCAACAGCGGCAAGATCCAGGCCTGGCCGCTGACGCTCGTGGCCGGCGAGGCGGAACTGCGCACGCGCACGGTCCTGACCTGCAACAATATGGAGGCGCTGCGCGGCGCCACGGTCGCCGGTCTCGGTATCGGCTGCATGCCGGATTTCCTGGTGCGCGATCCGCTCGGGAAGGGCGAGCTGCTCACCCTGCTCGATGACCGGATCGATGCTCCCGGCCATTTCAGCCTGATCTGGCCCTCCAACCGCAACCTCTCGCCGAAGGTCCGGGTCTTCGTCGATTTTATCGGGGAGCGCCTGTTTTCAACCCGCTGCGAGGCGTTTCCCCAGCCCTCTCAGTGAGGCGATGGCCGCTTGTCCAGCAAGGCGCGAAGCCCGCGCACGGTGGTCTCGTCGAAGTTGATATCGATATCGACGCCGGAGCGGGTTTTCGTCCTCAGGATCAAGGTTCCATCATCGGCCATCACGAAACTGGTCTGTTCGGCGAGCACGGCGTTGACGACGTCGGCATTCGACGGGGAGCCGCGCATCTCGGCGGCGTGCATGGCTGCCGCTTCGAACCGCGACAGGAAATCACCCTCGAGCAGCCGCGGAATGTGAAGGATGAAGCGGCGTCCATTGCTGTCCGTCAGATCGAGGCAGCTGGTCTGCCCGCTCGTGGAGGCGCCGTGGCCATTGACCTGGCTCAAGAGGATCGTGGCGGGCTCTGTCATTCCCTGCATTCCCTGGATTTGCTGATCTCAGGGGCCTCCTTAGCCGTTTCACGTCGAAGTCGGAACTCGGGGCGAGCCGGCCCTCGTCGATGTCGGGGCGGTTCGGCCTGGCGCCCGGTCTGATTGCGGGGGGGTGCGCTAGGGATCGAGCCGATAGACCTTGCAGATGACACCCTCTTGCGTGCGGTAGGTCCGAAAGCCCATCGCCTCGTAATAGGCCAGGCCCATCGCGTTGCCCTCGCCGATGGTCGCATCGATATTCTGCAGGCCAAAGGCTCTGGCGGCTTGCACTGTGGCTTGAAACAGCGCCGAGCCGACGCCTTGGCGAGCGGCGTGGGGGCTGACATGGGTTCCGATGATCCCCCAGCCTTCGGCTACCCCGTAGGGATTGTCGGCCGAGGTATGGCGCAGAGACTGGAACCCGAGAATCCGCCCCAGTTCGCCCTCCGCAACCGAGCATTCGATGCGCTGCTCCTGCTCGATATAGTGAGCCAGGACCCATTGGGGATCACCAGCGCTCTTGCGCAGGCCCGCAGTGAAGATCTCGTCCAGGGCGCTGCTCATACCTTGCGCATCAGCGGATGTGGCCGGTCTGACTTTCATGCTGACCTTACTCTCGTGGGGCGTGCGGGACTGTATTGGACGATCGGCCGTCAAGGCAAAGTCGGAACCCTGCCGAGGTCTTCACCCGTGACGTCACGGTGTTCTGAACGGGAAGCTAAAGACGGCCAGACACGACCTTGCCGTCGTCACGTTTCGCCGCCACGGTCCTGCGGATCAGACAAGTGTCCGCAGATACCGGTGCGCGAGGGCAAGGATCGCCCCCTTGGATCATCGGACCGGAAATCATATCCGCTCCCATGATCTAACCCTTTGTGTTTGCGTCGGCTTTGCCCCGAAAACCGCAATCCACTTTTCGGGCCGAAGCTTTAAGCCCTATGGACGTTTCCAGATCGCGAGGTCGCCCACCGTCCGGAACCCGGCCTCCAGTGCGGCTGCCAGTGCGTCGCCGCTCTMGTAGCCCACGAGGTCGCGACCGGGGACCGTCATTGTCGTGGCGCTGATCACCTCCGAGGTGTCGCCGAAGACGTTGCTGAGACCGGCCACGGCGCCCGTCTCCGTGACGATGCACCCGGCCACGATCGCGCCATCCGCCCGCCCGGCCAGCATCCTGATCCCGGGCGACGTCAGGAATGCCGGCAGGAAAAGCGGCGGCTCGCCTGCACGTCCACTCCAGGCCGCCTCCCATGCGCCCAACTCCTCGGCGACCATGATCGGGCGCCAGCTGAGCCGCGTTCGTCCCGCGGCCAGGCCGGCGGGCCGATGAATCCAGCGAGCATCGAACAGCGGCTCGAAGCCGAGACCGTCCAGCGCGAGCGCCCGGTAACTGTCCTTGACGAAGAAGGCCTCAGACGCCCGCGCTGTCCGTTTTGCGATGGCGTGCAGCTGAACCTGAGGATCGATTTTTGGGTCGACCGTGACGAGATGGGGGTAGAAGCGCGGCGGCGTTCCCGAGCACGCGGCGCAACCGTCGACACGCTCCACGCCAAGGCCGTGCGCGCGCCACATGGCGGTGCACAGCGCGGCGTTGTCGAGCGCCGCCATGCGATGAAACTCCGAAACCACCATGCTGTCTGCCTGCGTCCGACGGCAGGATCGGATCGCTCCTGCAGATTAGCCATGCCGTAACAGGACAGGGCCTGGCTTTCCATCCAGCTCGAACGTGGTCGGGAGCGTCTGGTCTGTCCCGTGCGGGTCCGCCATAGGCTGCCGGGGGCCGGGCCGACGCTCCTGGAACGGCCGCGAGCCGCGGACACCATCCACCAGATCATCGGACCGGATATCGTATCCGGTTCGATGATCTAAGCCTTTGTGTTTGCATAGGCTTTGCCCCGAAAACCGCAATCCACTTTTCGGGCCGATGCTTTAGAACAGCCGCTCGCTCATCTCACGCAGCTTTTCGGCCTCGGAGCGGAATGTTCGATATTCATGGCGTCCGGTAACGGGGTGGCGCCGATGCCAGAGCGTCTCCAGCCAGAACGGCCCGGTGTCGTCGCTCGGGAAGACGGGCCGCCACGCATACCATCCGCTCCAGAGGCAGTCTGAAGCTGGGATCGGGCCGGCATGGCGCGGGGCGGCCGTCATGATGCTTCTCCGCTAGAGAGTTGGTGAAAATGGAATCCCCTGCAATGCCTTATCGCCTTGTCTTCACGTGATTTCGTACGCCGGACCGCTACGCAGTTTTGCTGGAATTGCTCTGCTCCTTCGACGCCTCGGGAGACATGTTCTCCTCCTGCGCCGAAAAGACATTATGCGCGTAAGCGTCGAGAATAGCTTCCGACTTGATCAGGCGGCCTGCCGCCTCTTCGGCGCGATCGGCCTTGTAGAAATCGAGCTTCTGGATCTTGGCGATCCAGGTCTTGAACTTGGTCAGTTCCTGCTCGTTCTCCTCGAGCTCCGCGAAGGTGAAGTGCTTGACGCGGGTCTCTTCTGCAATCTCCTCCTCGAAGGCGATGCACTTCTCGATGAACTCCTTGTACTCGTCGTCGCGGTCGGCATTGAACCGGGCGATGATCTTGTCCTGCTGCTTCTGGTCGAGGCCGACCGTCGCCAGCAGCAGCGCTTCGCCCTCGGCCTCGGCGATCTCGTTCTCCAGCATCTTTAGGCGCCGCAGATGGTCATCGGTCTTGGGCAGCACGCAGACGCCGCCCTGCAGATAGACCGCGCCCATCCCCTTGAGCTTGCGCCAGATCGAGACCCGCTTCCGCGCCGGCTCGGCGGGGACCTTGTAGGTCAGCAGCAACCATTCCAATGCAGACATCGAACCTCTCGGAACCTATTGAATGTTACGGTCGTTACAATCATACTGAACGGAATATCGCGTATCTATCATACCACGGTCGCGCACGAAGATCTCATCCTGCTGCGCGGCCTGCGAAACGAAAGCGACAGCCATGATCTCATGGGCAACAGCCGCCCCCGCCATTTCCGCGACGTTCCTCGCCTCGCTCGTCGAGGTGGTCGAAGCCTTCACCATCGTGCTTGCGGTCGCAACGGTGCAGGGCTGGCGACCGGCCCTGACGGGGACAGTGGCAGGGCTCGGGGTTCTCGGCCTTCTCGTCCTGGCGCTCGGGCCCGTGATCGACCGCATCCCGCTCCAGGGGCTTCAACTCGTCATCGGCGTGCTGTTGCTGCTCTTCGGCCTGCGCTGGCTGCGCAAGGCGATCCTTCGGGCCGCGGGCATCATCGCCTTGCATGACGAGGAGCTCGCCTTCGCCAGGGAGACGGCGAGCCTGACCGAGGCAGCGCGCCGGGACGCGACGCAGCGCAACTGGATCGCGGGTCTCGCCGCCTTCAAGGCGGTGGTGCTGGAGGGCGTCGAGGTCGTGTTCATCGTCATCGCCGTCGGCGCCGGGCGCGGGCTGCTCTGGCCGGCGGCGCTGGGGGCGGTCGCGGCCTGCCTCCTTGTCCTGATCATCGGTTTCGCCGTTCACAAGCCGCTGTCGCGCGTGCCCGAGAACACCCTCAAATTCGGCGTCGGCGTGATGCTGTCGGCCTTCGGCGTCTACTGGACCGGGGAGGGGCTCGGCGTCGCCTGGCCCGGGCATGATCTGGCGATCCCGGCTCTTGCCGCCGTGTTCCTGGCGGTCGGGCTCAGCCTGGTCCCGGTCGCCCGTCGTCCCCGGACAATCGAGCCCCAGAAAATCGAACCCCAGGAGATGACCCGATGAACCTGCTGCGTCTGATATTTCGCGAACTCGTCGCCCTGTTCGTCGATGACGAGAAGCTGGCGCTGGCCATCCTGGCCGTGGTCGGGGCGTGCGGGCTGCTTGTCCGCTACCAGCAGGGCGCCTCCATCACGGTCGGCTTGTTGCTGCTCTTCGGCTGCATCGGCGTCCTGTTCGCCAGCGTCGTCCAGGGCGCGAGGCGCTAGCTCGACCAGTATCGGGTGCAGGACGCTGGTGGACGCGCGCATCTCGAATAGTGGATCCCGGCAGCGGACATGAACGCCTTCAACGACGCCATCGTCGGCAAGATCGAGATCATTCGGGAGTACCGCTAAGGGTTGGCTTTGCCCGTGATGGTGTTCAGCGCGATCGTCCCTGCCGTGGCCAGTAATCAAATCGCCTTTGATCTCCGGCGGCAATCGCGGGCGTATTCGCGGCGCATTTCCTTCAATTGCTCCCGATCGAGCCGAGACGTGTGTCCTGGCTTGGTAGCCTTGCGGGCTTCCTCGCGACACGCCTCGCGAGCGCTATCGCCGCTCTGCCTGGCTTGCGTCGGCAATGCGAAGACAGCCAAAACTGCGACGGAAAGCGCAAGGTGGAAATGCATGTCAGGCTCCTTTTGCGGAGGCAAAATTCGCTGCAGTTGACGCTATTGGAGATTGGCGCGGCCTCTGGTTGGCTGAGCACTAAAAGTGCGCCAGCAGTCACGGGAAGCAAAAGTAAGCAATTCACATTGAACGGCGTCAAGGGGCAGCAGCTCCTCCTTCGTCAGGCGCCGCATCATGTCGGCCGTGTCGGCATAGTGGACGCCATCGCGGATGCGACCTTCGAACTGATCCCCGTCGCGTAGCGCCACGAAAAGCTGAAAATCCTCTTCCTTGCCGTCGGCGACATCTGCGAACTCGTCACCCCTGCAGAATGCCGAAACCTCTTCAGCCCCGCCGGATATGCGTCCAATTGATCGTCCGGCGCTCCAGGGCAGGCGGGCGAAGCCCGAAGGGCTCCATCGCGACGGTCGCACAGGATGCCCGCGCTGGATCCGATGGTGGGGCCGGCGCCCGGGAACAAGCCGCCTCGCGCTCGATCTGCGCTCCCCGGGCTAGCCGCGTCCGTTCGGCTTGCGCGGCATGGCTGGCGCGGTCGACTGCCTGACGATCAGCTCCGGCGGGAAGATCCGGCTTTGGACGGGCTGCGCTTGTCCCATCGCATCGAGGAGGCAGTCGATCGCCGCATGCGCCATTGCCGAGAGTGGCTGCCTGACGCTGGTCATCGGCGGGTTCATCAGCCGGGCCAGGAACAGGTCGTCGATGCCGACCAGCGAGATGTCGTCGGGAATCGCCAGGCCCTGTTCGCGCAAGCCCGCCGCGAGGCCGATCGCCAGCAGGTCGTTCATCGCGATCACGCCGGTCGGGCGCTGCTGCAGTCTTGCGATGGCGAGGCCGGCATCGATCCCGAGCTCCGCGATCATGTCGTCGCCATACTCGTTCGGCGGCAGCGAAATCTCATGGACAGACCCGTCCAGGCCATGTCGCTGCGCGGCCGTCCTGAAGCCGTTCAGACGCGCCGCACGCGCTGCCGTTTGAAGCGGTCCCGTGACATAGGCGATATGCCGATGTCCCAGGCCCACGAGATGATCCACCGCGAGCGTCGTGGCCAGCGCGTTGTCCGTCGACACGACGGTAATGCCCTGAGCTGCCGACAAGGCGGCATTGCCCTCGAAAGCGACGATGGCGAGCCCCTTGGCGGCAAGGCCGGAGAGATGCCGGGGGTTCAGCAGGGACGAACCGGTGATGATGCCGCGAACGCCGAAAGCCGCCAGTTCCTCGGCAAACTCGGTCTCCCGGTGCGGGTCCCGGTACGTGTTGCAAAGGATCACCTGATGCCCCCGCGCCTGGGCGGCATGCTGGATGGCGGTGGCGATTTCGCCGAAGAACGGGTTTGCGACCGAGGGCACCAGAAGCCCGATCACGGCCGAGTGCCCGGTCTTCAGCTGACGCGCGGCCGAACTCGGCTTGTATCCGAGTTCCGCGACGGCGCTGCGGATGCGCTCAAGCGTGGCGGGGGTCATCTTCGCATGGCGATCGTTCAGGAAATTCGAGACACTTGAAGCCGAGACGCCGGCTATCCGCGCCACATCGAGAATGGTCGCCACCCCTTGGTTTCTCCCCTTTTTGGTGTTGGTGCATCGTTGCACCGATGCTGGAACCGTGCAACAAATCGCGACAACAACTGTGCGGCCMTCTCGTGGACGAACGAGAATCAAGGGCCGAAGCAGGGTAGCAAGGGAGAGCGAAATGGGCATGAAGGCATCACGGCGTGATGTGTTGCGTTTCGGGGCGCTGATCGCGTCGCCGGCCATTCTGAAGCTGACTGGCGCAGGCGCGCTGTCCTCGCCGGCCGCTGCCGCGGAGCCGGGCCGCCTGCGTATCGCCTGGTGGGGCGGAACCGACCGGGCGCGCCGGACGCAGGCCGCGATCGATGCCTTCAAGCTCGGGCGTTCCGGGCTCGAGATTGCCCCTGAGACCGTGGGTTGGGATGCCTATTGGACCAAGCTGGCAACCCAGGTCGCCGGCGGCAATGCGCCCGACATCATTCAGATGGACTACCGCTACCTGCCTGAATATGCGCGTCGCGGCGCGCTGCGGGCGCTCGACGATCTCGTCCCTTCGGTCATCGACCCCAGCGACTATGTCCCCTCGGTGCTCGAGGCCGGCAAGATCGACGGCAAGCTCTATGGCATCCCCATGGGCATGAACAGCGACGTCCTGCTCTATGACAAGACAATGCTGGAGAAGCTCGGCCTTGCCGCGCCAAACCCGGAGATGAGCTGGGCGGAATTCGCGACGCTCGGCGAGAACATCACCAAGAAGGCGAACCGGCGCGGCTATTTCGGTTCGGCCGATCCCAGCGTGATGGAGCCCGAGCTCGAATACTGGGTGCTGACGCGCGGCCGCACGCTCTATGACAAGGACGGTCGTCTTGGCTTCACCCGCGACGATGCCGAGACATGGCTGGCGCTCTGTGCCGAGATGCGGGGCAGGGGCGCCATCGTTCCCGCCGATCTCGCCGCGACCGACAAGATCACCATCGACAGCGACCTGCTGACGACGGGCCGCGCCGCGATCACCTTCACCAACAGCAACCAGATCGTCGGCTACCAGGCTGTCAGCAAGAGCAAGGTCGGGATGGCGTTCCATCCCAAGGGTGAGAAGCCGGGCGAGTATCTCAAGCCCTCGATGATGCTCTGCGTCTCGGCGACTGCGGCCGATCCCAAGACCGCTGCAGCCCTGATCGACTTCATGGTGCTGAAGCCCGAAGGCGCCAAGCTGCTCGGCGTCGAGCGCGGCGTCTMGCCCTCGGAGAAGATCMGCGCCCTGCTGGCGCCGGAGCTCGACGAGGGCGGTCAGATGCAGGTCGAGCATCTCTCGCAGCTAAGCAAGCGCGGACCGGCACCGCTCCCTCCGGCGCCGCCGAAGGGCGCGGCCGAAGTCACCTCCCTGATCCGCCAGGCGGCCGAGAAGGTCGGCTTCAAGCAGCTCACGCCGCAACAGGCCGCCGAGCAACTGGTCTCCGAGGCCGAGCGCATCCTCTCGAAAGCCTGATCATCCATGGCTCACAGTGCCAGTCTCGCCGCCTCCACGCCGGGCCGTGTCGCCCGGCGTCGCTGGGACGGCGTCAGGAATGCCTTGCCCGGCTATCTCTTCCTCACGCCGTGGCTCGCGGGCTTCGTGCTGTTCACGCTCGGCCCGACTCTCGTCTCGCTCTATCTGTCCTTCACCGACTTCGACCTGCTGCGCGCACCGCAATGGGTTGGAGCGGCGAATTATCAGCGGATGTTCTCGTCCGACCCGAAATTCTGGGCGTCGGTCAGCGTGACATTGACCTATGTCGTGCTGTCGGTGCCGCTGAAGCTCGCCTTCGCGCTGGCCGTCGCGATGGTCCTCGATCGTGGCATCAGGGGCCTCAGCATCTATCGCGCGATCTTCTATCTGCCGTCCCTGCTCGGGGGCAGCGTCGCGGTCGCGATCCTGTGGAAGCAGGTCTTCGGCTATGAGGGCCTCGTCAACGAATTCCTCTGGTTCKCCTTCGGCATCAACGGGCCGAGCTGGATCTCGAATCCGGCAACCTCGCTCTATACGCTGGTCCTGCTCAGCGTCTGGCAGTTCGGCTCGCCGATGATCATCTTCCTCGCAGGCTTGCGCCAGATTCCGCGTGATCTCTACGAGGCAGCCAGCATCGACGGCGCGACGCGGCGTCAGCAGCTCACCCGCATCACCTTGCCGCTGCTCGCGCCGGTGATCTTCTTCAACCTGGTCCTGCAGACGATCGAGGCGTTCAAGGCGTTCACGCCGGCCTTCATCATCAGCGGCGGCACCGGTGGCCCGGTCGACTCGACGCTGTTCTACACCCTCTATCTCTATCAGCAGGGTTTTGCCTATTTCCGCATGGGCTATGCCTCGGCCCTGGCCTGGGTCCTGTTGCTGACGATCGCCGCCTTCACGGCGCTCACCTTCTTCTCGCAACGCTTCTGGGTCTATTATGAAGACGAACAGCGCTGACGGCCGCCTCGCGCCGGAGGCGATCGACCGGTCGTGGCGGGCGCTCCCCAAGCATATTGCGCTCTCGCTCGCCTCGCTGGCGATGCTCTATCCCTTGCTCTGGATGCTGAGCAGTTCCTTCAAGCCGGAAGACGAGATCTTCAGCGATCTCTCGCTCTGGCCGAAGGCGGTCACCTTGGCCAGCTATGTCGAGGGTTGGTACGGTCTCGGCATCAATTTCGGCCGGTTCTTCCTGAATTCGCTGATCGTCTCGGGGCTGGCCGTCATCGGCAACCTGGCGGCCTGTTCGCTCGCCGCTTTCGCCTTCGCGCGGCTTGAGTTTCCGCTGCGGAAATTCTGGTTCGCGGCGATGCTGGGCACGCTGATGCTGCCCTATCACGTCACCCTGATCCCGCAATATGTGCTGTTCCAGAAGCTCGGCTGGCTGAACACGTTCTGGCCGCTGGTCGTGCCGAAATTCATGGCGGTCGACGCCTTCTTCATCTTCCTGATGGTGCAGTTCTTCCGCGGCATCCCAAGGGAACTCGACGAGGCGGCCGTCATCGACGGCTGCGGACCCTGGCGGATCTACTGGAGCATCATGCTGCCCTTGTCGAAGCCGGTCCTGGCGGCAGCCGCGATCTTCTCCTTCATCTGGACCTGGGACGATTTCTTCGGGCCGCTGCTCTATCTCACCGATGTCGCCAATTACACGGTGCCGCTGGCGCTGCGCGGCTTCGTCGATGCGACGAGCCGCTCGTCCTGGGGGCCGCTCTTCGCCATGTCGGTGCTCAGCCTCGTCCCGGTCTTCGCCGCCTTCCTGATGTTCCAGCGCCATATCATCGAGGGTATCGCGGCCTCCGGCCTGAAACGGTGAGGAAGCGATGAAAGCGACCGCCACCTCCGTCCCGCCCAAGCCTGTCCAGCTCGGATCCTCGATCCGCGGGGAATGGTCGCTCGACTGGAGCAAGCTGACGGTCAATCACGGTGCCTATGGCGCCACGCCCAAAACCGTTCTGGCCGCCCAGGACGCGTGGCGCCGGGAGATGGAGAGCCAGCCTTCGCTCTTCATGCGCTCGGTCCTGCCTCCGGCCCTGCGGCTGGCCGCGGACGCGCTGGCGGATTTCCTCGGTGCGAAGGGCGAGGACCTCGTCTTCGTCGACAACGCCACGAGCGGCTGCAACGCCGTCCTGCGCTCGCTGGATTTCGCGCCGGGTGACGAGATCCTGATCCTGAGCCACGCCTATGGCGCGGTTCGCAACACGGTCGCCTACCTCGCCGAGCGCAGCGGAGCCCGCATCGTGGAAGCGCCGATTGCGTTTCCGCAGCCTAGCGCCGCGCAGATCGTCGCGGCTGTCGCGGCCGCCATCACGCCACGCACCCGCATCGCGGTGCTCGACCATATCACCTCGTCCAGCGCGCTCCTGCTGCCGATGGCGGAGCTGATTGCGGCCTGTCACGCGGCGGGCGTACCGGTGCTTGTCGATGGAGCCCATGCGCCCGGCCAGATCGCGCTCGATCTCCAGGGCCTCGATGCCGACTGGTATGTCGGCAATTGCCACAAATGGCTGATGGCCCCGAAAGGCTGCGCCTTCCTGTGGACCAGGCCGGACCATCAGGCAGCGATCCATCCGCTGACGATCTCGCATGGTTTCGGTGGCGGCTATCTCGCCGAGTTCGACTGGACGGGCACGCGCGACCCCAGCGCCTTTCTGGCCGTGACGGCCGCGCTCGCCTTTCATCAGGATCTCGGCGGTGCCGCCCTGCGGGCGCGCAATGCCGATCTCGCGGGGCGTGGCGGTGAGATCCTCGCAACAGCGCTCGGTACCGAAGCCGGCTCCGGGCCGGAGCTCGCGCGGGCGATGAGGCTGGTGCGCCTTCCCGTGCGCTTTGAGGCGAGTGCGGAAGCGGCCTTGGCGATCCGGCGGCGCTTCGAGGCCAGGGGCTGCGATGCACCGGTCTCCGCTCTCGCCGGTGGGCTGTGGCTGCGGCTCTCGGCCCAGGCCTATAACGAGGAGGCCGATTACGAGCGGCTTGCCGTGCTCGTGCGCGCCGCACTCGCCGAGTGAAGGAGCAGGCGTGGGGGTATTGGCCTCCACGAGGCGAAAAGGCGGGGCAAGCGGCTCTTGCTTGGGCCGCCTTCAATCCCGTCCCGATTCAGGCGGCCCGCTCGGTGAGGGCAGGGGGATGCGCGGCTCCGGGCCCGGATTATTCTTGCGCCAACCTTACAAAACGTGCTGCGGTTCCCCATGTGCAAAACACGGTTGCCGAGAACGAGCCGCTTTGCGGTTGATCTGTTCCGGCGTGGCCGCATGTGAGAAAATGGCTGGCTTGTCCCTGCAAAGCGAGACCCGTCGCGGCGCCCCTGCGCGTCGCGGGCGGCTGAACGGCCACATTCCTGACCTCCGAAGCCGCACGGTATCCGGGCATTCCAGTTCCCCTGCGGATGGCGCCGCGGGCCGCTTTGCGCCGACGCGACCGGGAGGACACTGGCAATGAGTCTCAACTTTCCCAATCCGATCCGACGCTTCGATGCAGGGCGCTCCTGTGTCAGCTTCTGGGGTTCCGACGCAGCGCTGGAGGTCACCTTCCAGGTCGATTTCGCGGCCTTGCACAAGCTCAGCCCGAGTGCGGGCGATGTCGAGGCTGCGGTTCTCGCCGTCTTCGACCAGAACCGTGACACGATTTACCAGGCTGCCCGCTCCGCCTATTCCCGGCATCGCGGCGGCTATCACCGGCTGACGGCGGAGAGCTTTTGACGCCCCCGCCCCAAGGACAATGAAGACATGACCACGACAGCCTACAAGGCAGGGGACCTCCTCAGCCTCACCAACGACATGATCAACCAGCCGCGGCCAGGTCCGTTCGAGGTTCTGCGCGTCATGCCCTCCCGCGACAACGCCGAGGAGCAGTATCGCGTGCGCGGGCCCGATGGCCGCGAGCGCGTGATCGGGCATCACGAGATCGTCGCGAATGGCGGCGCCGCCACCAAGATCTAGGAGGGGGAAACCAATGACCGATCGTTCAAAGCTCATTGCCAATGCCGATAATGCGTTCCTGAGGACGCAGACCCAGTCATCGGTGCGCAACCGGATCCTCTCCGAGGAGGAGAGCGCCATCCAGGCCCGCGAGGCCAAGACCGCGAGGCTGAAGGCTGAGCGGTTGGCCAAGGAGGCGCTGGACCGCGAACTCCTCGCAGCCGAGCCGCCGAAGCCGAAGAAGCGCCGGCCTGCCTCCGCTTGAACGGACGGTCGGCATCCCGATCAGAGCGAGTGCTTCGTGGACATCACCGTCACCCAGAGCTCCGATGACACCGTCTGGCTGCTGAGCGACCTGCTCGGCCGGCCGATGGGCGAAATCACCGAAAACCCCGCGGGCGAGTTCCGGCTTGTCACCGCGGGCCAGGCGCAGGAGACGATGAAGGCCATGAAGCATGGTCCGTTTCCGAGCCTCGATGCGGCGCTGGCCGAGATCGAGCGCTTCACGCGCAGCGCCTGCCGCCGGGCCTCGGTGAAAACCGGGAATGGCGAAGTCCCGGCATAAGGCAGCAAGCTCCGGCGCCGACCCCGGGCTAGGCTCTCCGCAGTATCGGGAAGACCATTCCACATGTGATGAGAGCGATTGCTGCGAGCTGGGGCGGCGTCGGGGTTTCCCCGAGCACCACCATCCCGGCCAGAACCGTCGTCACCGGAATGCAGGGCATGAACAGCGAAGCCGGTTGCGGGCCGAGCTGGCGAACCACATAGGTGTAGAGAACGATCGCAGCCGCACCGGCCAGGAAGCCCTGGATCACGAGTTGCGTGGCGATTTCGGCAAGCGGGGCGGCCGCGAACCCGCTCGGCGCCAGGGCGTGCAGCAGGGGCAGCGGCAGGCAGGAGAGCAGGACGACGGCGATCGTCGCCGTCACCGCATCGACCGACCAGCGCCGGGCCAGCACCGCATAGGCCGAGAACATGATCCCCGATCCGGCAAAGAGCAGATCGCCGCGCCAGGTGTCGCCGGCACTGAGCCCTGCATGGAAAACGAAGAGCAGCAGCCCGGCGATGATCGCGCCGATGCCGATCAGCCGCGCGCCGGACACCGTCTCCCTGAGCGCGATGCGCGAAAGCACCAAGGAGAAGAAGACGATGGAGGCGGGAGAGAGCGCGGCGGCATGGGCGGCCGGCGCCTGGGTCAGCCCCTGATTGATGAGCAGCGGGTAGGGCAGCCCCGCCAACAGCGCCAGCAGCCCGGCTTTCCGCCAGCCCAGCGCCTTCAGCCGTCTGGTGCCGGTCCGCCATAGCACCGGCAGGAAGACGAGACCTGCACCGAGAAAGCGCAGGCCCACGATATCGGCCGCGGTCAGATGCTCGCGCAGGCTGAAGCGGGCGGCGACGAACTGGAGGGTGGTGATCGCAACGAAGGCCGCACCGGCCAGGATCGCCAGCCCTTTGCTGCCGGCACCGTCTCCGAACATCGCATTGCGCAAGCGGGCCTCCGTGACGGCGCGGCCGGTCCGGCGGGCCTGGGCCGCCGACAGCACCGGACTGCAGCAATCACAGCCTATTGCCGGCGTAGGTGCGGATGAATATGCTCATTCCATGAGTTTGGCGTGAGATTCACTCTATCTGTGGTCATCAAGCGTGAAACATGAAATCGCCGATCTCGACGCGATCGACCGCAACTTGCTGCGGCTGCTGCAGGAGGACGGCCGCCGCACCACGCTCGAGCTGGCGAACCGGGTCGGCCTGTCCCCGACCGGGACCAGCCAGCGCGTCAAGCGCCTGTTCCGGGAGGGCTATGTCAGGGCCGTCAGGGCGATCCTCGATCCGCAGAAGGTCGGCCGGGGCACCGTGGTCTTCATCCAGGTCCGCCTCGACCACACGGCTCCGCATATCTTCGAGCGGTTTGCCCAGGCGATCTCGCAGGCATCCGAAGTTCTGGAATGCCACATGGTCATCGGCGGCTTCGACTATCTCGTGAAAGCGCGAATTGCCGACATGTCCCTGTTCCAGGACTTTCTGGAACGGGTGATCCTGCCTCTGCCCGGTGTCAGGGAAACCCATACCTACGCATCGGTGTCTGATGTGAAGCCCGACGCCTTGTTGCCGATCTGAGGTGGCGGAGCGAAGCGTTTAGGTGGCGATTTCAGATTGGTCTTCCGCAGCGATGTCCGGCTTGGTCCTGATCTGCCAGGCACGGGCTATTGCAGGCGACCGCCTGATAAACCGTCAGCTTGGGAAACGAGATCGAAGGGGCAAGGTCGACCCGTTGCGGATTCTGCTCATCTGACCCTGACGTAGCTGAAACAGTCCTGCGGCGGGAACTCGATTCATGTTTTCTTAAATGCGAATCCAATCGCGAGAATCCGAGCCTCATTGTTGCGCGAGCGCGCCACTAACAGTCGGCCAACCTCATAACCCCATGAGCTGAGACCGGTGGTCGCCGGCGGAGACTTCACGTGCAACGACGTTTTCAAAATGCCCTGCTGATTGCCCTTATCGCCGGCTTCGGCGTCTCCAGCGGCGCGATGCACGCCCGGGCCCAATCGACTCCAAAGGTGCAGCCTGGCGAGGGGCGCCCATACGAGATCGCCGGCAGCGAGGTATGGGACGTGCCCGATCCGGTCTCCGGCCGCGACTACCAAGTCTTCGTCGCTTTGCCGCCGTCCTACGCGAAGCAGCCGCAGCGGCGCTACCCCGTGCTTTATGTTACCGACGCCGACTACGCTTTCCCGATCATCCGGCAGATAGGGCGCCGCCTGAACGTCGAGGGGCCCAAGATTGAGGAATTCATCCTTGTCGGCCTGTCTTATGGGAAGGGCGAGGACGGCATGGTCAGCCGCCAGCGTGACTATACTCCGACATCGAACGGTCCAAGCACCGCACCAGCCAACGCCATCCATGGTCAGGCGCGCGCCTATCAGGGATATCTGCGCGATCAGGCAAAGCCATTCATCACCGCTMGCTACCGGGCCGACCCTGCCAGAGCAATCTTTCTCGGCCACTCCTACGGCGCTCTGCTTGGGGCACAGATCCTTTTCACCGAGCCCGGCCTATTCAACGGCTATATCCTCGGCAGCCCGTCTCTCTGGTACGACAAGCGGCATGCCTTGAAGCTCGAAGCGGGCTACGCCACGCGGAATCAGGACCTGGCGGCGAATGTCTATCTTTATGTAGGCGCCTACGAGGCCCAGCAGAAAGGCGATCGGCGCTACAACCAGACGGTAGACATGGTCGCCGACAACCGGGCTCTGGAGACGGCGTTGCTGAGCCGAAAGTATCCGAGCTTGAAGCTGAAATCAGCGGTCCTGAACGACGAGGATCACCTCACCGTCGCGCCGCGCGGCTTCACGCAGGGCCTGAAGTACCTGCTGCCGGTGCGCTGACCAATCGCAGGGAGCTCCAGGTCGGAGACTGTATCGGCTGCGGGTGCTTACGCGCGCCCGGCCGGGAATGGGCTGACGGCGCGCATCAGGTGTGGAAGGCCCCTGCGTCGCCCAGGCCGTCCTCCGCGATGCCGGCGCCTGCGGTCGCGCCCAGCTCGAGCAGCACCACCTCGCAGGCGCCCTCGGGGGCTGCGGGGCAGCGTTCGACGCCATGCGGCACGACGATGAACTCACCCTCCTCGATGAGCTCGTCGCGGTCACGGAACCGCATCAGCAGCCGACCCCTGTGGACGAAGAAGACCTCGTCCTCATGCCTCTGGAAATGCCAGGCCGCTTCGCCTTCGAACCTGGCGAGCTTGATCTGCATGTTGTTGACGCGCGCGGCGATATGGGGCGGCCAGGTGTCGGAAAACCGGCCGAACGCAAATCTCAGGTTCTCCTTGTGGAATGGCGAAATGTGCCGGTTGAGGGTTGCGACGTCGCGAATGATCCTGGCGAGCTGGTGGGGCACGTCCTTGCCCTCGGCCGGGTATTTCCCGTCGAGCGCGGCCGTGCCGATCGTGAAGCCGGCGGCTCCGGCCTGCTTCAGCGCGGCGATCCGTTCCGGCGTGTCGATGGAGCCGGCGACATAGACGGGTTTGGAGACCGCGGCGCAGACGGCCTGGATCAGGGCCGGCACGTTCTCCCGCGAGCGATAGGCCAGCAGATCGAGCCCGTGCACGCCGTCGCGCGCCGCCAGCGTCCGCGCGCTGGCGACGACCTCGTCGATGCTGCCTTCCAGGACGCTTGGATGGCCCATGATCCGCCCCGGGAACGGACAGTACTGGATCGTGGTGCCGGCAATGATAGGCAGCACGTCATCGACTCTGGTCCCGCCGAGCAGGACGTCGATGCCGATTTCGACCGCAGCCTTGGCCGAGGCGATTTCGCTGTCGCGGTCGAGCGAGACAACCTCGAGATAGGATGTCGCGCCGCCCTCCCTGATGGCTCTGTTGAGCGCCTTCAACTGGTCKAGCGGCAGGCCGATATCCTTGAAGCCGATATGCCGGACCCCAAGATGCAGGGCGGTTTGCAACTGCTCCGACGCGTCGTCCACGGTGCGGTCGTTGCGCGTCAGCATGAAGATGAAGCGAAGTCCCATCAGGACACCTTTTGCGTTTTGTTCGACCCGGTTTGCGCGGAACCGAGCCGCCTTGCATCGGCGAACGCGGTCTCCAGGCCGGCGGGATCGGCGATGCCCTGGCCAGAGAGAGGCGCCCCGTGGCGCAGCCGCGTGACCGCGCGAAGCAAGGTGTCATCCCCGCCAAAACCCCCGGCCTTCATGGCGAGAAGCAGCGCGCGCCCGTCATCGAGCCGGGCACGGCCAAGCGGAAAACCTGGCTCGAGCTCGTGGAGGATCTCGAATTCCCGAACGTCCAGAAGGTCGAGGATCGCCTCCATGGTGTCCCCGCCCGTGGCGATCAACGCGTCGAAGGCCTCGGCCCGAAGCCTGTCCGCCGCAGCCCTTGCAATCTCCCGCAGAAGCGGCGCCGGGTCGTCTTCGCGCTTTGCGGGGCTGCGCAGCAGGGTGACCCCGCTCACCCCCTCGACCCGATCGGCCTGGCCGTGACTGCGCGGGTTCGCGCTGCCGATGACGATGAGAATATCGCCAGGCCCGCCGCCGACCGCTGCTGCAGGAGCCCCCGTCGCAGTCGGGGCCAGGCGCCGCGCCAGCGCCGCCGCCATCCCCGGGGAGCCCACCCACAGCGTGGCTTCCGGTTCGGGCAAGGCCGCAACCTGCGCGTCCAGCTCGTCCTGTGTCGTGGCGTCGAGCAGCACCACACTCCCGATGGAGGGCGGGACCAGGTCGGCGACCACCGAATGGCGGGCCGGATGCACCGGATCGCGGCCATAGGCGGTCTCCGACACGGGGATACCGTCCACGCATTGAACGCCGCCGACAGTGGTGCGCCCGGCCGCGGGAAAGGCCGGGGCGAAGACGAGCTGCCTACGCCCGCTGGCCCGGAACGCCGCGTCCAGCTCGGCCCTGACATGTCCGCGCAGCGTCGAGTCGACCGTCTTGTAGAGGATGTCGCGCGAGGCGAGCTGCGCGGTGAGACGCGAGACCCGCTCCGCGACCTCAGCCTCGGGAGCCGAGCGCGAGCCACTGTCCACGGCGATGACGTCGCTCTCTTGCCGGGGCAACCGACCCCGTCCGACCCACGCGCCATGGCCCCGCATGACGAAGGGGCCAGCCCCGTCCGCTGCACTGGTCAGGTCGTCGGCGAGAACCCCGATCGTCGTATTCCCATCGCTGCTCATCTCTCGATCATGCCGCCTCCACGCGACAAGAAAAGCGCTAGTTTCTGCTGTCAGGGGCGCGTTGGGGGCCGGGCGGTCTACTGAGCGAACCCCGCTCGCCGCCGCCATGCTCGCTCTGGGTGCTGCTGGCGCGCCATTGGCGGCTCGAACCCGGAGCTCGATGCGGCCGCCTGACCACGTCAGCGCCTCCAGGAACTCTGCCGGTACGATCCAACCAGACCAAGGTCGGTGGTCTCGGCCCCAATGGACCACGGACCAGAGGCACCTGATAGGCACGCGCTGGTCCCGAAAATGCGGTGACCTTGTCCTCTAACCGCCTATACGATGGAAGAGTTAATTTGCCCCTAATATTCACCGACGTTCTTCAATTGGGGGTCTGTTATGGCTTCAAGCTTTGTTGTCAACCTCGCCGATCTGAACAAGATTCTTGAGCAAATTAAGGTTGCAGAGCGTAACGTTGCGGGTGAAAGTCTTGTCGATATTATCGGTCAAGATGCATCCTTGCTGCCAATCGGCCTTAGAACGGTCGATGGCAGTAACAATCATCTCCTTCCAGGTCAGAGCCAGGCTGGCGCTGCGGACGGAATCTTCCCGCGGCTGCTGACCCCGACCTACATCAATGATGCCGATGGCGACATGATGCCGCTCGGCCCCCCCGGAGCACCGGTCGTCACCAATACCAATTACGACCCCACCATCACCACCTCGAGCAACCAGCCGGGTGTGAACGTCCC